>NZ_JBSGFZ010000009.1:0-286828 GCF_053603655.1 Kribbella sp. NPDC004138
CAGCGAGCGTGCGGCCGTGCAGTTGATGAGTGCTGGAGGTCCGCTACTTGCCGGCCGGGAAGGCCGTCGGCAGCTGGGCCGAGGTCGGCGCGCAACTCGGCGACGGAACCGCACGAGTGGGCGACACCGTCGGCGGAAGGCTCGGCCTAGGGACCGGACGACGGGTCGGCTTCGCGGTCGGCGGAGGCGTCGGGGTGGCGACCGCACGGCGCGTCGGGGTGGCGACCGGGCCGCGGGTCGGGGTCGCTGACGGTGGCAGCGAGGGGGTGGGGACCGGTCGGCAGGTCGGCATCGCGGTCGGTGGGAGAGTGGGTGGGACCGGGCGCGCGGACGGCGCGCGGGTGGGGGTGGCGATCGCGCTGGGGGTCGCGCGGGACGCCGGCTCCTGCGACGTCGACCGGGTCGGTGTTGCCGCGGGACCGCCTTGGGCCGCGGTGTCCGCGTTCGAGCCGCCGCTGCGCGCCATCGCGGTTCCGGCGACCGCGATCCCGACGACGGCCGCGGACGCGATCGCGCCCACCAGCACCCGGGTCGTCCGCCGTTTCCGGCCTGCCTCGTTCATTGTTGCCCTCCGCACCTAAGTGATGTTCGGTCGGGCTGAAGGACGCACCCGGGCAACGAAAAGGTTCTGCCCCGGTTCAGTCCGGCGTCCGCGTCGGCGGAGTCGACGGCGTGGCCTGCCGCAGCGGCGTCGTACGGTCACCGCGCGGCCCCGGCGGCGTGCTCGACGTCGGCACGCTCGTCGGCCGCACCGTCCGCCGAGCCGGAAATGTCGGCGTCGCGCTGGGCGGTGGCGTCGGTCGCACCGAAGGCGTACGAACCGGCGTCCGAATGCTCGGCTGCACCGGCACGGCCGGACCAGGGCCCGCCGGCTGCGGTACGTCGGCCCGCGGCAGCCCGGCGACCACCGTCACGGCGACCACCCCGGCGACCGCGGCCGAAGCAGCGGCAGCGGCGACCCGGCCCCGGACCCGTCGGCGTCGCGCGCCGGCGACCACCCGCGCCGGGTCGAGCGGAGCGATCGTGTCGTCGGGCGCCAAGGCTGCCCGGAGTTGTTCGTCGTTCATGCCCGCTCCCCCACACCGCTCAGCTCGGGCGCGGCCCGCAGCTTGTCCAGGGCTCGCGCGTTCGCGCTCTTCACCGTCCCGATCGCCACCCCGAGAACCGCGGCCGTCTCCCGTTCGGTCAAGTCCTCGAGGTACCGCAGTACGACGACCGCCCGCTCGCGCCGGCTCAGCGTGGCGAGCGCGGCCCCGACCGCGACCCGCCGATGGACGCCGCCGCTCGGATCGGCGTCCGCCTCGAGGAGCAGCTCGAGCTCGGTCGTGTCACCGCTCGGCCGCTCGCGCCACGGCCGCCGCCGTACCCACGACAGGTGCTGGTTGACCACCGCCTGCCGGACGTACGCGAACGGGTCGGCCATCTCGATCCGGTCCCAGCGCAGGTACGCCTTCTCCAGCGCGGTCTGCACCAGGTCCTCGGCGAGGCCGGCGTCACCGCAGAGTACCCGCGCGAAGTGCACCAGGCGCGCGGATCTGGCCAGCACGAATGCCGTGAAGTCGTCGTCACGACTCCCCGTGGCCGTCATCTGTGCTCCGTCCTGCCGTCCTCACCTCACAGGACGCTGGGCAGGAGCCAAAGGTTCTGTCTGGTCCACGAATTGTGCGGTCGCGGTCAGCCGGGGCAGCGGGACGATGTCCGCGGCCAGTCGGACCCGGTTGCGCCCGGCGGCCTTCGCGGCGTACATCGCGCGGTCGGCGCGCAGCAGCAGGTCGTCGACGGTCGTTCCGTCGGCCGGGTACACCGCGACGCCGATGCTGACGGTCAGGTGGAAGGTGTCCGGATCCAGGTGCGGGTCGTCCAGCACGCCGGCGCACATCGCGGCCAGCGGGCTGTTGGCGACCGCGTTGCGGAGCCGGTCGGCGGTCACCGTCGCCTCGTCGAGCCCGGTGTCGGGGAGCGCGATCACGAACTCCTCGCCGCCGAACCGGCCGATCACATCCTTGGCCCGGATCGCGCTGCGCAGGATCGTCGCGACCGCGCGCAGCGCCTCGTCGCCGACCAGGTGGCCGTGCCGGTCGTTGACCTGTTTGAAGTGGTCGATGTCGATCAGCAGCACCGCCATCGGCTCGTGCTGGTTCCGCGAGGTGCGCAGCATGTGCTCGGTCCGGCGGCGCCACCAGTCGACCCGGGTCAGGCTGGTCTTCGGGTCGGTCTGGGCCTCGGTCTCCAGTTGGCCGAGGAGCAGGGCGCGTTGCGCGGTCAGCGTGACCGGGATCGCGACGAACGCGAACCACGGGCTGATCAGGCAGGCCGCCGCGAGCAGGCAGCCGAAGGTGGCGGCGGTCGCGTCGGTGCACAGGTCGTCCAGGCCGCCGACCGTCTCTTGCCGGTTGCTGCCCGGGATGATCAGCGAGATCGCGAGCCCGCACAGCAAGGTGTCGGTCACGACGTACGCGAAAGCGCCGCCGGTCATCGCGACGACCAGGCCGAGGCCGCTGTCGCCGGTCAGCCCCCGGGCCGAGACGAAGACCGCGTGCGCGGCGCCGACCGCGAGGACGTGCACGGCGGTCGAGAAGGCCCACCGGTACGGGATGCACTTGCCGGCCCGGATCCGCCACCAGATCCGCAGCAGCACCGCGACCAGGATCGCCAGCGCCGGGTGCAGGATCACCGACGCGGCGATCATCCACGCCGGGGAGAGGTCCTTGTGCAGCGCGCCACCGCGCCGCCGGCGGCTCTCCACCCGGCGCGCGCCCTCGACCGAGATCAGCGCCGAGACGGTCAGCGCGAACACGACGTCGAGACCACGCCAGCTCGGCACCTCGGTGAACGCGCGCACGCCGTACCCGATCGCGGCCAGGTCGACGAGCACCACGACGGCGAACGCCGGGACCGTCAGGGTCCAGAGCGCCCAGGTACGCATCGCCCGCCTACTCTGTGCAACCATCACTTCACACGGTACGGCGTGTAGGCGTCACGGCCCATCGGTGACGGCGCGGCTGTGGATGACGACTTGGAAACGATCGGCAATCCTTGCTGAGTCAGTCGTTTGATCAACGAACAGGCCTGGTTTCCCCTGTCCTGACAAGGAAAACCCGGACCGTCAGCGACGCCTGCGGGCGGAGCCGAACAGGCCTCGGACGATCTCCCGGCCGGCCGACCGGGCGAACTGCTTGAAGGCCGAGGACCCGATGACCTGCTCGACCATCGACTTCTCCTGCCTCTGGGCCCGCGGCCGCGGCTCCTCCTGCTGCTTGGCCTGCTCCTGCTGCTGTTTCTCGGCCTCGGCCTGCGCCGCACCGGCCTGCACCTTCGCGGCCAGGATCTCGTACGCCGACTCGCGGTCGAGCATCTGCGAGTACTTCGCGTTGTTCGCCGAGGCCTGCACCGCCGCGGTCAACTGCTCCGCGGACGCCGGCGCCATCAGCGACTGCGGCGCCCGCAGCCGGGTCCACGCGACCGGGGTCGGTGCGCCCTTCTCGTTCATCACGGTCACGATCGCCTCGCCGATCCCGAGCTGGGTCAGCACCTCGCCCAGGTCGTACGACGAGCTCGGGAACGTCGACACCGTGGCCTTCAGGGCCTTCGCGTCGTTCGGCGTGTGCGCACGCAGTTGGTGCTGCACCCGCGAACCGAGCTGGGCCAGCACCGCGTCCGGCACGTCCTTCGGCGTCTGGGTCACGAAGAACACGCCGACGCCCTTCGACCGGATCAGCCGGACGGTCTGCGCAATCGCGTCCAGGAACGCCTTGGACGCGTCGTTGAACAACAAGTGCGCCTCGTCGAAGAAGAACACCAGCTTGGGCTTGTCCACGTCGCCGACCTCGGGCAGGTCGTGGAACAGATCGGCGAGCAGCCACATCAGGAACGTCGAGAACAGCGCCGGCCGGTCCTGCAGGTTCGGCAGCTCGAGCAGCGACACGACACCCTTGCCGTCGCGCTGCTGCAACAGGTCGGCGGTGTCGAACTCGGGCTCGCCGAAGAACGCCTCGGCGCCCTGGTCGGCGAATCCGATCAGCGCCCGCAGGATCACACCCGCGGTCGCCGCGGACAGACCGCCCAGCTCCTTCAGGTCGTCCTTGCCCTCGTCGGAGGTGAGGTGCTGGATGACCGAGCGCAGGTCCTTCAGGTCGAGCAAGGTCAGCCCGGCCTTGTCGGCATAGTGGAAGATCAGCCCGAGCGACGACTCCTGGACGTCGTTCAGCCCGAGCACCTTGGACAGCAGCACCGGGCCGAACGATGTGATCGTCGCGCGGATCGGGATCCCGGTGCCCTGGCCGCCGAGCGCGTAGAACTCGGTCGGGAAGCCGGTCGCCGTCCACTCCTGGCCGATCGTCTTGGTCCGGGCCAGCAGCTTGTCACTGCTCGCACCGGGCTGCGAGATGCCGGACAGGTCGCCCTTGATGTCGGCGGCGAACACCGCGACACCGGCCGCCGACAGCTGCTCGGCCATCAGTTGCAGGGTCTTGGTCTTGCCGGTACCGGTGGCGCCCGCGACCAGGCCGTGCCGGTTCATCATCCCCAGCGGGATCCGGACCGCCGCCTCCGGATTCGGCTCGCCGTCGACCAGCAACGCACCCAGCTCGAGCGCCGCCCCCTCGAACGCGTACCCCTGCTTGACGGTCTCCACGACGTCGGCTTTCTCGGCCATCTGGCGCGCCTTTCCCCGGTTGCCTCGACTCTGGCTGTACTACCCGGTCGGCATGCTAGTCCTCCGAGGTCAGCGCATCACGACCACACGCGTCGCGCCGGCCGCGAACGACCAGATCGCGACCGACATCGAGGCCGACACCCGGATGCAGCCGTGCGAGGCGCGGTAGTTCGTGCCGAGCAGCCAGTCGGCGTGGATCTGCTGCCCGTTCGACTTGTAGGTCGGGATCTGGTGGAACCCGACGCCGCACGGCGCGAACCGGACGAAGTGGTTCAGGTAGAGCCGCCCGCCGTCGGTGTTGCGCAATACCCGGGCCGGCCGGCCGCATTTCGAGCCGCTTGTATACGTACCGGCCTTGAGGTACGTCGGGTTGTCGATGATCCCGCCCTGCCGCACGACCTTGCCCCGGGCATCGATCAGCCACACCCAGTTCTGCGTCTGGCTGACGACGATCCGGCGCCCGGTCCCGGAGCGGCGAGGCACCGCGCGGACGTCGCAGCGCTTCGCGGTCGAGGCCATCAGGCGCGCATACGTCGTACTGTTCAGCGAACCGGTCTGGCTCAGCACGTTGGCGGACTGGAACCGCACCGTCGCCGCCTGGGTCATCGCGCCGGCCTTGCCGTCGACCGGACCGGACGTGCAGCCGAGCGTGTTCAGGCGGGCCTGGGCGGCCTTCACCTGGGACACCGTGGCGGCCTCGGCCGGTACCGACGTACCGAGCCCGATCAGCGTGATCGCCGCGGTCGCGAGGCCGAGTTTCGGAAGAATTCGCATACCGTTCACTCCCCCCTGGTCGTAGGCGCGGATCCACCCCACCGCTCCGTGTTCCTGTAGGACGCCGGGCGGCCCGGAAAGGTTGAGTCGGTGTACCGGACTGTTCCG
The DNA here is from genome assembly GCF_053603655.1 of Kribbella sp. NPDC004138. NCBI lineage: Bacteria > Bacillati > Actinomycetota > Actinomycetes > Propionibacteriales > Kribbellaceae > Kribbella > Kribbella sp. NPDC004138. Next base: position 5,537 of record NZ_JBSGFZ010000009.1, read on the forward strand.
GTGACATTTGTGACCTCTCGGACGACCTGTGATCCGGCTAGACTTCGGGGGGTGATCTTCAAGCGCGTCGGGGACGACAAGCCGTACCCGGACCATGGCCTGCGGCCGAAGGACTGGTCCTCGCTGCCGCCACGGCAGGTGCGGCTGGACGAGCTTGTCACCACCAAGGGCACCCTGGACCTGAACGCACTGCTCGACGAGGATTCGACCTTCTACGGCGACCTGTTCGCCCACGTGGTGGAGTGGAAGGGCGACATGTACCTCGAGGACGGGCTGCACCGCGCGCTGCGGGCCGCACTGCAGCAGCGTCAAGTCCTGCATGCACGGGTACTGGTAGTGGACTGACCATGGCTGCCGCTCACGGGGGGAGGAGCAAGTGACAGCGATTCATCCGCAACCGAGACCGCACTCGCGGCTCCGGTGGCGTACGCCGATCACGATGGTGATCTTGCTCGGGATCCTTGCCGGCGGCGGCTGGTGGGGCTGGAACTCGCTGATGAACAGCAGCGCCGAGCCGACCTGTACCGAGCAGAAACTGACGAACAACCGCCTGGTCCCGAAGCAAGTCGTGCTGAACGTGTACAACGGCGGCGCCCGTGCGGGCTCGGCCGGCCGGGTCGCGGAAGTGCTGAAGCAGCGCGGCTTCAACATCGACCGGGTCGCCAACGAGCCCAAGGGCGACAAGACCGAGGTGGTGGCGCTGCGCGGCGCCACCGCGGACGCGCCGGAGATGCTGCTCGTCGCCGGTCAGCTCAACCAGAAGGCGCAGCTGATCGCCGACGGCCGCACCGACCACACCGTCGACCTGGTGATCGGGGCCGGCTTCGGTGCGGTGAAGCTCAAGGGCATCCCGTCGGTGGCGGTCGCCCCGGGCTCCACGGTCTGCCTCCCGGTGGTCCCCAGCCCGCAGCCCGTCCCCTCCGGCCAGAACCCGAACTGAGGCGTCCGGCCGCGGTCAGAAGATGAAGAACCCGGTGACCGCGGTCGGGAGGATGCCCGGCAGCAGCCAGGCCGAGACCAGCCTGCGCCGGTGAATGGCGAGGATGCCGACCGCGGTGAGTACGCCGATCACGCCCGACATCAGCCACAGGCCGACGCCCTTGCCGAAGTCGTCGCCGGCGACGCCGATGCTGTAGACGGCCAGGGTGACGGCCGGGACGCTGCCGACGTGGAAGAGGATGGCCGAGACCACCCAGCGCTGCACGGTCTCGATGTTCATCGGCCGCGGGGTCCGGCGTCGTATCACCTGCGTCATCGCTCCCTCACTGACTTTTCGCACTAATAGTTAGTGTACATAATGTTGCTACACTAACCGCATGGTAGGGACGAAGATCACGCCGCCGGACAACCCTCTCGCGCTGGAGCATCAGGTCTGCTTCGGGCTCGCGGTCGCCGCGCGGACGGTCATCGCGCTCTACCGCCCGGTCCTCGAGCCGATGGGCCTGACCCACCCGCAGTACCTGGTGATGCTGGCGCTGTGGGAACACGAGCCGGTCTCGGTCAAGGACCTCTCCCGGATGCTGCAGCTCGAGCCCGCGACGTTGTCCCCGCTGCTGAAGCGCCTCGAAGCCGCCGGCCTGCTGCGCCGCGACCGCTCCCGGGCCGACGAGCGCTCCCTTGCCGTGGCTCTCACCGACAAGGGCCGGGCGCTGCGCGAGCAGGCCCTCGAAGTACCACCGGCCATCGTCGAGCGCCTCGGCATGGACATCGACGAGCTCATGGACCTGCACGCCCGCCTGACCAAGGTCATCGCCGCGGCGACACGCGCCTAGTGCTGTTCGCGGCCGCGTTCGCCGAACCAACCGGCCAGACGGCCGGCCCTGGAGACGGCCCGCAGGCGGCGGACGGTCTGCTCGCGGACCGGGCTGGGCGCGACCACGAGCAGGTTGTCGCCGGCCCGGAGCACGGTGCGGCGGTCCGGAACGAAAGCTTGCTCGCCGCGGATCACCAGCGAGACCGAGACACCGGGCGGTAGCCGGAGCTCGCCGATCTCGACGCCCGCCAGCCGGGACTCGCTCGGGACGAACACCTGGAGCATGTCCGCGCCGAGCGACTCCAGCGGCGCCACGTCGATGTCCACCTCATGCGCCGCGTTCTCGTCGAGCACGTTGAGCCGCTTCGCCAGCCACGGCAGCGACGGGCCCTGCAGCAGCGTGAACAGCAGCACCAGCACGAACACCACGTCGAAGATCCGGCCGGCCTGCGGCACTCCCTCGGCGAGCGGGATGGTCGCGAGCACGATCGGCACCGCGCCGCGCAGACCCGCCCACGAGATGAATGTCCGCTCCCGCCACGGCAGCCGGAACGGCGCCGCCGAGATCGCCACCGACGCGAACCGCCCGACGACGGTCACCGCGACCCCGATCACGAGCGCGACGAGGACGTCGTTGAGCTCGAAGTCCCCCGGCGACGCCAGCAGCCCGAGCATCACGAACAGCCCGATCTGCGCCAGCCACGCGATCCCGTCGACGAACGACCGGGTCGCCATCCGGTGCGGCAACTCGGCCCGGCCCAGCACCAGCGAGGTCACGTAGACGGCGGCGAATCCGGACACGTGCAGGAGGACGGCGCCCCCGGCGTACGAGATGAAGGCCACGGAGAGCACCGCGAGCGGATACAGGCCGGCCGAGCCGAGCGCCATCCGCCGGATCAGGCCGACGCTCAGCCAGCCGATCAGCAGGCCGAACAGGGCGCCCACGACGAGCTCGTACACGACCAGGCCGCTGAACCACAGCAGGCCCTTGTCGCCGATCTCGCCGGTGCTGACGAGTGTGACGAGCAACACGGTTGGGGCGTCGTTCAGACCGGATTCGGCCTCCAGCGCGCCCCGCAACCGCGGTTGGATCGGCACCCGTCTGAGCACCGCGAAGACGGCCGCCGCGTCCGTCGGGGACGTCACTGCGCCGAGCAGGACGGACAGCTGCCAGCTCAGCCCGAGCACGAAATGCGCGACGCAGGCGACGACGCCGACACTGACCGCGACACCGACCGTCGCGAGCACCAGCCCGAGCGGCATCACCGGGCGGACCTCGTTCCACCGGGTGGTCAGGCCGCCCTCGGTGAGGATCACCACCAGCGCCGCGAACCCCAGCGCGTGCGCCAGCTGCGCGTCCTCGAAGTGGATGTGCCCTGGCCCCGACTCGCCGAGCAGCAGGCCCATCCCGAGGTAGATGAGCAGCGACGGGAGCCCGATCCGCGCGGACAGCCGCACCGCGACCACGGCGACCAGCAGAACCGCCGCACCCGCCAGCAGAATGCCGTCGAGCTCCGCAACATCCATAGGGGCCCTCTCGCCGAGCGTCCCGAGTCAGGTCCAGAGAGACGAAAACCCTGACGCATCACACAGCATCAGGGTCTCCGGCTATCTGCCGCCCCGAGGGGCGGTTGGCGGTGGCGGAGGGAACCGTCGCAGGCTCCTCCCAAATCCCACAGCCCTTGATATTCGGTTGGATGGTCCCACACTTCGTGCGGGACCATCCAACCGAATGGCGGTGGCGGAGGGATTTGAACCCTCGGACGGGGGTTGCCCGTCACGCGCTTTCGAGGCGCGCTCCTTCGGCCGCTCGGACACGCCACCGCCGAGGACACTATCAAGGTCTGTGCCCGATGAAGAAATCGCGGAGCCGGGCGCCTGCCTCGTCGGCCATCACACCGCCCACCACCTCGGGCCGGTGATTGAGCCGGCGGTCCCGGACGACGTCCCAAAGCGACCCCACCGCGCCGGCCTTCTCGTCGTACGCCGCGAAGATCAGCCGGTCCAGACGGGACAGCACGATCGCCCCGGCGCACATCGTGCACGGCTCCAGCGTGACCACCAGCGTGCAGCCGGACAGCCGCCACTCACCGACGTGCCGGGCCGCCTCCCGGATCGCCAGGATCTCGGCGTGCGCCGTCGGGTCGCCGGTCAGCTCCCGCTCGTTGTGCCCGCGGCCGATGATCTCCCCGTCGCCGTCCACCACGAGCGCGCCGATCGGTACGTCGGGCAGTGCCCGCTCGGCCTCCTCGAGCGCCAGCGCCATCAACCGCGACCACGCCTGCCGCAGGACCGGACTAGCCAACGGCTTCGATCGCGTCGTCGAACTGGTTGCCGAAGCCAAGCGCCTCGGCGACCTCCTCGAGCATCTCCACCGGGTAGAGGTCGACGTCGTCGCAGAGCGCGCCGAGGTCCATCGCGGTCATCCCCAGGTCGGCCACGATCGCCAGGTCGCCGGCCGGGACCTGCTCGTCGTCGTCATCGGCCAGCGGGATGTCGAGCTCGTCCACGACCTGCCGGGCCAGCGGCCACTCGGTCGCGGCGGTCACGTCGGAGATCAGGAACCGCGCCCGCCCGCCGTCCACTCGCACCAGGACGAAGAAGTCCTCGTCGACCGACACCATGCCGAGCACGCCCGCCTCGCCCGGGTAACGACGCAGGGCGGAGACCAGGGTGGACAGGTCGAGCTCACCGCGCAGTACGAGCGGGGTGACAGTCCAGTGCCCGTCCTCGAGGTAGGCGGCAACCGCACAGTCGAGATCGGTCATAGCCGTGGCATCGGACACCGGCTCATCGTCCCAGACTCCAGCTTTCCAGGCGATCTCGTTGTGGTATCAGATCCGCCAACACAGGTCGACACCGCCCGGTCATGGTCAGTGATGGAACGTCGCCCGGCGCATCGCCTCCCGGAGCTGCCGGACGCGGGCCCGCCGGGGCGCGATCCGGTCCCGCAGGGCCGCCGCCTCCTCGCGCTCGCGCAGGAAGGCGGCACGCCGGCGCAGGCGGTCGAGCTGCTCGGGCGACTTCTCGGTCATCGGGTCACTCCCTGGTGGGCGAACAGGGCAGAATCCAATGCAGTTTCCAGTTTGGCAGCGAGCGCGCTTTCCCGCCGCGAATCGCCGACGGTACCGTTCGGGCTTATGCAGATCCTCGTCGTGGACCACCCGCTCGTCGCCCACAAGCTCACCGCGCTGCGCGACGAGCACACGGACTCACCCACGTTCCGGCGGCTGACCGAGGAGCTCGTCACGCTGCTCGCCTACGAGGCGACCCGGGACGTGCGGACCGGCCCGGTCACGGTACAGACCCCGGTCGCGGAGGCGCAGGGCGTGAAGCTCGCCGCGCCGAAGCCGCTCGTCGTCCCGATCCTGCGGGCCGGCCTCGGCATGCTCGAGGGGATGACACGACTGCTCCCGACCGCGGAGGTCGGCTTCCTCGGCATGGTCCGCAACGAGGAGACCCTGACCGCGTCGACGTACGCCGAACGGCTCCCGGAGGACCTGTCCGGCCGCCAGTGCTACGTCCTCGACCCGATGCTCGCCACCGGCGGCACCCTGGCCGCCGCAATCCAGTTCCTGGTCGACCGCGGCGCCGACCACATCACCGCCATCTGCCTGCTGGCCGCCCCCGAGGGCGTAGAGCGCGTAGAACGCGAACTCACCAACCTCCACGTCCCCTGCAACCTGGTCATCGCCGGCATGGACTCCCACCTGAACGACAAGGGCTACATCGTCCCCGGCCTGGGCGACGCCGGCGACCGCTTGTACGGCGTCGCCCAGTAGCTCACACGAGGTCGTTGCGGTAGAAGAGGTTGGCTCGGCGGTCGCCGGTTACGCCCGAGGCGAAGCCGAAGTAGAGGCGGGCGGTGGCGTCGGTGGAGCCGTAGACGGCCATGCCTTCTGGTTCTCGGTAGGTGAGGGATTTGCCGGCCAGGGTGAGGAACGAGTCGACCAGTTGGCCGGCGTTGATGTCGTAGCACCACATCTTCGACGTCGCCTGGGTCTCGTCGGGCTCGCCGGGATAGGCCTCGCCTTCCCAGAAATAGGCGTACGAGCCGTACAGCGCCCAGCCCTGGAAGTCGATGCCGGGCGTCAGTGCCGGCTGCTTGAACGATGCGAGGACCGTCGAGAAGTCACCGCTGCGCGCGGCCGTCAGCGAGTAGACGTTGATGTGCATCCCGTCGGACAGCGAGTGCCTGACGCCGAGCTGGTTGAAGCGTTGGTCCACGGCGGGGGTGAAGACGCTGCCGCTCGACACCGGCTTCCATTTCGTCACCGCCGAGGACGTCAGCGTCTTCCCGTTCTGCCAGGGAAAGCGGCAGATCTGCCGGCCGCGCCCGTTCGCCGTGTCGACGTCGGTCTCGGTCCACAGGTACGTCGTACTACCGGAAGCCTCCGCGCCGATCGACACCGCGTGGCCGAACCCGGAGAGGTACATGTAGCCCAGCTGGTTGCCGGAGAAGTCGAGCTGGGTCAGCGCGAGATCGCCGCTGTTCGCACCGCTCCCGCCGCGCAACTGGGCGGCGAACAGGCGGTTGTTGGGGGTGTCGAACGCGAACGACTGCATCACGGTCGCGTCCTGCAGCGGCTTGCTGCGGAAGAACTCGTTGGTGGTCGCGCTCATCTGGAAGCGCTTCGAGGTCGGGAGGGACAGGGTCCGGGCGGTGGCCGCCGGTACGCCGAGGGTGCCGGCGGCAACTAATGCGCCGGCACCGGTCAGCAACCCGCGGCGGGACAGGTTGTCCATGCGGTTACACCAATCTGCTCCGATAAAAGAGGTTGGCCCGGCGGTCGCCGGTCACGCCGGAGGCGAAGCCGAAGCACAGCCGCGGGCAGCCGAAACGATCGACGTGCACCCCGACACCCTCGGCCTCGCGGTAGACCAGGTCGGCGCCGTCCAGGATCTGTACGGACTCGACGACCTCGCCCTTGGTGATGTCGTACGTCCAGAGCTTCGACGTCGCCGCGGCAGGATCCGGCGTACCGGCGTACGCCTCGCCCTCCCACAGGTAGACGTACGAGCCGTACAGCGCCCAGCCCTGGAAGTCGATGCCCGCCGTCATCGCGGGCTGCTTGAACGACGCGAGCACCCGCGAGAAGTCCCCGGCGCGTGCCGCGGCCAGCGAGTACACGTTGATGTGGAACCCGTCGGCGAGTGTGTGCCGGATCCCGATCCGGCCGTGCAGCTGGTCCACCGACGGCGTGAACACCGCACCGTCCGCGACCGGCTTCCAGCTGCGCAGCCCCGGCGAGTCCTTGGTCAGCGTCGCGCCGTCCTCCCAACGGAACCGGGCGATCTGCCGGCCGCGCGCGTTCGCGGTGTCGACGTCGGTCTCGGTCCACAGGTACGTCGTCCGCCCGACGGCCTCCGCGCCGACCGAGACCGCGTGGCCGAAACCGCTCAGGTACATGTGCCCGACCACGTCGCCGGCGAGCGTGAGCTGCGTCAGTGTGAGATCACCGCTGCTGGACGGCGAGCCCGCGCGCAGCTGCCCGGTGAACAGCCGCTGGTTCATGTTGTCGAACGCGATCGACTGCATGACGGTCACGTCCGCGAGCGGCTTGCTCCGGAACAGCTCGCCACCCGGCCCGTCGAGGACGAACCGCCGCGACGGCGGGAGCGCGAGCGTCCCGGCGGACGCCGGCACTCCTACCGCTCCGCCAACCACCACAGCACCGGCACCAGCAAGCAACCCACGGCGGGAGAGATTGTTCATAGCGCCCGACGGTAAGCGATCTACCGCGAACTGTCAGCACTTCGCACGAATATTTCTGTGAAGACCACAGAATCTGGTGTTAAAATCTACCAAGGCTGAACAGGCACTCGCCCCGAGCCATCCGCTCGACGGAGCACCAGCTGCCGATGCGCGAATCGTTGCCTATGCCAACGGATGTGGGCTAGAAGGCATACGGGTAAGGCGACCAGTCGGCCGGCCGCTTCTCCAGGAACGAGTCGCGTCCTTCGGCCGCCTCGTCGGTGCCGTAGGCAAGCCGGGTCGCTTCGCCCGCGAACAGCTGCTGCCCGACCAGCCCGTCGTCGATCAGGTTGAACGCGTACTTCAGCATCCGCTGCGCCGTCGGGGACTTCGCGCAGATCTTCTTGCCCCACTCCAGCGCGACGGCTTCCAGGTCCGCGTGCGGGACAACCTTGTTCACCATGCCCATCCGGTACGCGTCGTCGGCGGAGTACTCGTCACCGAGGAAGAAGATCTCCCGCGCGAACTTCTGCCCGACCTGCCGCGCCAGGTACGCCGAGCCGAACCCGCCGTCGAACGACGCCACGTCCGCGTCGGTCTGCTTGAACCGCGCGTGCTCGGCCGACGCCAGCGTGAGGTCCGCGACCACGTGCAGGCTGTGGCCACCGCCCGCGGCCCATCCCGGGACGACGCAGATCACGACCTTCGACATGAAGCGGATCAGCCGTTGTACTTCGAGGATGTGCAGCCGGCCCGCGCGCGCCGGGTCGATGCTTTCGGCGGTCGTGCCCTCGGCGTATTTGTATCCGTCCTTGCCGCGGATCCGCTGGTCACCGCCCGAGCAGAACGCCCAGCCGCCGTCCTTGGGCGACGGCCCGTTGCCGGTGAGCAGCACGCAGCCGACGTCGGTGGACATCCGTGCGTGGTCCAGCACCCGGTACAGCTCGTCGACGGTCTGCGGCCGGAACGCGTTGCGCACCTCCGGCCGGTTGAACGCGATCCGCACCACACCGGCGTCGACCGCGCGGTGGTAGGTGATGTCGGTCAGCTCGAAGCCGTCCACCTGCTTCCAGGCCGACGGGTCGAAGATCTCGGAGACGGTCACCGGTCGAGCATAGAGGCTGCGCGGAGAGGTGGTGCCGTCGCGAGCGTCGTCCCGCGGAGTGCTGGGCAAGGCGGAGGAAGGAGGCAGGACGGAGTCCTTCCGACCGACGACAACGCCGCCCAGTGCCCGCGGGGCGGCGCGGAGCAGGCACCACCTCTCCGCGCAGCCTCTGATTCAGGCGCGGGCGGTGCTTTCGCGCAGTACTACCTCGGCCTTGAACGTCTCGGTCGTGGCGTCGCCGCCCTCGATGGCGAGCTCCAGCGCACGGCGACCCATCTGCTCCAGCGGCAGCCGTACGGTCGTCAGACCCGGCCACACGTCCCGCAGCGTCGCGATGTCGTCGAACCCGGCGACGCCGAGCTGACCCGGTACGTCGACGCCGCGCGCACGCACCGCGGACATCGCGCCGACCGCCATCACGTCGTTGACCGCGAACACACAGTCGACGTCGGCGTTGCGGTCGAGCAGCTGCTCCGCGGCGGCGTACCCACCGTCGCGCGTGAAGTCGCCGGCCTCGACCGCCACCGGCGCCAGCCCGGCCTCGGCCAGCCCGGCGACGAACCCATCGCGCCGATCGCGTGCCGTCGCGAGCGTCTCCGGCCCACCCAGCACGGCGAACTTGCGCCAGCCGAGCCCGACGAGCTCGCGGGCCAGGTCCGCCGACCCCGAACGGTTGTCCGGCTCGACCGTGTGCGCGGGCATCCCGGACTGGCTGACCAGGGCGAGACCCGCGCCGGAGTTGAGGAAGCTCTCCACCTCGGCCGCCGTCCGGGCCAGGCTGTCGCTGTCGGTCCGCCGGCTGCCGATCATCACCGCGGCCCGCGCCCGCTGCGCCCGCAACGACGACAGGTAGGCGATCTCGCGGTCGGCGTCCCGGAAGGTGCTGGCCATCATCACCAGCAGGTTGCGCTCGTCGGCGGCGCGCATCACGCCGTTCGCGATCGCGGCGAAGTACGGGTCCTCGATGTCGTGCACCAGGATGCCGACCACGTTCGTCGACGACTTGGCCAGCGCCTGCGCCTGTGCGTTCGGCGTGTAGCCGAGCTCGTCGGCCGCGGCCTTCACCCGTTCCTGCAACTCCGGACGGGGCACGCGGTCCCCGCCGTTCAGCACGCGGGACGCGGTCGCGACCGACACGCCCGCACGCTGTGCCACGTCCAGCAACGTGACCGGTGCTCGCAGATTCATGGCCTACCCTTTCGTGCGTCCCCCCGGTGGGCGGTGGCGGTCACCCTATCGAACCACGCAGTTCTCACGCTGCGTATCGGGCAGGTCGCTGCCAATCTCGGCAGAACCTGGCGTTGCGGCCCGCGAGTGACTAGCCTTCCCAGCCATGAGGACCGTCCGCGCCCGGGTGACGATCCTGGTCTCGTCCGCCGTGCTCAGCCTGTCGGCCGTCGTCGGTCCGGCCGTCGCTGCGCCGCTCCCGGACGGGCCCGGTACGCCGGCCCCGGCTGCTGCTCCCAGTGTGCCGCAGCACATCGACACGCGCACCAAGAGCACCGAGCCGGTCTACGACTACGCGAACGCGATCCGCGAGTCGGTGTACGTCGACACCACGACGGACACCGACTCCGACGGCGAGAACGACGAGATCGCGGTGGACATCGTCCGGCCGAGCGAGACCGCGCTCACCGGCGTGAAGATCCCGGTCATCATGGACGCCTCGCCGTACTACTCCTGCTGCGGACGCGGCAACGAGAGCGAGAAGAAGACTTACGACGGCGACGGCGTGATCCGGAAGATGCCGTTGTTCTACGACAACTACTTCGTCCCGCGCGGCTACGCGATGGTCGGCGTGGACATCGTCGGCACCGGCCGCTCCACCGGCTGCGGTGACGTCGGCGGCCGCGACGAGATCCAGTCGGTCGTCGACGTGATCGACTGGCTGAACGGCCGCAACACCGCGCACACCGCGAACGGGCAAAAGGTGTTGGCGTCCTGGACCACCGGCGCGGTCGGGATGATCGGCAAGTCGTACGACGGGACGCTCGCGAACGGCGTCGCGGCCACAGGCGTACCGGGCCTGAAGACGATCGTGCCGATCTCGGCGATCTCGTCCTGGTACGACTACACCCGCTCCGGCGGCGTACCGTACTCGGACGACTACATGCCCTGGCTGGCTGGATACGTCGGGCACGACAGCGCCGCGTGTGACGAGGTCCGCGGCGAGCTCGGTGACAACGACGACGACGAGACCGGCGACTACACGTCGTTCTGGGCCGAGCGCGACTACACCGAGAACGCCTCGAAGGTGAAGGCGTCGGTCTTCATCACCCACGGACTCAGCGACTACAACGTGCAGACGAACCACTTCTCGCAGTGGTGGTCGGCGCTGTCGCGCAACAACGTGCCGCGCAAGCTGTGGCTCGGGCTCGAGGACCATGTGGACCCGTTCGAGTTCCGCCGCGACGAGTGGGTCGACGAGCTGCACAAGTGGTTCGACTACTGGCTGCAGGGCCTGCAGAACGGCGTGATGAAGGAGCCGATGGTCTCGGTCGAGACGACGCCGGACGTGTGGCGCGACTACCGGACGTGGCCGGCCGTGAACCGGCCGACGCCGGTGCCGCTGGCGCCCGGCAAACTAGGCGCCGCGGGCAAGGGTTCGGTGACGATCACCGACGACCCCGAGCTCACCGAGGACGACATCGTCGCGGACCCGACGCAGGTGATCGCGGGCCGTCAGATGTTCCTGTCCGCGCCGCTCGCGGCACCGCTGCGGGTCAGCGGGACGCCGTCGGTCACGCTCCGGCTGAAGTCCGACTCGTCAACGACGCCGGTGACCGCGCGCCTCATCGAGTACGGCGAGGCCCAGCGGTACACCGGCATCCGCCGTACCGACGACAGCACCTGTGAGGGATCGAGCACCGACTACGACGACAGCTGCTACTACACCGTCGAGAAGCTCACCGCACAGAGCGACCACGGCATCGTCAGCCGCGGCTGGATCGACGCCGCGCACAGCAAGTCCCTCACGAAGCCGACCCCCCTGAAGCCCGGCCAGTGGACCACTGTCACGGTCCCCCTCCGCGCCCAGGACCAGATCATCCCCAAGGGCCGCATCCTCGGACTGGCCATCACCCTGTCCGACACCGAGTGGACCAGCCCCAACGACACCGGCGCCACCATTGACATCGACGTAGCAGCCAGCAAACTCAACATCCCGGTCTCCTCAGGCCACCTGACGGCCCCCACCAAACCCCAGTCGATCCAGGTCGAAATCACCACCCCCACCCAACGCCCCAACCTCCACGACCCCAAGAACTGACCCTCGTCTCCCGCCGAGTCGTGGAGATCGGCTGTGCAGATCAGCCAGAATCCACGACTCGACGAAGGTGATCGAAGCCAATCGCCACGACTCGGCGGTGCTGTGGACAAGTGAAAGCGTGGGACAGGGGATCCCGCGATGATGGTGGTGTGTTGTTCACGGTGGCGGATGCGCGGGCGGCGGGTATCTCGCGCGGCGTGCTCCGCGGCCCGCGGTACCGACAGGTGCTGGGTCCTGTGTACGTCGACGCAACGGTCGCTCTCACGTCCCGGTTGCAGGCCGAGGCAGCGTTGATGCTGACGCCCGGTGCAGTCGTGAGTCACGACACCGCGCTGAGCCTGTGGAGCGCCGACGATCGCGCCGCCGAGATCGTCCACGTGACCGTCCGACGCGATCCGCGGCGAACCCTTCCACGGGTGCGCGGGCTGCGCGTTCACGAAGTACAGCGACTCGACCGCGCGCTGCGTGCCGGACTGCCGCTGACCTCGCCCGAGCGGACGTTCGTCGACCTTTCACCGTACTGCGATCTGACCGGACTGGTCTGCGCAGGAGATTCCCTCGTCCGGCACTCCGACGCGGAGCCGAACGACCTGGTCGAGACAGCCCTCGCGGCGATCGGAGTCCGGGGCGCCCGACGTGCTCGGGAAGCAGCGGCCCTGGTCCGCTCAGGCGTCGATTCTCCGATGGAATCGCGGCTCCGGCTGCTGCTCGTCTTCGGTGGCCTGCCCGAGCCGGAGACCGGCTACGTGGTCACCGACTCCGCCGGCGGCTGGCTGGCCGAACCGGACCTTACCTACCCCCACTCGAAACTGGGGATCGAGTACGACGGGAAGCACCACCTGGTGGATGCGCGTCAGTGGCGGCTGGACATCCGCCGCCGCGAGAACCTCGAACGCGAAGGCTGGCGGATCCGGGTCGTCACCGCCTACGACATCCTGCAGATTCCGCACACCGTCGTGGCCCGGGTCTCCGAGGACCTCCGCGCCCGACGCCACCCCCTCCTCGCCGCCTAACCCGCTCCCACTGCCCCAGACCGCCGAGTCGTGGCGATTGGTCCCCACCTCCGACGCCGAGTCGTGAATATCGGCTGCGCGCGTCAGCCAATTCTCACGACTCGACGGATTAGTTGCCTTCAGCTACGAAGTGCATCGGGTCGCCGGCGTTGAGGTCGGTGATGCCGGCGGTGTAGAAGGCGCCTACCAGGAGGGATCGGCGGTGGGCGGCGAAGGTCAGGACGTGGGCGACCATTCCGCCGTAGGTGAAGACCCGGGGTGGTTCGCAGGTGGTGTCGACGAAGGACTCGTCGAAGCGGCCTTCTTCGTTGAGTTGGTTGACGAGGGCCACGAAGCGGGCGCCGGCGTCGGCGTGCCGGGTGCGGAGTTCGGGGATCGGGGTGACGACCTCGCGGCCGCACTCCGGGACCTGGAACGGGCGGTCCTCGACGGACGCCAGCCACATCTCCTCCTGCCAGACCAGGCGGTCCAGGAGGTAGCGGATCGAGATGTCGTCGTCGATCCCTTCGACGGACAACTCGATGGGGCGGTCCAGGGTCGCGGCGTCCAGCCGGGCGCCGCGTTCGATCAGCTCTCCGGTCAGCCACACGTGGTGCTCTACCATCCTGACAAGTACGTCCATGCCTCTCACCTTTCTACGGGCCGGCAGCCGAAGACCGGCCGGCGGCTGGAAATGCACTCCACTCGGCGCCGCGAGGAAGAAGACCCGCGACGCTTCCCGCCGCCACTCCCGTGGCGACATTCCGTACGCCCTGGCGAACGCACGCGTGAACGCCTCGTGCGACCCGTACCCGGCCTCGACCGCGACATCGAGTACGGCGACCGGCTCGGTCAGCAGCCGGTACGCCGCGCGTTCGAGCAGCACCCGCCGCCGGAACGCGAACGGCGACTCGCCCGCCACCGCACCGATCACCCGGTCGAAGTGGAACCGCGACAGATGCACGCGGCCCGCCAGGCCGGCGCCGTCGAGCGGGTCGTCGGCTTCCCGAAGACCGGCCGCGACCACCGCCACGAACTTCTCGAACACGTCCGCCATGTCCACCACTGTGCCCCAGCCGCCCGGCGCCGACTTGATCGAAATTGCGGAGTCGCCCAGTCTCCCAACCGGAGTACTCCGCAATGTGTAGTAGTCTTCTCCGCGGAACACCGGAGGAGGCCGCCATGGACACGAGCCAACTGCTCAAAGGCGTACTGGATCTCGCCGTGCTCGCCGTGCTGCGAGACGCCGACGGCTATGGGTACGACGTACTGCGCCGCCTGCGCGCGGCGGGACTCGAGGACGTCGCGGACGCCTCCGTGTACGGGACGCTCCGCCGGCTGTTCCAGGCCGGCGCGCTGACGTCGTACGTGCAGCCGAGCGAGGAAGGCCCGCACCGCAAGTACTACGGGCTGAACAAGACCGGGCGCGAGCTGCTCGAACAGTCCACGAAGACCTGGAACCACTTCGCCGACACGATGTCGGTGCTGCTGCTGGAGAAGGAGGCCGCGTGAACAGCACCCTGACCGGAGCGGTCGCGAGCTACCTGACGCAGGTGCGGGCCGAACTCGACGACCTGCCGCCGGGTGAGCTCGAGGACGTGCTCCACGACGTCACCGATCACCTCACCGAGGTGGCGGCCGAGCTCGGTGACCAGCCGTCCTTCGCCGACCTGCAGGCCCGCCTGGGGACGCCCCGGCAGTACGCCGACGAGCTGCGAACCGCGGCCGGCTATCCAGCCCGCACCGAGCCGGTGAACCAGGACGAGCTCGCCGCCGGCCGGCGGGCGCTGCACTGGGGCCTGATCGCCTGCACGGTCGGCCCGTTCTTCGTTGCGGTCAGCATCTTCGCGTGGTCGCGCGACGAGACGACGTTCTTCGGGCTGCTCGGGCTCGGTGTCCTGTTCGTGGCGGCGACGCTCGGTCTGCGGGCGCTGCACGGCAACGACCCGCGGATCGTCCTGGACACCCCGCGCGGCACCCGCGGCGAGGCGGCGATCCGCGGCTGGATCGACCAGATCCCGCCGAACGTCCGGCACGAGCTGGTGACGATCGGCCAGCCGGTCTGGTGGGTCGTGCGGGGCATGATCGGCGCGGGCGGATTCTTCGCGTTGTTCGGCGCCCTGTCGGTGACCGTGGTCGGCGCCTTCGCCGGCGCCGCGGTGTCGGTGTGGATCGGTCGCCGGACCCAGCAGGACCGGCGCTGGCTGTGGTACGTCGTACCGCTCAACGTCGTCGCGGCGGTCGCGGTCCCGGCCTTCCTGGCCGCGGCGTATGCCGGTGCGTCGTTCGGGTTCCTCAACAACTACAACGACTACCGCGGCACCAGCACGCGCTACCCGCCGGAGAACGGCATCACGGTGAACGGCACCCCGGTCTCGAACATCTACCCGTTCGATGCCCAGGGCAAGCAGGTGTCGGTGCGGCTGTACGACCAGAACGGCAGCCCGATCACTCTGGAGCTGCAGGACTGCGCGGCCAGCTACGGCCAGGTGTCCCGCGACTCCACCAGCAACCTGTTCCCGCAGGCCGTCGTCGTCGCCGACGAGAACGGCAACGTCACGTCCGACAACTGCAAGGACTCGACGAAGGCCCCCTTCGCCCCACCCCCGGCCCCGGCGACGCCCACCACTGCCAAGCCCTCCGGCACACCGACCCCCGGCGTCACCCTCACCGTCAAACCGACGAGGTGACCGACGCTGCCGCGACGCGGCGGTAGCTGTAGCCGAGGCGGTGGTAGACGGCGATCGCGGCGGCGTTGCTCGCGTCCACCATCAGCGCCGCTCGGCCGTGGCGTTTCACCAGTTCGGCGGTCGTGAATCCGCAGACCTGGCGCGACAGTCCCTTGCCGCGGGCAATAGGATGCGTCGCGACGCCGGCGAGGAAGCCGACCTCGGGTGCGCTCCACGCGTCCGCGGCGATACTCAGCAGCTCGCCACGCTCACCAGTCAGTGCCGCCCAACGCCGTACGCCGGGATGCCCCGGCCACGCGTACGACGTGGGCGAGGCGAGTGTCAGCAGCTCTTCGACGCCGGTATCCCCGTCGATCCAGGCAGCCGTCGTGGTGACGTCCGGGATCACCTCGGCGTCCATCCACCCGAAGGCTGCCGAGAACGTCAGCCCCGGCACCCGCGCCGCAAGTTCGCGGATCAGCTCCTCGTCCCCGAACGGCCGGTATGACGGACCGGCCTCGGCCAGCACGCCGGTCGTCAGCCGCACCGCGTCCTTGACCGGCCCGACCACCGCCAGCCGGTCGTGCTTCGACACATCCGGTGACGCGACCGCTACCGCTGCCCCCGCACGCCAAGCACGCACCCCGGCGGCCAACCCTTGAGCCGCCCACCCAACAATCGGGTCGCCCCCGCCAACCAGCTGCAGCTCAGCCGGCGTCCTGATCTCCCGCACACCCCGAACCGTATGTCACGGACGGCAGCTCGACAGGAGGTGTCCGGCGACAGGCGCGTCCAGCAGGCGTGCGCGGCGCGCCGATCGGCCGCAGTGGGCGTATACGTACTGTCGAGCTGCCGCTCAACCGGCGCGCTGGATGGCGTACGGGACCAGATGGCGGTAGCCGCGCACGGCGACGCGACGCAGGCGGTGGATGGCGTACGACGGGTGGCCGTCGAGGGCCGCGGCGAGTTCACGGTCGGCGAGGACCCGGCCGGGTTTGCATTCGGTGGTGAGCCGGGCGGCCAGGTTGACCACCTCGCCGTACACGTCGCCGAGCCGGATCAGGATCGTGCCGTACGCGAGCCCGATCCGCAGCTCGGGAAGATCCGCGTACGCCGTCACCGCGTCCTGCAGCGCCAGCGCGACCGCGGCTCCCTGCGCGGCGGTGTCGGTCACGAACAGCACCTCGTCGCCGATCGACTTGATCACCCGGCCGCCGTTCAGCGCGACCACGTCCGCCGCCGTCCCCTCGAACCGCTCGATCAGCTCGCCCAGCTCCGCCTCGTCCAACCGCCGGGCCAGGCGGGTGTAGCTGACGATGTCCGCGAAGCCGACCGCCCGGACGCCGCGGGCCAGCTCGTCCGAGCCGGCCACCGCGCGCCCGGCGGCCGCGGCGAGGTGCCGGCGCCAGACGTACGTCTGCAGGCGTTCCATGGCCGGCAGCAACAGGCCCGCGACCTCGATCGCCTCGTCCGCGGACAGTTTGGACCCGCCGAGGAACTCCAGGAACATCGCCGACTGCCACGACGCCAGCCGGGACTGCGTCTGCCCGAGTTTGCGGGCCAGCGAGGACTCCATCTCGGGCTCGATGAACCCGTCGTCCTCCAGCGCCGCGACCAGCCGTAACGCCTCGACGTCGTCGTCGGTGAAGGCGACCTCGTCGTCCGGCACGGTCGCGAACCCGAGCGCGTGCCACATCCGCTCGGCGCGCTGGGTCGAGATCCCGGCCCGCTCGGACACCTCGATCCGGGTGAACTTCCGCTCGCCACCGAGCAGCGTCCGCTCGAACTCCCGGGTCAGTCCGGCCAGATCCGGTGTTCCAGGGTCAGCGGCCACCGCGGCGCTCGGCGATGGTGGCGTCGATGGCGTCCCGGAACGCGGGCAGCCGGCGGGTGAGGTCGTCGAACTTCTCCCGGGTGAAGTGCAGCAGCTGCAGCCGCGACTTCGCCGTGACGGTTGCCGTTCGCAACGTGTTCTTCCGGACCGCGACCTCGCCGGCGATGTCGCCCGGGCCGAGCTCGGCGATCTCCTCGCCCTTCTCGCGGACCGCCGCCGTCCCGCTGAGGATCAGGTACGCCGCGTCCGGCGGTGTCTGCTCCAGGATCAGCGACCAGCCGGCCGGTACCGAGACCTCTTCGCCGGCGCGGAAGATGTCCCGGATGTCACGCCCGGACAGATCCGCGAACAGCGGCAGGTCCCGTGGGGACGTCCTACCCAGTGCCACGTCGATCCTCCTCGCCGATGTTTCCCGTCGGTAACTCTAACGTGCCGTCGACACGATGGTCACCCTGCGGCGCGAAACGCGCCGAGAACCGGCGGGCGGCGCCGCCCGCCGGGTGTCGTCGACCACCTTGTGCGCCCACCGACCGTTTCGCGTCGGCTGAAATGTGCGGTGGGGACACAAAGTGGACCTTTGGCGGCGGAAGTCCACTAGGCGGCGCGGCGTCGGCGGCGGGTTGTGCGGCCGGTCTGGCGGCGGATCGGGCGGCGCGGGCCGACGAGGCGGGGCCCGGCCAGGCGGTCCTCGAGGCGGCGGGCCTCGCGGCGGATCGGCTGGGCGACGTACTCGCCGAGGATCAGGCCCGAGGCGAGCGCGACGCCGATCGCGACCGCGGTGGTGAGGCTGACGATGCCGATCAGTTGGCCGACACCCATCAGCTCGTACAGGCCCTTGTAGATCGTCAGCCCGGGCAGCAACGGGATCGATCCGGCGACGACCACGACCAGCGGCGGTACGCCGGTGCGCCGGCCGCTCGAGTACCCGCCCAGACCGACGACGAACGCGGCCGCGGCCGTGGACCACGCCGGGCCGAAGGACGCGCGCGTCATCAGCGTGAACACCAGCGAGGCGAGGGCGCCCATCAGGGCGACGGGCAGCAACGCCCGCAGCGGCGCGTACGTCGCGTAGGCGAAGGCGACCGCCATCACCGCGCCCGAGATCACCATGATCGGAAGGTTCGCCAGCTGGATCGTCTGCGGTTCGATGCCGACGTGCAGACCGAACCTCAGCCCGAGCGCGAGGCCGAGCGAGACACCGGCGATGATCCCGCCGGTGAGCAGCATCGCCTCGAGGCTGCGGGCCGCGGCGGTCACGTAGTACCCGGTGATGGCGTCCTGGACGGCACCGGTGAGCGCGATCCCGGCCAGCAGCATGATGATGCCCGCAGCAACGACCAGGGACGGTTTCACCGGTGCGTGCACGGCGTACAGGATCAGCGCGACGGCGGTCGCCACGAACGCGCCGGCGACCTGCTGGTAGAACGCGGGCAGCCGCTGCCGGGAGAACCACCGGTTGTTCAGGTCGATCACGATCGCGGTCAGCACCGCGACCAGCGTGATCAGCCAGCCGCCGCCGAGCAGTAGCGTTGCGCCGCCGGCCATCACACCCCAGGCGAGCACCGCACTCCAGCGCGGGTACGGCGGACCGGCGGACGTGATCCGGGCGAGCTCCCGCGACGCCTCCTCGCGGGTCAGGTCGCCGCGGGCGAACCGCCGTACCAGCTGGTCGACCTCGGTCAGCCGGGAGAAGTCCTGCGACCGGTACCGGACCAGCCGGATGTGCGTCTCCGGCGCGACGTCGGGCGCGGCCTGGTACGAGACGGCCATCGACGTGAACGTGATGTCGACCTCGCACCCGCGCAGCCCGCCGGCCGCGGTGACGCCGAGGATCGTCGCGGTCGCGTCCGCCGTACCGGCGCCGCTGGACAGCAACACCTCACCGACCCGCAACGCCAGGTCGATGGTCGCGTAGACCTCCCGCTGCTCGTCAGGCTCCATCGAGAAGACGGTGCGCCATCGAGAGGTCGGTGATCAGGATATTGACCCAGCCGCCGAGCAGGGCGGCGCGGATCGCGGAGTACTTGCGGTCGCCGCCGGCCACGCCGATCCGGCGCGGCACCGCCAGCAGCTCCTTCGCGGTCACCCCGATGACGCGTTGGTCGAACGTCGAACGCACGAGCTTTCCCTCTTCGTCGAAGAACCGGAAACACACGTCCCCGACGGCACCGAGCCGGCGCAGCTCGTCCTGGTCGGCCTCCGCGACCGCGTTGCCGCTGCGCTGCAGCAGCGGCGAAGGCTCGAGGCTGCCGATCCCGACCAGGGCGTCGGTGAGCTGTCCCCACGTGCCCAGAACGTCCCGAACCGACACATCGTTCATCATCGCCCGGCGGACGGCGGGCGTCCCGACCAGCCCGGGAGCAGGCAGGTAGACCGGCATCCCACCGGTCAGCTCGGCGAACCGCGCGGTCAGCCGGGTGGCCTGCATCTGCACCGCGGCGTCGCCCAGCCCGCCGACGATCTGGACCACCTTGTCCACCACCGGAACGCTCTTGCGCGGCATCCGGTCGACGGCGCTGATCAGCGTCTCGCTCCACGACGAGATACCGACCACGTGCCCGCCGGTCAGCGTCATGTCCAGGTACGCCGCCGCGCCCGAACCGAGCGCCGGCAGCACGTCGTCGCCCACGCCGAGGGTGTCGACGACCACGGCGTCCCGCAGCCCGTACCGGCCCTGCAGCTCGTCCTCGAGGTCGCTGTGCACGCCGCTCGGCATGGTCACCACGGTGTGCACGATGCCGACCTCGACGGCCTGTTTCAGCATCCGGGAGACGCGCGCCTGGGACAGGTTCAGCTCGGCGGCGATCTGCGGCTGCCGGATGCCCTTCTCGTGGTACATCCGGGCCACCTTCGCGAGCAGCCGCAGCTCGTCCAGCCCGGGCCGGCGGACACCACGGTTGCTGTTCACGGCGCTCCCTTCGAGACGATCAACCTGGACTATAGGCAGATGTAGACCCGCGGTGCGCCACCGGCGTCAGGCAGTGGACTTCCCGGCGTGTCCCGCCGGCCGGTCGCGACGACCGAGCCGTCGCGCGGGTCGACGATCGTGTAGTTCAGCGGGACCGTGTCGTCGAACACCATCACCGGGCCGCCGTTCTCGCGGTACACGATCAGGCCGCCGTCGGCGGTGCTCAGGGCGCGGCCCGAGATCACCCGGGTCCAGTCCGGCGCCATGTCGGTCGTCGGCAGCCCGTCGAGGATCTTGCCGAGCATCCCGACGTACGTCGACCCCTCGAAGCCGATCGCGTCCCGCCAGCCGGCACCAGGGGCGAGGAAGAACTCGGAGTGCCCCGGCTCCTCGCCGTGCAGCCGCCACTGCCACAGACTGCCCGCGCCGTAGACGACGCCCATCGTCCCGCCCGCGCACAGGTTGCTCCACGCCTCGTGGCCCTGCCACCAGCCCTCGGCCACACCGGTCCGGCCGGTGTGCTCGTACGTCGGTTCGCCGTTCGCGACCGCCTTGATCGGGCGGTTCCGCCACATGTCGGCGACCCGCTCCGGGACGTGCTCGCCGGTGTGGCCGGTCTGGCACCACTGGAAGTCGAGCCACTCGGCGTCCTGGTGGGCGTCGGCGCGGATGTGCGGGCGGTAGTGGATGCCGGTGGGCTGCTCGTAGCAGTCGACCGCGTGTACCTCGGCGCCGCCCGCCGCGGTCTGCGGCTCGGCTCCGGAGCCGTCGCCGCCGACCAGGTAGATCGCCGGCCGGGCGCCGTACCGCGCGACGAGGTAGCGGCAGTAGGCGGCGTACTCCTGCTCTGGCACCACGGTGCCGGCCACGTCGAGGCCTTTCCAGCCGAACCCCTGGAAGACGGGCTGCAGGACCGGGACGATGCCGTGCTCGACGAGGATGTCAAGGAGGTTGTCGAGGTACTGGAAGTACTCGGCGTTCAGCTGCCGTAGGTGACCGTCGGGCAGGTCCTCGAAGCCGACGTCGAAGCCTTCGTCCTGGGTGCGGTCGCGAGGGCCGATCGCACGCATGTCCGGCTGCACAGTCATCAGCAGGACCGCGTTGAAACCCTTGGACTGCCGGTCCGCGGCGTACTCACGTACTTGCTCCGGGGTGGCGCGCCAGGGCAGCGCCCAGGCGGTGTCGGCCACCAGCAGCGCCGGCGTCCCGTCCGCATGCACGAGACTGCGCCCGCCAGGCGACATCCGCCAGAACCCATGGCGATAGAACGGATTGCTCTCGCCGGCAGGTGCGGTAGCCACGTCAAACTCCCCGCCCTCGGGCTCCACATCGAACTCCCCGCCCTCGGGCGGAACCGCGGACCCGCCGCCGACCGCCCACCGCCAGCGGCCGGGCAGCGGCGCCGCAAACCGAACCTTCCGGCCCCGACCACCACGCGCGGAGCGCGCCTCCCGGCCGCCCGCCTCCCCACCGCCGGCCTCCCCACCGCTGGCTTCCCGGCCATCGGCCTGCCCGCCGCCAGCCTCACCGCCGGCCTCACCGCCGGCCTCACCGCCGACCTCCCGGGCGTCCGCATTCGCCCCATGGCCTCCCCCACCGGCGTCCGCGGAGCGGACCTGGTCGGTGCCGTCCCGGAAGGTCGGGCGCCGGAGGCGCAACCCGGACTCGTGCTCGAAATCGACCCAGTCACCGGTAGCCGGCAGTTCGATCTCTCGCCAGACGGATGAGATGGACATGACACTCCTGGGGTGCTGGTTGCCGTTAAGCTGATGGTCGAGAGAACACACGTGCTCTGGGGTCGGTGAAATTCCGAGCCGGCGGTGACAGTCCGCGACCCGTGACTCCGCGAGGAGGAGCGGTTGACCTGGTGGAACTCCAGGACCGACGGTGAAAGTCCGGATGGGAAGACGCACGTGGCAGTCGCACGTCCTCGGAAACGGGGGCGTGGGCTTGTCGTTGCCCCCGGAGTGCTCTGCGTGCACTGCCGAGAGGACAACGACCGTGAACACCGTCACCAGCCTGGACACCATCGAGCGCGCCGTCGCCGAGATCGCCGTCGGGCGACCCGTGGTGGTCGTCGACGACGAGGACCGCGAGAACGAGGGCGACCTGACCTTCGCCGCGAGCCTCGCGACCCCCGAGTTGATGGCCCTGCTCGTCCGCCACAGCAGCGGCTACGTCTGCGCGCCCGCCGCGCCGGAGATCCTGGACCGGCTCGAGTTGCCGCTGATGGTGCCGGACAACCAGGACAGCCTGCGGACGGCGTACACCGTGTCCGTCGACGCGGCGACCGGCGTCGGCACCGGCATCTCCGCCGCGGACCGGGCGCGGACCGTCCGCGTGCTGGCCGATCCCTCGGCGCAGCGCCCGGACCTGATCCGGCCCGGCCACATCCTGCCGTTGCGTGCCGTCGACGGCGGAGTCCGGCAGCGGCCCGGTCACACCGAGGCCACCGTCGAACTCGTCCGGCTGGCCGGACTGCCGCCGGTCGGCGTGATCGGCGAGCTGATGAACGACGACGGCACCCTGATGACCGGCGCCGACCTGCGCGGTTTCGCCGACGCTCATGGCTTCGCGATGATCTCGATCGCCGCCCTCATCACCCACCTCGGCTGAAACCCCTTACGTCCGAAGAAGTGGGGAGAGGTGTCGCCGGTTCTTCGGACGCAAGCGGGAGTCATCGGAGCAGTTGGCGGGCGGCGTCGGCGATGCCGTCCGCGGACAGGCCGTACCGGTCGAGCAGGTAGCCGGCCGACCCCGTCGGCGCGAACTCGCCGATGCCCAGGATCGACACCCGGGCCGGGTGGTGCTGGACGACGGTCTCCGCGACCGCACCGCCGAGCCCGCCGCCCGGCACTGCTTCCTCGGCGGTCACGATGCCGGCCGTCTCCCGCGCGGCCGCGACCACGGCGTCGACGTCCAGCGGTTTCACCGTCGGCATCGACAGCACCCGGGCCGAGATCCCTTCGGCGGCGAGCCGTTCCGCGGCGGCCAGCGCCCGCCACAGCACGGTCCCGTTGCTGATCACGGTGACGTCGTTGCCTTCGCGGACCGTGATCGCCTTGCCGAGCCGGAACTCGTAGTCGTCGGCGTACACCTTCGGCACGCTCATCCGGCTGACCCGGATGAACACCGGCCCGGGCGCGGCAGCCGCCCAGCGCAGCGCGGCCGCGGTCTCGACCGGATCCGCCGGCACGATGATCCGCAGGCCGTCGATCGCGCGCAGCCAGGCGATGTCCTCGATCGAGTGGTGTGTCGGGCCGAGCTCGCCGTACGCGACGCCCGGGCTCATCCCGCACAGCTTCACGTTGGTGTTCGAATACGCGACGTCGGCCTTGATCTGCTCGAGCGCACGCCCGGTGAGAAAGCAGGACGCCGCCGACACGAACGGGATCCGGCCGCCGTTGGCCAGCCCGGACGCGACCCCGACCATGTCCTGCTCGGCGATGCCGACGTTGATCAGCCGGTCCGGGAACGCCTTGCGGAAGCTGTTCAGCTTGCTCGACCCGACGGAGTCGTTGACCACACCCACGATCCGGTGATCGGCCTCGGCGAGCTCCGCGAGCGTCTCGACGTACGCGTCCCGGCAGTCGTAGCGGGGCTGGTCGGCGATCGAAGGGGTCTGTACGGCGGTCATGCCGGCTCCTTGGCAAATCCGGGAACAACAGCCTCCAGCTCGGTCAGCGCCTGCTGGAACTCCGCCGCGTCCGGCACCCGGTGGTGCCAGGCGACGTTGTTGCTCATGAACGAGATCGGGTGGCCCTTGTGCGTGTGGGCGATCACGAAGGTCGGCTTGCCCGGGCGGAACGGTACGGCGGACAGCACGTCGAGCAGCTCGCCGTGGTCGTGGCCGTTCACCTCGACCACCGCGAACCCGAACGCGGCCGCCTTCTCCGGCAGCGGGTCGAGGTCGTTGGTCTCCTTGGTGGTCGCGCCCTGCTGCAGCCGGTTCCGGTCGACGATCACGGTCAGCCGGTCCAGCTGGTACTGCGAGGCCGCCATCATCGCCTCCCAGTTCGACCCCTCCTGCAGCTCGCCGTCGCCGACCAGGACGTACGTCCGCCGCAGCGAGACGTCGAGCTTGGCCGACAGGGCATGACCGACCGCGACCGGCAGGCCGTGCCCGAGCGGGCCGGTGTTCGCCTCGACGCCGGCGACCTTGTTCCGGTTCGGGTGCCCGTTCAGCGCGGACAGCGGCTTGAGGAAGGTCGCCAGCTCCGCGACCGGGAGGAACCCGAACGCCGCGAGCGTCGTGTAGAGCGCCCCGGCGACATGGCCCTTGCTGAGGATGAAGCGGTCCCGCTCCGGGTCGTCGACCGCGTCGGGCGAGATGTCGAGCACGGCGCCGTACAGCGTGGCCAGGATGTCGATGGCGGAGAAGTCACCGCCGATGTGCCCGGCGCCGGCGTGGTGGACCAGCTTCAGGTCCTGGATCCGGATCTGCTTGGCGGCCTCGGCGATGTGCACGATCTGCTCGGCGCGGCTGCTGTGGATCGGCAGCCGTCCGAGGACCGGCAGTGTCGCGTGCTCGACTGTCAGCGTCATACGATCTCCGCCATCGAACTCAGCAGGACCTTCTGGACCAGCTTCTGCGCCGCGAGGGCGTCGTGGGACGCCTGCGCCGCCGCCAGCGCCTCCTCGTCCAGGACGTCGAGCGCGTGGTGCACCGCCTTCAGGAAGGTGATCGCCTGCTTCGCGGCCTGCACGCTGTCCTCGCGGAACGGGAACTGGTCGAGCTGCCAGACGCCGTCCCAGTTGTTCCGGCGCAGCGTGTGGAAGAACTCGAACGTCTCGACCAGGTGCACCGAGCCGACCACCATGTCGTCGTCCCAGCCGCGCAGGTTGTCGTTGACGTCGATCGCGAACAGCCGGCCGTAGTCGATCGCCAGCTGCGCCGCGTCGGCCGGCGTCTCCTGGCCGTACAGCGAGTGGCCGAAGTCAAGCAGGATGCCGAGGTTCGGCAGGCCGATCTTCTCGATGCCGAGCAGCGTGCGCGCGACGTTCGGGAAGATGATCTTCACCCGCGGCTCACGCGGCTTGTACTCGATCACGAAGTTGATGTCGGGATGCGCCGACACCAGCTCCTTGAGCCCGTCCAGCGCCAGGTTCCAGATGTCGTGGTAGTTCACCTGGAACGGGTAGTCCCAGCCGTCCTGGCCCGGCCACAGCTTCACGTACGAGCAGCCCAGGTCCTTGGCCAGCTCGGTTGCCTGGTGCAACAGCTCCAGCGCCTGCTGACGGACCTTCGGGTCCGGGTTCGTGAACGACCCCTTGACGAAGTCCTTGGTGTAGATCTCCGGCGTGATCGCGATCGCCTTCAGGTTGTTCCGCTGCAGCGCGGCCTTGACCTCGTCGAGCGTGCCGTCGTACCCGGCGAACGGCCAGTTCAGATCGACGACGGACAGGTCGCCGACGGCACCGGCCCGGTCGATCTGCTCCAGCAGCCCGACGGGCTCGCCGTACCCGTCGGTGGCGTAACGGTCCTTGTAGGTGGCGAAGTGCCAGATACCCGCGCCGAAGACCGGCATGTCTGTCATGGTTTCGATTCTCCTTGTCATGGGGCGGTGTGGGGCGGTGTCAGCCCTTCAGCGAGCCGGCGGTGAGGCCGCCGACGATCCAGCGCTGAAGGAGGGTGTAAGCGATCAGGATCGGCACGACGGCGATCAGGATGCCTGCCGCGAGGCCGGTGTTGTTGTTGGCGAACTGGCCCTGGAAGTTCAGCAGCCCGACCGGGATGGTCTTGTGCGCGTCGGAGTTCAGCAGGATCAGCGCGAACAGGAACTCGTTCCAGGTCGCGACCGCGTCCAGGATCGCCACTGTGACGAGGGCCGGCACCGACAGCGGCAGGATGATCGTGAAGAACACCCGCCAGTCACCGGCGCCGTCCACCCGGGCGGCCTCGATGATCTCGTCCGGGAGCTGCCGGAAGAACGACTGCAGCACCAGCACCTCGAACGGGATGCCGAAGGCCAGGTACGGCCCGATCAGCCCGAAGATGCTGTCGGTCGCACCGGCCTGCCGCATCATGATGAAGACCGGCACGATCGTGATGTAGATCGGGATCGTCAGCCCGAGGAACACCGAGAACATCACCGTCCGGCGGAACTTCATCCGCAGCTTGGCCAGCGCGAACCCGAGCATCGCCGACACCAGCACGCCGAGCGGCACCTTGATCGCGGCCAGGATCGCGCTGTTCTTGTACGTCGTGGCGAAATTGCCGATGCCCCACGCGTCCTTGAAGTTGGACCACGTGAGCTGATCGGGCCAGGACAATGGTCCGTTGCCGATGAAGTCGGACAGCGGGCGTATCGCGGTGATCACCAGCAGTGCCAGCGGTGAGATCCAGAAGAGCGCTATCACTGCCAGGACAAGAGTCATCACCAGGCCGCGACGCCCCTTGGGACCGGAACTGATCGGTTCGGTGGCGGCGGCCCGAGCCGGCGCGGTCACCTGGGCCGGGGCGATGGTGGTCATGAGGCCTCCCTCGTCTGGGAGCGGACGTACGGGATGCCTACCGCGATCGCTACCAGCGTGATCACGACGGCGATCGCGGTGCCGTAGCCGGCTTGGTAGTACTGGAAGACGTTGAAGTACATCCACGTCCCCATCACCTGCGTCGACGTCCCGGGACCGCCGTACGTCATCGCGTAGATCATGTCGAAGACCTTGAACGAGTCGATCAGCGACAGCGCCAGCACGATGTAGTGCGCCGGCCGCAGGCTCGGCATCGTCACGTGCCAGAACTGCTGCCACTTCGTCGCGCCGTCGACGGTCGCGGCCTCGTACAGCTCGTTCGGGATGCCCTGCAGCGCGGCCAGATAGAGCAGCATCGGGAACCCGGTGCGCAGCCAGATCGCCGGCACCATCACGGCCCACAGCGCGGTCGAGTCCTGCCCGAGCCACGCCTGCGCCAGCCCGTCCAACCCGATCAGCCGCAAGAACGAGTTGATCGCGCCGTACTGCGGGTTGTACAGCCAGCCCCAGATGCTCGCGATGGACACGAGCGGCAGCACCGCGGGCGTGTAGAAGATCAGCCGCAGGATCGGCTTGCCGTGCACCTTGCCGTTCAGCGCGATCGCCAGCAGCAGCCCGATCACGGTCGGTACGGCGATCGTGACCACGGTCCAGATCAGGTTGTTCTTCACCGCGGTGACGACCACCGGGTCCTGCGGCAGCTTGAAGTAGTTGTCCAGCCCGACGAACTTGTACGTCGCGCTCAGGCCGTCCCAGTTGGTCAGGCTGAACCACAGTGACGACAACGCCGGGTACACCAGGAACGCGACGTAGACCGCCAGGGCGGGCAGGGCGAACAACCACGGCGACCAGCGGCCCCCGCGTTTCGGTTTGGCGACTGCGACTGAGGTGGCCATGCGCTCAGCTCTTCGCCCAGGCGGAGACGATCTCCTGCATCTTCTTGGCCGCGGCGTCCGGCGCGACCGAGCCCTGCAGCAGGTCGCTCTGCACGCTGAAGTACTGGTCGGCCTGCTTCTTCGGGAACGCCTGGTCCTGGATCGTGTAGAACGGGTTGCTGCCGTACTTCTGCGCCCATTCGGCCGCCAGCGGCAACGTCTTCGGGTCGGGCTCGGCGCCCTTGACCGTGGAGGCAGTGACCTGCAGCGCCTTCTGGGTGGCCGGCTGGATGATGAAGTCGATGAGCGCCGCGGCCTTGTCCGCGTTACCGGACTTCGCGTTGATCATGTAGCCCTCGACGAACCCGGAGTGCCGGGCCGGGCTCTTGTCGGTCGGCAGCTCGAAGTTGCCGAACGCCGACGAGCTCTTCTTCGCCGACAGGATCGCCGCGGCCTCGGTCCACGGTCCGGTGATCGTGTACGCCGTCTTGCCCTGGACGTACGCCGGCTCGATGTCGGCCGGGTCGAGCCCGAGCGCGCCCTGCGGCAGCCACTTCTTGTCCTGCCACTTCTTGAACAGCGCGAACGCCTCGACCACCTCGGGCCGGTCCCAGCTCTCGGCGCCGGTCAGCAGCTTGTCGTGCAGCTCCGGTCCCGCGGTGTGCTCGAGCAGGTACTCGAACAGCCGCATGATGTGCCAGCCGTACTTGCCGCCGGTCCCGAGCGGCGTCACTCCGACGGCCACCAGCTTGTCGTTGATCGCTTCCAGCTCGGCGTAGGTCTTCGGCGGGGCGCTGACGCCGGCCTTCGCGAACAGCGACTTGTTGTACCAGGCACCGATGCCGAGGGACACGAACGGCACCCCGGCCTTCATCCCCTCGAAGGTCATCCCGCCGATCGCCTGGGTGTTGATCTTCGAGTCCCAGCCGTACTTGGAGTAGTACGGCGTCAGGTCGAGCGCCTGCTTGGCCTTCGCGAACGGCGCTCCGATCTGGCCGCCCCAGATCCGCCAGACGTCCGGGCCCTTGCCGCCGAGCAGTTCCGTGCGCAGCTTGTCCGGGTACACCGCCGCCCCCGAGCCGGGCAGGCTGTCGACCGTGGTCGTGGTCCCGTTCTGCGCGTCGAACTTCTTCACCTGCGCCTTCAGCAACCCGATCGTCTCGTCACCCTCGTAGGTGAACAGCCGCAGGTTGTTCGACGCTGCCTGAGTGGCTCCCCCGCCGGTCGACGTACCACCGCCCGTGCAGGCGGACAGACCGGCGCCGAGCGCGGCGGCGGACGTGAGACCGAGGAATCCCCGGCGGGAGAGGTTGCTCATGAGTTGCTCCTTAGGCGGGCAGAACGGCGGATCTTGGCGAACATGTCCTCGAGCAGGAACCGGACGTCGACCTGCTCGCAGACCTGGATGGGGTTGTCGGTGCCGGGCAGGTACCAGCCGTCGACACCGAAGCGCGGCGCCGGGCGGGTCCGGAAGTTGCCGCTGTGCGGGTAGAGCATCAAGGAGATGGCGGGCGAGTCGCCGAGGGAGCGGGACTCGATCGGCTCGCCGTGCCAGGTGGCGTTCCACTCCACCAGCTGCTCGATCAGGTACTTGCCGAGCGGACCGGCGTCGCCGATCTTCTCCTCGAGCTCGGCGTAGCTGACCGAGACCTTCGTGTAGACGTCGCTCGGGACCTGCCAGACCGTGATCCCGGACCCGAACACGACATTGGCCGCGTGGATGTCGTTCGACAGGTTGAACTCCATCCGGTGGTCGGCGGCGTAGCCGTTGTAGCCGCGGCCGCCGATCCAGATCACGATCACGTTCCGGCCGACGAGCTCCGGGTCGAGCAGGATCGCCGAGGCCATGTCGGTCAGCGGCCCGAGGAACGACACGAACAGCGGGTCGCCCTCGGAGGCGAGCTTGGACTCCTCGATGATCAGCCGGGCGCCGGGCGAGTCGAGCGGGGTCTGCTCGTCCGGGATGCCGGTCGGGGCGCCGTTCGCGACGGTGACCCGGCCGGTCAGGTCCATCAGGTCCAGCAGCAGGTCGATCTCCTCGCGGGACTCCTCCATGCTGCGATCCGACCGGCGGGTGCCGAAGTGCGCGGGGATCAGGCCGCGGACGTCGAAGGTCGGCGACAGCAGCCCGTGCACGATCGCGAACTGGTCGTCCGCCTCGTTCTTGGCATCGGTGTTGATGATCACCCGGCGTCTGCTCGGCTTCACGCGGTCTCCTCCGACTTGTGTGCGAATAGATATTCACTACTGCATAACCTGTCGCCATGAGTGTCACCACGCGGCTAGAGTCACGTCAAGAGCTCAGTTGAAACTTGGAGGGCCGATGGTCCAGGCGGTACTCGCGATCGACCAGGGCACGACCAACTCCAAGGCGGTCCTGGTCGCCGCCGACGGAACCGTGCTCGGCACCGGCTCGGCCCCCGTCACGCTCTCGACCCCGCACCCGGGCTGGGTGGAGCAGGACGCCGACAACCTGTGGCAGAGCGTTCTCCAGGCTGTGCGGTCCTGCCTCACACCGGAGGTGGAGGTCGTGGGGATCGCGTTGTCCACCCAGCGCGAGTCCGTGGTCTGCTGGAATTCCTCGGGCGAGTCGGTCGGTCCGGTGCTCGGCTGGCAGGATGTTCGCACCACTAGTTGGTGTACCCAACTACCTGAGTCCGTCGACGATCTCGTACGCCGTCGCACGGGGCTGCGGGTCGACGCGATGTTCTCCGCACCGAAGATGCGCTGGCTGCTCGACCGATCCGACGCACTGGTCGGCACCGTCGACTCCTGGCTGACTTACCGCCTGACTGGTTGCCGCGAGCATCTGACCGAGGCGGGGAACGCATCGCGGACCTTGCTGTACGACCTGATGACCCTGGACTGGTCGGAAGAACTACTGGACGCGTTCGGGGTGCCCCGGGATGCGTTGCCCGACGTTCGGGCGTCGGACGCGGGGTTCGGGACCACATCCGGCGTGCCAGGTCTGCCTGACGGGATTCCGATCGTCGCTGTGCTCGCGGACTCGCATGCGGCGATGTACGGGCAGGGCTGCACCGAGGCGGGTCTGGTGAAGGCGACGTACGGGACCGGCTCGTCGGTGATGACGCCGGTGGACGGGTTCGCACCGGGCGGATGCACGCTCGCCTGGCTGACCGACCGGCCGCTGTACGCGCTGGAAGGCAACATCGTGTCGTCCGGCGCCGCGCTCGCCTGGACCGCAGACCTGCTCGGTCTTCCCGACGTCGGCGCCTTGACGGCTCTCGCGGGGACGGTCCCGGCGGCGGAGGGCGTCGTCCTGGTGCCGGCGTTCGCGGGACTCGGCGCACCGCACTGGGACCGTGAAGCGCGGGCGGCCCTGACCGGCATGAGCAGCTCGACGACGCGGGCGCACATCGCGCGGGCCGCCGTCGACGCGGTCGCGCACCAGATCTGCGACATCGCGGACACGATCCCGGGCCCGCTCAGCAGCCTCCGCGCGGACGGCGGCGCGACGGTGTCGGACCTGCTCATGCAGACCCAGGCTGATCTGCTCGGTCATCCGGTCGAGGCGTCCGACGTACCGGAGATTTCCGCTCTGGGTGTCGCCGAGCTGGCCTGGACGGAGCTCGGTGCGACGACCGGCTGGGCGGGGAAGCGGTCGTACCGGACGTTCGAGCCCGGTCCCGGCGCCGGCGATCGTGGCCGGCGCCGGGACGAATGGGCTCAGGCGGTCGCGACGGTCCGCGTCAGGCCAGCTTGATCCGGAACACGGCCAGCCGGGCGTCGTGGCCGTCGACGTTCATCGGGATCACCTTGGTGTTGACCAGGTCCAGCCGGACCTTGCCGTCGCCGGGCAGCCAGTTGATCCGGTCGATGCCCTTGAAGAAGGCCCGGTGCTCGCTGTCCTGGCCGGTGGCCCGCACGTAGCCGGGGTTGTTGGTGTCCGCGGTCCAGATCACCAGGTGGCCCTGGTTGTGGTGGGCCATCACGCGCTCGCGGTGCAGCTTCTTGTGCAGCTGCCACTCGTCCAGCAGGTTCGGGTTCTTGGTGCCGTTGTACGCGTTCGCGATGTAGTGCGAGTTGATCAGGGCGAACTTCAGCCCCGGGTGCGCGCTGTGCTCGATGACCACCTCGTTGATGTACCGGGGCGGCGTCACGTGGGCGATGCCGCCGTGGACGAAGGTGCGCTTCGAGTTCACGATCTTCCACGGCTCCGGGACCGAGATCGGCACCCGGAACGACTTGGGGTCGTGCAGGAACGCGTTGCGGTACTTGCTGCCGAAGTGCCGCGTGATCATCGGCGGCTCCCCCGAGTCGCCCTCGCTGATCTCCTGCCAGCCGACGAACGGCCGATGGCCCGGGTCGCCGCCGCGTACGGCCGTGATCGCGGCCTCCCGGGCGCCGAGGTGCTTGCGCCCGATGTTCGCCGTCACGACGGGTAGCCGGAACCACCCCGTCCCCGCCTGCGCCGCCGCGCCCCGCTCCACCGGCCGTGCCGCCGAAGCCGTCGGCGCACCGGCCGCCGAGCCGAGTGCGGCCAGCGCACCTCCACCGAGCATCAACGCCTGCCGCCGGCTGATTCTGTCGGCCATAACCACCTCCACAAGAGTCCGGCCCGCGGGCCGGAGGGCGAATGTCTTGTCGACCGGCTACGACGTGCTCGACCGCCCAACCGTTCCGCAGCGTGTCGGAGATCGCTTTCCGTTACAGGTTGACTCGGCCGGGGCGCCCACCTATGGTTGCGATCACAGGCTGCGGAAAGCCCTTTCCAAGCCTGCGGGAGGGAGGCGTCCATGTGTGAGTTCGAGCCCGGTCCGGCTGCGGCCCTGCCCGGCGGCATCGGCATCTCGAAGCTGACGGTGTACGACGTCGAGGCGCCCGACGGCCTGGTCGGCGGTACGCCGCACGTCCACCTGGCCTGCTCCGAGGGGTACTGCGTGATCGCCGGCGCCGGCGCCGTACAGACCCTGAACACGAAGGGTTACACCGAGACCCCGCTGCAGGCCGGAACCGTCGTCTGGTTCGACCCCGGCACGATCCACCGGCTGGTCAACGACGGCGGGCTGCAGATCCTCACCCTGATGTCCAACTCCGGACTTCCCGAGGCCGGCGACGCCGTCCTGACGCTGCCGCCCGAATACCTCGCCGACCGCGAGACGTACCTGGCGGCGACCGCCCTGACCGGCGAGGGCGCGGCCCGTACCCGGTCGGCGATGGCCCGTCGCGACCTCGCGCTCCAGGGATACGCCGTCCTGCGGGAGCGGTACGAGGCGGAAGGCCCCGCGGCGCTGGACGAGTTCTTCGCGGCAGCGGTCCGGATCGTGCGGCCGCAGCTCGCCGACTGGCGCAAGCGCTGGGAACAGGGCGCCCGGCGGCTCGCGGACGAGACCGGCGCCGCGCTGGACGCGCTGGAGGCCGGCACCGCGCCGCACCTGCAGACCGCCGAACTCCACCGACTTCCGACCCCCACCGAGTTCGGCCGGCACGGTATGTGCGGCCGCCTCGACGTCTATGACACCACCCGAGCGTGAGAGGTAGAACTGTGAACGAGCGACGCATCGGCATCGTGATGAACGGCGTCACCGGCCGGATGGGCCTGCGCCAGCACCTCGAGCGTTCCATCGTGGCGATCCGGGAGCAGGGCGGACTGCCCGCCGCCGACGGCACGATGATCATCCCCGAGCCGATCCTGGTCGGCCGCAACGAACTCAAGCTGCGCCGGATCGCCGAGCAGTACGGGCTGGAGCGGTGGACCACCGATCTGGCCGAGGCGCTGGCCCAGCCGGACGTCGAGATCTATTTCGACTCCCAGCTCACCCAGCTGCGCGAGAAGGGCGTCCGGGCCGCGGTCGAGGCCGGCAAGGCGATCTACTGCGAGAAGCCGATCGCCGAGAGCCTGGACGCGGCCGTCGACCTGGCCAAGCTCGTGGTCGACTCCGGGCTGAAGAACGGCGTGGTGATGGACAAGCTGTCGCTGCCCGGCCTGCGGAAGCTGAAGCGGCTGGTCGACGGCGGGTTCTTCGGCCGGATCCTCTCGGTCCGCGGCGAATTCGGCTACTGGGTCTTCGAGGGTGACTGGCAGGAGGCGCAGCGGCCGTCCTGGAACTACAAGTCCGAAGAGGGCGGCGGCATCATCCTCGACATGTTCTGCCACTGGCGGTACGTGCTCGACCAGACGTTCGGCTCCGTGAAGTCGGTGTACTGCCAAGGCGCCACACACATCCCGACCCGGGTCGACGAGAACGGCGACCCGTACACCGCGACCGCCGACGACGCGGCGTACGGCGTGTTCGAGCTCGAGGGCGGGATCGTCGCGCAGCTGAACTCGTCCTGGGCCACGCGGGTGTTCCGCGACGAGCTGGTCGAGTTCCACGTCGACGGGACCGAGGGCTCCGCGGTCGCCGGCCTGCGCAACTGCCGCGTCCAGCACCGGTCCGCGACCCCGAAGCCGGTGTGGAACCCGGACATCCCGGTCACCGAGCAGTTCCGCGACCAGTGGGCGACGGTGCCGGACAACGAGCCCATGGACAACGGCTTCAAGGTGCAGTGGGAGATGTTCCTGCGGCACGTGGTCGACGACGCGCCGTTCACCTGGGACTTCGTCGAGGCCGCGAAGGGCGTCCAGCTCGCCGAGCTGGGTCTGAAGTCGTGGCACGAGGGCCGCAAGCTCGAGGTCCCGACGCTCGATCTCGGGGCCAACTGATGGAGCTGAACCTTCCTGTCCACGGGGGACTCGAGAAGTACCGGCTGACCGGCGAACCGGTTGCTCGGGGCACCTATTCGCCGGCGCGCTCACGGCTCGCGTTCGCCGCGGCGCACGTGGTGGCGGATCCGCTCGGGGACAACGCGCCCGGGGCGCCCGCGGTGATCGACTGGGAGCACACGCTGGAGTTCCGGCGGCACCTGTGGTCGCTGGGCCTGTCGGTCGCCGAGGCGATGGACACCGCGCAGCGCGGCATGGGCCTCGACTGGAAGGCAACGCAGGAGCTGATCCGCCGGTCCGCCGCCGAAGCGCCGGACGGCAGGATCGCCGTCGGCGTCGGCACCGACCAGCTGACGGGTCCGGCCACCCTGGATGCGGTCATCGGCGCGTACGAAGAGCAGTTGGCCGCTGCCGAGGATGTCGGCGCACGGCCGATCCTGATGGCCAGCCGGGCCTTGTGCGCGGTGGCGGAGTCGCCGGACGACTACCGCAAGGTGTACGACCGCCTTCTCACCCAGTCCACCCAGCCGGTGATCCTGCACTGGCTGGGCCCCATGTTCGACCCCGCCCTGGAGGGGTACTGGGGCGGCGACTCGTTCGATTCCGCGGCCGCGACCGTCGTGGAACTGATCAACGCCAACGTCGAGAAGGTCGACGGGATCAAGGTCAGCCTCCTCGACGCCTCGAAGGAAGTTGCCCTGCGCAACTGCCTGCCCGCGGGCGTCCGGCTCTACACCGGGGACGACTTCAACTACCCCGGGCTGATCCGCGGCGACGGCGAGCGACACAGCGACGCGTTGCTCGGGATCTTCGCCGCGATCGCCCCGGCGGCAGCAGCAGCTCTGCACGCGCTGGATTCCGGTGACCTGGAGACCTACGAGCGGGTGTTCCAGCCGACCGTACCGCTGGCTCGGCAGATCTTTTCCGCGCCGACGTACTACTACAAGACCGGGATCGCGTTCCTGGCCTGGCTGAACGGGTTCCAGCCTGGGTTCACGATGGTCGGCGGTCTGCAGACGGGCCGGTCTTTGCCCCACCTGGCGGACACCTTCCGGCTCGCGGACCAGGCCGGCGTACTGACGAATCCGGAGCTGGCCGTCGACCGGTTCCGGCAGCTGTTGCGGGTCGGCGGGATCGACGCATGAACCGGTACAGCCTCAATCAGGCGACCACGAAGTACTGGCCGCTCGAGGACGTCGTGGCGGCGAGCGCGAAGGCCGGGCTGGAGTGGATCGGGCTGTGGCGCGAGCCGATCCAGGAGTACGGCGTCGACCAGGCGGCGAAGCTGGTCGCCGACGCCGGCCTGAAGGTCTCGTCGCTGTGCCGCAGCGGCTTCTTCACCTCGACCGACGCCGCCGAGCGGAAGGCGAAGATCGAGGACAACCGGCGCGCGATCGACGAGGCCGCGACCCTCGGCACGCCGGTCCTCGTGCTCGTCAGCGGCGGGCTCCCGGCCGGGTCCCGCGACCTCGACGGTGCGCGCGCGATGGTGCGCGACGGGCTCGCCGAGCTGGCGCCGTACGCCGAGGAGCGCGGCGTCACGCTGGCGGTCGAGGCACTGCACCCGATGTTCTGCTCGGACCGCTGCGTGGTGTCGTCGCTGGGCGGCGCGCTCGACCTCGCCGAGCAGTTCCCGGCGTCGCAGGTAGGCGTGATCGTGGACGCCTACCACCTGTGGTGGGACGCGGACGTGTACCGGCAGATCGAGCGGGCCGGCGAGCGGATCGTGTCGTACCAGGTCAGCGACTGGGTGGTTCCGCTGCCCGCGGACACGCTGCTCGGGCGCGGCATGATGGGCGACGGTGCGATCGAGCTGCGCCGGCTGCGCGCGGCCTGCGACGCGGCCGGGTACGACGGACCGATCGAGGTCGAGATCTTCAACCAGCAGTTGTGGGACGCGCCGGGGCAGGAAGTCTTCGACCTGGCGCTGGCGAGGTATCAGGAACACGTCCTCTGACGAAGGAGCCTGTATGACTGACCGGACCATTCCTGCCGACGGAATCGGCATGCACCTCTACACGATGCGGGACGTGCTGGCCGAGGACTACCCGGGGACGTTGAAGCGGCTCGCCGGGATCGGGTACCGCACGGTGGGGGTGAGCGGGCGGTTCGACCACAGCGCCGACGAGATCCGCGGGTTCGCGGACGATGCCGGGCTCGCGATCGTGCTCGAGCACGTCGGGTACGCGCGGCTGAGCGACGACTGGGCCGGCGCGCTGGCCGATGTGAAGACGCTCGGCGCGCAGTGGGCCGTCGTACCGTCGATTCCGTCCGAGCTGCACTCGGTCGAGGGCTTCCGGACCGCGGCGGCCGCGTTCACCGAGGCCGGCAAGGTCGCGCGGGACAACGGCCTGAAGTTGCTCTTCCACAACCACGGCCGGGACTTCGACGAGGTCGACGGGCAGGTGCTGTACGACATCCTGCTGGACGTGGACCCGGAGCTGCTCGGGTTCGAGCTGGACTTGTACTGGGCGGTGGACGGCGGGCACGACCCGGCGAAGCTGTTCCAGGAGCACCCGGGCCGGTTCCCCGCGCTGCACGTCAAGGACATGGCCGCGGACGGCTCCTGGGAGGACGTCGGGGCCGGGAAGCTCGACTTCGGCGCGATGTTCGCGCACGCCGACGCGGGCGGTGTCGAGCAGTATCTGGTCGAACACGACAAGCCCGCCGACGCCTGGCAGTCGGCCGAACGCAGCTACCGCGGACTGACCGAATTGCGGTACTGACGCATCTCATAGCAAACGCTTAACCGGGTCACCTGTGCGTACACCTGCTCACCCCCGGTGAAATCGGCTTATTCTCAACGAGTGCAGAACGAGCCCACGGTCCGGCTGTCCGCCGTACGGCGCTTGTACGAGGTGAGCGCGCGGATGGGCGCCGGGCGGAGCCTTGCCGAGACACTGCAGGCGGTCGTTGACGGGGTCGTGAACGGGCTCGGTTTCGGCATCGCCGTGCTGAACCTCCGGCACCCGGACGGCAAGTTCGAGGTGATCGCCGTGGCCGGGTCGCCGGGGGCCCGGTCGGCGCTGCTCGGGAAGGTGAGCGCGGCGGACCTGTTCGACGCCGAGTTCGCGATCGCCGACGAGTGGGGCAAGCTCCGGTTCGTGCCGCACGAGCGGCTGCCGGAGGGCGAGGTCACCGGCTGGGTGCCCGACGTACCGGTCTCGGACGCGCCGGAGGCCTGGCACCCGCTGGACGCGCTGTTCGCGCCGCTGTACTCCTCCGACGGCGAGCTGGTCGGGATGCTCTCGGTCGACCTGCCCGAGGACCAGCGGCGGCCGGGGCCGATCCACCGGGAACTGCTGGAGATCTTCGCCACCCAGGCAGGGCTCGCGATCGACAAAGCCCGGTTGACCGACCGGCTGCTGGCCGAGAAGACCCGGCTGGAGGCGAGCGAGGCGACGTTCCGGCTGGTCTTCGAAGGCGCCGGGAACGGGATGGCGACGGTCGCGTTCGACGGACCCGAGCTGGGCCGGATCCTGCGGGTGAACGCCGCGTTCTGCCGGATCACCGGCTACACCCCGGACCAGCTGATCGGGACGCGGCTGGTCAGCTTCCTGCGGGACGAGGAGCCGGAGCAGACCCGGACCGAGCTGGAGAAACTTGCCGCCAGCAACGGTACCTACCGATTCGAGCGGGTGTTCACGCAGCCCAGCGGGAACGCGATCTGGCTCGGCGGTACGGCGTCACTCGTCGAGCAAGGCGCCGGCCTGCCGCGGATCCTGCTCGTCCAGATCGACGACGTGACGGCCCGCAAGGACGCCGAGCGCGAGCTCCGGCACCACGCGGCGCACGACCCCCTGACCGGCCTGCCGAACCGCCGGCTCCTGCAGCACCGGTTCGCCAAGGTCCTGGAACAGACCCGGATCACCGGCCGCCCGGGCGCGCTGCTGTTCTGCGACCTCAACCACTTCAAACTCGTCAACGACGGTTATGGCCATGAGGCCGGCGACCGCGCACTCCGCGAGATCGCCACCCGCCTCAGCACCGCCGTCCGCCACGGCGACACGGTCGCCCGGCTCGGCGGAGACGAGTTCGCCGTCCTCGCCGAGGACATCTCCGGCGACGACCTCACCACGCTCCTCACCCGCCTGGAATCCGCCGTCAGCCGCCCCCTCCCCAACATCGCCGTCGAGGTCACCACCAGCGTCGGCACCGTCCCCATCACCCCCGCCACCAACGACCTCGACACCCTCCTCCACGAAGCCGACCAGGCCATGTACGCCGCCAAGAGCCGCCGTACCTAGCCGCACGACTGGCGCGAACACCCGGAGTGTGGTTGAAAGGACCCCGGCACCAACGATCCTGGGGGGATTAAGCCATGCGCACGGTGATGACGGGGTCTGCGTGGGTTGCCTATGCGCAGATTTATGTGGAGAGCGGGGAGGACTTCGCTGATCTCGGGGAGTGCTTTGCCGGGCAGCGGAACGGGCTGTGTGGTGCTGCGGTGGCGGGGAAGTTGTTCCTGATCACTGGGTTGCATACGGGCAAGGTCGGGTTCACGGTCGAGGTACACGAGCGGATGCCGTCGGTCGAGTACAGCGCGGAGGACGTGGTCGAGGCGTCGTACCGGCCGATCGGGGACGCCGCCCTGGTCTCGTGGGGTGGGAGCGGGTCGTGGCCACTGGAGCTCCAGCCGGGGGTGGACTACCGGGTTCGGTACTCCGCCTGGGGGATGGATGCCGGCCATCAAGCCGGTCCGCCGATGGACGACGAGCCGTCGGTCGATCGGTACCTGCTGCAGTTCTGGCCGGCGCGGCCGGCGCCTGATCGGGTGGTGAAGGAGACGAGCCGGCAGGCGGCGTACCACCACAAGTTCGCCCGCCAGCAACCCACACCGGAGGAGTTCGCCGAGCGTAAGCGCGAGAAGGCCCGCCAGGCCGAGGCGGAACGGCTGGCCGAACGGGTGGCGGCCTGGGGCGGGGCGTTGCCGACCGAGCGGATGGAGCGTGCCCCCTACTGCCGCGAGCTGTCGGTGCTGGATCGGGCCTTGGTGGACGTGCTCGAGCAGACCGAGCCGGAGACGCTGCTTTCGATCGCTCGCTGGGCGGCGCGACGTGCCTGCGAAGAGGCCGGGTACGGCGGCAACGAGCAGGTCGCCGTCGAAACGGTTTGGCTGGCAACGAGTCCGTTCACCGACAAGAACCAGTTGCTCACCGAACTGCGGCGGCGGTTCCTCACGAACCCAGGCTAGTGAGGGCCTCGTCGGTCAGGCGGTAGATGGTCCATTCGTCTTGGGGGGTGGCGCCGAGGGACTTGTAGAAGTCGATGGCGGGGGTGTTCCAGTTGAGGACGGACCATTCCAGGCGTTCGTAGGTGTTGCGGACGCATTCCTGGGCGAGGGCGGTGAGGAGGGCCTTGCCGAGGCCGGTGCCGCGGGTTTCGGGGCGGACGAAGAGGTCTTCGAGGTAGATGCCGTGGACGCCGCGCCAGGTGGAGAAGCTGAGGAACCAGATCGCGCAGCCGACGACCTCGCCCTCGTGTTCGGCGACGTGGCAGAACACGGCGGGCGTGGCGCCGAAGAGTGCGGTGTGCAGCTGGTCGGCGGTCAGGTGGCACTCGTGGCGGGCGCGTTCGTACTCCGCGAGGGAGTACACGAGCTCCACGATCGCCGGTACGTCGTCCGGCCGGGCACGGCGGATCCGTTCGTCGGTCTGCATACCGCCTATCCTGCACCGGCGGCGCCCGGGCTCAGTCTTCGCGTTCGGTTTCCTGCGCGGCGACCCGGTCGACGCCGTGGGTGTCGGGACGCTCGCCCCTGCCGGTCGTGTGCTGGGCGTCCACGCCGGCGTACGTCGAGTTCTGCAGCTGCAACGCCGCCGCCAGTTCCGGGTCGGCGCGGACCACGGCGCCGCGTTCGACGGTCATCTTGTCGAAGACGGCGTACAGCGCCCGCGGGTCCGGGTCCGTGCTCTTCTCCAGGTCCTTCGGGTACGACGCGTCGGCCGCGGCGTTCCACTCGTCGCGCTCGACCTTGTCGAAGTCGAGGCGGTACGGCGACATCTCGGACACGTGCTGGGCGAACACCTTGGCGGCGGCTCCGTTGCCCTCGCGGAACGGGTGCGTCAGGTTCTGGTAGGCGTAGACCTCGGAGATGCTCTGCACGAACTCCTCGCGCGACATCGTCGACCAGTCCTTGTCCTGCACCTTCGCGCTCACCTTGTCGGTCCACGCGTCCAGCCGCCCCGGCGGAACGAATTCGTTGCCCTGCTTCTGGATCTGGACGTTCCGGAACTGGCCGGCCCAGTCGTACACGTCCTGCAGCAGGTGCCGGTGGATCGCCTGGATGTGCGCCTTGTCGTAGGTGCGAGGGATGTCGGCCTCACCGCGGTCGATCTCACCCTGCCGGTTGGCCCGCAGCGCGTATTCGGTGAAGCGCAGCTCGATCGGGTTCTTGATGTCGAGCTTGTTCCGCAGGCAGCTGCCGGGCTCCCACAGGTAGGCGTTCCAGCGCTCCTTCTCGGCGGCTCTCCACTGCTCCTCCTCGGAGAGCTGCGCGGAAACCTCCTGGGTCACGCCGAGCCGCCGCGGGTCACCTTCGCCATGGTCCGGCGGATGTACTCGGCGGTGTCGATG
The DNA here is from genome assembly GCF_053603655.1 of Kribbella sp. NPDC004138. Classification (NCBI taxonomy): domain Bacteria; kingdom Bacillati; phylum Actinomycetota; class Actinomycetes; order Propionibacteriales; family Kribbellaceae; genus Kribbella; species Kribbella sp. NPDC004138. The sequence goes on from NZ_JBSGFZ010000009.1 coordinate 46,353, forward strand.
CGGCCTGCTTCGCGGTCGACCAGATCGGCGACGTCGTCGCGCTGCGGCTCCCAGCCCTCGAGCCGGTTGTTCGACAGCGCGTCGCTGACACGCTGCTTCTGGTCGTCGTCGAGCGCTTCGAACAGCTCCGGCCAGCGCTGCGCGTAACGGCAAGGTTCGTAGGCCATTGGTAACTCCCCGGTAGCTAACAATTCGGGCCAGCCTAGCGAAGGCCGGATTCATACCGTCGCTTGTCGTTAAGTTCCCGGACGATCACGTTAACCTCCCCGCCATTCTCCGCCAGAACACTGGCACCGCTTCGACCGCCCAGCATCTGGAGGAACCATGTCCGTGTCCCGCCGTCGCTTCCTCGGGTACGGGGGTGCGGGCTCCGCGGCCGTACTGCTCGGCACCGGGGCCTGGACCGCCTCGACGACGTACGCCGCCCCGTCCGGCACCGGCAACCCGTTCACGCTCGGCGTCGCGTCGGGCGACCCGCAGTGGAACAGCGTGGTGCTGTGGACCAGGCTCGCCACCGACCCGTACGCCGTGGACGGGAAGGGCGGCATGCCCGCGAAGCCGGTCCGCGTCGAGTACGAGGTCGCCCGGGACGAGAACTTCCGGCACGTCGTCCGCCGCGGCAGCGTCGTCGCGACCCCCGAGCTCGGCCACTCGGTCCACCCGGAGGTCCAGGGCCTGCAGCCGGACCACGTGTACTACTACCGTTTCCGCACCGGCGCCGAGGTGTCGCCGACCGGCCGGACCCGCACCACGCCGCACCCGTTCGCGCAGCCGCGGGAGCTGCGGTTCGCGTTCGCGTCCTGCAACGCATGGCAGGACGGACACTTCACGGCGTACGACCACATGGCCCAGGAGGACCTCGACCTCGTCGTCCACCTCGGCGACTACCTGTACGAGTCCGGGGTGAAGACCAACAAGCGCGGCGTCGCCACCGACCCGCGGTTCCACACCGAGACGTTCGACCTGGCGCGGTACCGGCTGCAGTACTCGCTGTACAAGACCGAGGCCCCGCTGCAGGCCGCGCACGCGGCGCACCCGTGGATCCACACATTCGACGACCACGAGGTGGAGAACAACTGGGCCGGCGACATCTCCCAGATCGACACCGAGCCGGACCAGGACCCCGCGGTCTTCCGCGCACGCCGGGCGCAGGCGTTCCAGGCCCTGTACGAGAACATGCCGGTGCGGCACGAGCAGATGCCGTCCGGGCCGGACATCCGGTACCACCGGCGGCTGCCGTACGGCCGGCTCGCGGACTTCACGATCCTCGACACCCGCCAGTACCGCAGCGACCAGCCGTGCGGCGACGGCGACTCGTCGACCTGCGACGACCGATTCGACCCGGACAACACGATGCTCGGCGGCAAGCAGCGCGAGTGGCTGCTGAACGGGTTCCGGACCTCGCACGCGCGCTGGCAGATCCTCGGCAACCAGGCGCCGATGGGCCAGACCGACTGGACACCCGGCCCGGAGACGCACGTCTGGCTGGACCCATGGGACGGGTATGTTGCCGAGCGCAACCAGGTACTCGCGGCCGCGCAGGACAGCGGCGTCCGCAACCTGGTGGTGATCACCGGCGACCGGCACCAGAACTACGCGCTCGAGCTGAAGCGCGACTTCGCGGACCCGGACTCGGCGACCGTCGGCACCGAGTTCGTCGGTACGTCGATCACCAGCGGCGGCAACGGCGCCGACACGACCGACCAGGGACAGCAGTTCCTGGCCGCGAACCCGCACCTGAAGTTCTTCAACTCCCAGCGCGGGTACTCACGGGTCACGGTCGACCAGCACCAGTGGCGCAACGACTTCCGCGTCGTGCCGTACGTCGACATGCCGGGCGCCCCGATCAGCACCCGCGCGACGTACGTCGTCGAGGACCGGCGCCCGCACGTCCACGCCGGCTGATCCTCAGCGCCGGGCGAAGAGGCCGAGAGCGTCGTACGCGATCCAGGAGCCGACGTCCTTGAAGAGCTCGAGGACGTTGGCGCCTGGGCGGAAGAGCGTCCGCGGCAACGGCTGCTCGAGGTACGACGGTTTCAGCGGCGAGCCGGGATAGGTGCTGTCGGCAATCGTCGAGCCCTTCGTCGCGCCGTTCGCGAAGGCGAGCCGGCCGACCTCGACCCCGTTGACCGTCAGCAGCGCCGATGCAGCCAAGCTGGCGTGGCTGTCGATCAGCCAGAGCGCGAGATCGAGATCCTGCGACGGCACGGCGGGCAGCTCGAAGCGGAACGTCGCGCGGTGGTTCTTCGAGCCGGCCCACTTGTCGGCGGGCCCCGGCAGCAGGTACGACCAGTCCGCCGCCGGGGTCGACGTACCGAACGTGTAGTCGACGTCCGCCGGGAAGCGGGTCGGATACTGGGCGTAGCCCTTCGGCGAGAGGGCGAGCTCGGAGCCCTTGCCGTCGAAGGTGCCGACGGTCGCCACCGGCGTACCGGAGATCGTCACCGAGGTCAGGTTGGCGACGGCCGCGGCCGCGGACTCCCCCGACCGGTTGCCTGCGGCATCGACCGTGACGACGGAGTAGGACCTGGTGACGCCGGTGAAGCCGAGGCCGCGATGGACGAAGTGCGGGTAAACGGTCTTGCCGATCAGGGCGCCGTCGGCGTAGACGGCGTAGTGGTCGACGACGGTCGCCCACGACACGGGCTTCCAGTCGAGCGTCACGATCCGGATGCCGCCGCTGCCGTGCAGACCGGTGATTGCTGGTGGACGACGCATTACAAGGCCTCCAGGCGGGGATCGGCGACGGGCGTGCGGAAGCGGGCGAGGATGTTCGGCTGAGCGTTGGCGTCGGCCTGGATGTACGGGAAGTTGACGAACTCGGTGGTCAGCTCGGTGCGGGTCATCGTGCTGTGCACGTAGCCGCGACGAGCGTTGTAGAGCTTGATGTTCGGGTGCTGCAGCCAGTCCTTCGCGTAGGTATCGGTGTCGGTGCCGTCGCCGTTCGAGCCGACCGACGAGCACACCAGTTCGACGCCGACGGTGCGCTCGTCGAGCTGGAGTTCCGACGCGACATGGCGGTGGATGTCGCCGGTGAGCATCACCGACGTCCCGGCACCGGCCATCGCCTCGAGCACGCGGCGCCGGTTGGCGGGATAGCCGTCCCACTGTTCGGTGCGGTCGTCGGTGACGGCGGTGAGGACGACGCCGCCCGCGACGATGTTCCAGGACGCGGGCGAGCTGCGCAGGCCGTCGTACAGCCAGGCTTCCTGCTCGGCGCCCATGATGGTGCGCTGCTCGGAGACGCGGTCGGCCTCGTCGACAGGCAGCGGGTCGCGGTACTGGCGGGTGTCGAGCAGGTGCACCCTGGCCAGCGAGCCGATGTCGTACCGGCGGTAGACGCGGCTGTCCGGCCCCTGCGGGAGGCTCTCGAGGGCGAGCGGGGCGTTCTCGTAGTACGCGCGGTACGCGACGGCGCGGCGGTGGACGAAGAGCTCGGGCGGTACGCCGTACAACGAGTTGGCCGCGCCGTAGTTGTTCTGCACCTCGTGGTCGTCCCAGACCATGAACCATGGCGCGACCGCATGCGCGGCCTGGAGATCGGGGTCGGTCTTGAAGAGGCTGTAGCGCAGCCGGTACTGCTCGAGCGTCTCGATCTCGATGCCGTGCTCCGGCCCGACCGCGACACCCGCGCGCCAGAGGTTGTCACCGGCAACGATTCCGTACTCGTAGATGTAGTCGCCGAGGAAGAACACCGCGTCGGGAGCACGGCGGGCGATGTCGCGATGCGCGGCGAAGTACCCGTGGTACCAGGCCTGGCAGGACGCGGTCGCGAAGGTGAACTGGTCGCCGTACGTCGGCAGGGTCTTGGTCCGGCCGACCGGGCTGAGCTGCGTGCCGACGCGGAAGCGGTAGAAGTACTCGCGTCCCGGCCGGAGCCCGGCCACCTGCGGATGGACGGCGTGCGCGAGTTCCGGCGAGGCGATCGCGAGCCCGCGCCGTACGACGTGCCGGAAGCCGCTGTCCTCGGCCACCTCGTACTGCACCGGCACGTCGACGGCGGGCATGCCGCCGTGGCCGTCGGTGGCGAGCGGGGTCGGGGCGAGGCGGGTCCAGAGGACGAAACCGTCCGGGCGCGGGTCCCCGGACGCGACCCCGAGGGCGAACGCGCCGTCGGGGATCGGGCGGGCCGGCGTCGCGTCGGCGGTCGCCGGGGCGGAGATGCCGAGCGTGACCGAGGCCGCGCTGAGGCCGGTGAGCTGGAGGAAGGTACGACGGGACGGCACGGGCGGGCTCCGTTCCTGAGGTGAGTTCCGCCATATTCTTACGTAACTTCTCTACGTTTTGTAAGCCCTTGACTCGGCATTGACCACTCGGAGTGCTGAATCCGTGCGGAGATCCCTGTTGGATTTCGCAGTCCGCGCGCGGGAGGTTGGGGGTATGGCAGCTGACACGAACAAGACCCGCCGGATCGGTGACGTCGAGGTGTCCGCGATCGGGCTCGGCGGGATGCCGATGTCGATCGAGGGCCGGCCCGACGAGGACCGGTCGATCGCGACCATCCACGCCGCCCTCGACGCCGGCATCACGCTGATCGACACCGCCGACGCGTACCACCTGACCGCGACCGACGTCGGCCACAACGAGAGCCTGATCGCCAAGGCGCTGTCGACGTACGGCGGCGACACCTCGGACGTGCTGGTCGCGACCAAGGGCGGCCACCTGCGGCCCGGCGACGGCAGCTGGACCCTCGACGGCTCGCCGAAGCACATCGCGGAGGCCGCCGAGGCGTCGCTGAAGCGGCTCGGCGTCGAGGCGATCGGGCTGTACCAGTTCCACCGGCCCGACCCGAAGACGCCGTACGAGGACTCGATCGGCGCCGTCCGCGACCTGCTCGACGCCGGCAAGATCCGGATGGCGGGCATCTCGAACGCGAACCCCGCCCAGATCAAGCAGGCCAACGAGATCCTCGGCGGCCGGCTGGTGTCGGTGCAGAACCAGTTCTCGCCCCGGTTCCGCTCGAGCGAGCCGGAGCTGGAGCTGTGCGACGAGCTCGGTATCGCCTTCCTGCCGTGGTCCCCGCTCGGCGGCATCTCCAACGCCGGCGAGCTGGGCGCCAAGTACCCGGCCTTCCAGTCGCTGGCCGCCGAGCTCGGTGTGAGCCCGCAGAAGCTCACGCTGGCCTGGATGCTCGCCAAGTCCCCGGTCGTCATCCCGATCCCCGGTTCGAGCCGCCCGGAGACGATCCGCGACTCGTACTCGGCCGTCGACCTGAGCCTGACCCCGGACCAGGTGGCCGTCCTCGACGCGGCCTGAGGAATACCGCCCCGGCGTACGGCGTTGCGAGGCCCATGGAGGATATGCGCGCACTGAGCTACGGACTGGCACAGCAGTACTTCGAGGAGCGGGACTACCGCGGTGCGATCCGGGCGCTGAAGCCGGTGGTCGACGAGACGCCCGACGACGTCGGGACGCGACTGCTGCTGGCCCGGGCGTACTACCACGCGGCCCTGCTGAAGCCGGCCGAGGAACACCTCCTCGAGGTCATCGACCGCGAGCCGACCGAGTACTACGCCCACCTGATGCTGGCCCGCACCCTCGAGCGGCAGTCCCGCCGCGACGAGGCGGGCAAGCACCGCCGGATCGCCGCCGCACTCACCGGCGACGACGAGCTGCTGAAACCGCATACCGTCTGACCGAGACACCCGAAGGCCCGCGATCCCGTCCGGATCGCGGGCCTTCGGCGTATCCAGGACGGAATGCCCGGGCGAGGATTGGTGTTCTGGTGGGTGTTAGTAGTTTAATAGTGAACTACCTACCCGAGGAGGACGGATGCAGTTCGGCGTGTTCAGCGTCGGGGACGTGACCGAGGACCCGACGACCGGGACCACGGTCAGCGAGGGCGAGCGGATCAAGTCGATGGTCCGGATCGCGAAGAAGGCCGAAGAGGTCGGTCTGGACGTGTTCGCCCAGGGTGAGCACCACAACCCGCCGTTCGTGCCGTCGTCGCCGACGACCCAGCTCGGGTTCGTCGCGGCGCAGACGTCGAAGATCATCCTGTCCACCTCGACGACCCTGATCACGACCAACGACCCGGTGAAGATCGCCGAGGACTACGCGATGCTGCAGCACCTGGCCGACGGCCGGGTGGACCTGATGATGGGGCGCGGCAACACCGGTCCGGTATACCCGTGGTTCGGTCAGGACATCCGCAACGGCATCGCGCTCGCCGTCGAGAACTACGCCCTGCTGCGCCGTCTCTGGCGCGAGGACGTCGTCGACTGGGAGGGCAAGTTCCGCACGCCGCTGCAGGGTTTCACGTCGACCCCCCGGCCGCTCGACGACGTACCGCCGTTCGTCTGGCACGGGTCGATCCGGTCGCCCGAGATCGCCGAGCAGGCGGCGTACTACGGCGATGGGTTCTTCCACAACAACATCTTCTGGCCGATGTCGCACACGCAGCGGATGATCCAGCTGTACCGGCAGCGCTTCGAGCACTACGGGCACGGCGCCGCCGACCAGGCGATCGTCGGTCTCGGCGGTCAGGTCTTCATGCGGAAGAACTCGCAGGACGCGGTCCGCGAGTTCCGGCCGTACTTCGACAACGCGCCGGTGTACGGGCACGGACCGTCGCTGGAGGACTTCAGCCGGGAGACGCCGCTGACGGTCGGGAGCCCGCAAGAGGTGATCGAGCGGACGCTGTCGTTCCGCGAGCAGGTCGGCGACTACCAGCGGCAGCTGTTCCTGATCGACCACGCCGGCTTGCCGCTCAAGACCGTGCTGGAGCAGCTCGACATCCTCGGTGAAGAGGTGATTCCGGTGCTGCGGAAGGAGTTCGCGGCGTTGAAGCCGGCCCACGTACCGGACGCGCCGACGCACGCCTCCTTGAAGGCCGCCGCGGAGCGGGCGCGTGAACTGGAGACGATCGAGGAGCCGACCCGATGAAGGACAAGGTCATCGCGGTCGTGACGGCCGGGCTGACGACGCCGTCGTCGTCCCGGCTGCTCGCCGACCAACTGGCGGTCGCCGTGCGGGACGAGCTGTCCGGGCGCGGCATCGGCTCGCGGATCGAGCTGATCGAGGTCCGCGACCACGCCCACGCCCTGACCGACAACCTGCTCACCGGTTTCCCGTCGGCGTCGCTGCGCGAGGTCCTGGACACGGTCGCCGCCGCCGACGCCCTGATCGTCGTCAGCCCGACCTTCAGCGCGTCGTACTCCGGTCTGTTCAAGATGTTCTTCGACGTGCTCGACGACAAGGCCCTGGCCGGCAAGCCCGTCCTGCTGGCTGCGACCGGCGGCACCGAGCGGCACTCGCTGGTCCTGGAGTTCGCCCTGCGGCCCTTGTTCGCCTACCTGAAGGCGCTGCCGGTCCCGACCGCTGTGTACGCCGCCTCCACCGACTGGGGCCCGAACGCCGTCGGCCTCCGCGCACGGATCACGCAGGCCGCCACCGAACTGGTCGCGGCTCTGCACAACGAGACGCCCACCCAGGCCGACCCCTTCGAGAACCCGACTCCGTTCGAGGACCTACTGAACAGCTGAGCGCGACTCGATCAGCTGGGCCAGACCGTCGAGGATCGTGCCCAGCCCGAAGCTGAGCGCGTGGGCCGGGTCGATGACCGACTGGAAGTGCTCGCCGACCGAGGTGCCGACGCGCCCCGCGACCGGGAAGTGCGTGCCGGACATGACCGTGGTGAGCGTCGGAGAGATCTGACGCCACCACTCCTCGTCCGACAGGCCGGAGTCGCGCTGGGTGCGCAGCTGTTCGGCGCCCGCCCGCGCGGTGCCCTGGACGTGGGTGAGGACGAGGGTCAGCGCCGAGTCCATCTCGACGTCGGTCAGGCCGAGGCCGTCCAGGGGACGCAGCTCGGTGTCGTACTTCCGGGTGATGTTCGGCCCGAGCGCCGTCCGCATCGTCGGCACCTCGTGGATCCACGGGTGCGCGGTCAGCACGTCCCAGTTGCGCCGGGCGATGAACTCGAGCGCACTGCGCCAGCCGCCCGGTTGCCGGGCCGGCTCGTCCGCGCCGGCGTACAGGTCGCCGTACACCTGGTCGAACATCAGGTCGGTCAGCTCGCCCTTGCCCGGGACGTGCGTGTAGAGCGACATCGTGCCGACCTTCAGCCGGTCGGCGACCATCCGCATCGACAGCGCCTCGAGCCCGGCCTCGTCCGCCAGCGCGATCGCCGCGCCGACGATCGCACGCACCGTCAGGCCCGAGCGGCCGGCCTTGGTGTGACTTCCCCAGAGCAGCGCGAGGCTGCGCGCCGGATCGGGTGCCGCCGCCTTCCTACCCGCCACTCGGACCCTTCCTCCAGCGCTCGTCGTTGGCTGCATCGTACCTGAGCCGTACAATGTACGGTACACTCTACGGCTCAATGAGCGGAGAGGTGGGAAGTGACCACGGAACGAGTGATCGAGGCCGTCGGCGTACGGAAGAACTACCGGGGCGGCACGGAGGGCGCGGGGCTGAACGGCTTCGACCTGGAGGTGACGGCCGGCACGGTGACGGGCCTGCTCGGCCCGAACGGCGCCGGCAAGACGACAGCGGTGCGGATCCTGTCCACATTGCTGGAGATGGATTCCGGTACGGCGACGATCGCGGGGTACGACGTGCGCCGGCAAGGAGCGGAGGTACGACGGCGGATCGGACTGGTCGGGCAGTACGCCGCGGTGGACGAGATCCTCACCGGGCGGCAGAACCTGGCGATGTTCGCGCGGCTGAACCATCTGAGGAACGCCAAAGGCCGGGCGGACGAGTTGCTGGAGCGGTTCGGTCTGACCGAGGCGGCCGGGCAGGCGGTGAGCAAGTACTCCGGCGGGATGCGGCGGCGGCTCGATCTGGCGGCCAGTCTGATCGTGGCGCCGCGGGTGCTGTTCGTCGACGAGCCGACGACCGGGCTCGACCCGGCGGCGCGGATCGAGGTGTGGTCCGCCGTACGGCAGCTGGTCGCGGGCGGTACGACGGTGTTGCTCACGACGCAGTACCTGGAGGAGGCGGACCAACTGGCGGACCGGATCTCCATGCTCAAGGCGGGGAAGGTCGTCGCGGAAGGGACACCGGACGAGTTGAAGACGCGGCTGGGGTCGGACTGGCTGGATCTGGTCCTCGCGGATCCGGCCGAGGTCCCGCGGGTGCTGGAGCTCGCGGCGGCGCTGGCGGACGGGGAGGTCCGGGTGCAGGACGTCCGGGTGAGCGTTCCCGTGAAGGATCGCACGAAGGCGCTCGTGCAGCTGGCGAACTCGTTGCATGAGGCAAAGATCGAGCCGGAGGACATCACGTTGCGGAGGCCGACGCTGGACGAAGTGTTCCTGCACCTGACCGGGGCGGCCGCATGAACGGCGTGGGGTGGGCGCTCGCGGACAGCTGGACGATCGCGCGGCGGACCTTGACGCACTGGCGGATGCAGCCGGGACTGGTGATCTTCCAGTGGTTCTTCCCGGTGCTGATGCTGCTGATGTTCGGCGGGCTGCTCGGCGGGGCGATGGAGCCGCCCGGTTCGTCGTACTACGAGTTGCTCGTGCCCGGGATCTTCGCGCTGGCGATGCTCTTCGGGCTCGAAGGCACGATGACCGCGGTCACCACCGATGTCTCGAAGGGCGTGACGGACCGGTTCCGGTCACTGCCGATGAGCTCGGCGGCGGTCGTGCTCGGGCGCTGTATCGCCGACATGCTCGACTCGGCGGTGACGCTCGCCGTCCTGGTCGGGACCGGGCTGGTGCTCGGATGGCGATGGCACGAAGGCCTGCCGTCGGCACTGGCCGCGTTCGGGTTGCTGTTGCTGCTGCGGTTCGCCTTGCTGTGGGTCGGCATCTTCACCGGCCTCACGGTCAAGAACGCGCAGAGCGTGACGATGGTGCAGGTCCTGGTCTGGCCGATCGGTTTCCTGTCCAGCGCCTTCGTCGCCACGTCGACGATGCCGGCCTGGCTGGGCACGATCGCCCAGTGGAACCCACTGTCAGCTACCGCCACCGCCTCCCGCGCCCTCTTCGGCAACCCCGACCCATCAGCCACCGCCACCTGGATCGGCACCCACGCGGAAGTCGCGGCCCTCATCGCGCCGCTCCTGCTGGTAGCCATCTTCCTGCCGCTATCTGCCCACCGCTTCCGCACACTGTCGCGATGAACCGGACACCCGTCACTCACTAACCACGGGTTCCTCTGTGCCGCTGAGCGTGACGCAGTGCTCCGGCCGGAGGTTAGTGAGTGGCGGACGTCCGCTGTCACCAGGGCCGGCGCAGGGATCCACCTCGTGTGGGCAGTCGCGTCGGCTCGACGGGAGCCGGCGGTGCGATCGCCGCGGCCAACTCCCGCTGTCGTTCGATGTCGGCCTTGGCGGCGGCCTTCGAGCGGTAGCGCACCTTCTTGTAGTAGTAGTCACCGGCGGAGACGTGCAGCGTCCAACCGCACTTGAACACGAGCACGTGAGTCAGCACGTTGCCGACGAAGGCGACGGGGATCAGGAGCAGCAGCGCCCACAGTTCGTCGGCATAGACGAAGCACCACTCCACGAAGCCGGAGCGGCGTAGCTCGACGTTGACGTCCCCCACGAAGTGAGTATGCATCCTGATCCTGGGTAACGGCTGAGGATGGACGTCCGAGACGTGGGGGCACGGCGGCTGGCCTGGAGCCTGGCATCTGCGGTGGAGCGCGCGATGGGTCCCGGGGCGGCGCGCCGGGCCGGGCGGATGGCGGGGGCGGTCGAGGGGCTGACCGACGCGGGGGTGCATCGGGTCGCGCTGCGGATCTCGCCGCGGTTGGCGGAGGCGAATCCGGGGCTGGTGAAGATCTCGCCGCGCTGGGCCGCGACGGTGCTGGTGCGGCGGCAGGGGGTGGAGCTGGAGCTCGATCTGCGGGACAACCTGCAGGCTGTTCTGTACTACGCGGGACGGTACGAGCCTGCCGTACGGCGGTTCTTGCGTGCTGAGCTGCGGCAGGGGGACGTGATGCTGGATGTCGGCGCGAACATCGGTGTCCATGCCCTGACTGTCGCGAAGCGGTTGCAGGAGCTCGGGGGCGGGCGGGTGATCGCGTTCGAGCCGGCCGCGGACAGTGTGGCGAAGCTCGGCGCGGCGGCGGCGCGCAACGGCGTACAGCTGGAGGTCGTGCCGATGGCGCTCGGTGAGCGACCGGAGCTGGCGATGCTCCGGGCGGACCGGCGGTACGACGAGGCGGACGCGGGGGTGCGTTCGCTGTACGGCGACGGCGAGGTGGTGCAGGAGGTGCCTGTCGTCCGGCTCGACGACTGGGCCTGCGGGCTGGAGCGGCTGGATGTCGTGAAGGTCGACATCGAAGGCGCCGAGATCGCCGCCCTGTCCGGAGCCACGCGGACGTTCAAGCGGTTGCAGCCGCGCGTCGTGATCGTCGAGGACAAGCGCCCCGAGTCGCGCGCGCGGCTGCACGCCGTACTGGATGATCTGGGTTACCTGCCGACCGGTGAGGTCTTGGACCACAACGCGGTCTTCAGGGCGTCAGCTGACCGCCGTTGACCTCGATGATCTGGCCGGTGATGTACGAGGACATCCGCTCGGAGGCCAGGAAGAGGATCGTGCCGACGCATTCGTGGGGAGTGCCGGTCCGGCCCATCGGGATGGTGGTGAGCATGGCCTGCATCTGGGCGTCGGCGGTGTGGCGGTCGTGGAAGGGGGTCTTGATCACGCCGGGGGCGATCGCGTTCACGCGGATACCTTCCGGGGCGAGTTCCTTGGCGAGACCGCGGGTGAAGGTGCTGACCGCGCCCTTCGACGTCGCGTAGACGACCGACCCGCCGGCGCCGCCGGTCCGCCCGGCGATCGACGTGACGTTGACGATCGAGCCGCCGCCCTGCGCCCGGAGCACCGGCACGATCCGCCGGCTGAGCGCGAACACCGAGGTCAGGTTGACGTCCAGGATCCGGTGGAACTCCTCGTCGGTGACCTCGGCGATCGCGGACCGGTTCACCAGGTCACCGGCGTTGTTGACCAGGACGTCGATCCGCCCGTGCTGCGCGAGCACCTCGTCGACGAACGCGTCCGCCGCCTTCGGGTCCGCGAGGTCCGCCTGGTGCAAGGACGCCGTACCGCCGGCCGTCTGCACCGCCCCCACGGTGTGCTTCGCGCCGTCGGAGTTGCGGTGGTAGTGCAGCGCGACCGTGGCCCCCGTCTCCGCGAACCCGACCGCCGCCGCGGCCCCGATCCCGCTACTGGCCCCGGTGACCACCACGACCTGATCCCTGAAATCCAGATATGCCATGCGCCCTATCCTCTCTCAATGCCGCACTCCGTTCTGATTGCCGCGTATGTCGGGTGGCCCGCCGGTGTGGTGGTTCTGCGGCTCGTCATGCGTGTGCGCACGCGCTGTCTGGTCGTCACCGGGCTCGGCGTGCTGGCCGGGCTCGCAATCGCGACCACTGCCATGCCGGCACGCGCCGCGGTCCCACTGGGCCTGCTTGTGGGTCCTGTGATCGCGGTCGGCGGCTGCTTGGCGACGGCACGTGGGGTGACCTTCACCTTCGACCAGGACGCGACCTACAGGAAGTACGCCGGGACGATCCCACTCGGCGACCGGCTGGTCGAGGCGCTGAGCGCCCTGGTCGCCGTCGTCGGCGCCGTGGCTCTGCTTTGGGAGTGAACGCGCCGGAGGACGGGATGGTGGGACGGGTCCAGGAGTATTTTCGTTGGATGGGATACGCGCTCGGGGAGCTCGGGCTCCGGCGGTGGCGGACTGGTGACGCGCTGCGGCTGGCGGCGGCGCATGACGATCCGGAGATGGTGCACCAGGGCGGGATCGTGGACCGCGCGTCCGCCGTCGACTGGATCGGGCGGGTCGCGGACCTGGACAACGGGCACGTGTACGCCGTGGCGGACGCGGACGATCACCCGATCGGCTGCGTGGGGGTGACGAACATCGACCGGCACCGGGTCGGCTGGACCTGGTACTGGACGCTCGCCGACGTCCGCGGCCAGGGGGTCGCGCGGGACGCGCTGCGCGCGCTCGCCGACTGGGCCCATCACGACGCCGGGCTGTACCGGCTGGAGATCGGGCACCGGCTCAACAACCCCGCGTCCTGCGCGGTCGCGGCCGCAGCCGGGTTCCTGCCCGAGGGCGTCGAACGCGAACGCCTCACCTACGACGGCAACAGGTACGACGTGGAGCGGCACGCGCGGCTCATCACCGACCCGTTGACACCGCCGCTGCGCCCGGTGACCGTCAGAGCGTGAGCTTGGGGTGACGGTTGACGTCCTTGTAGAGCAGATACCGGAAGCGGCCGGGCCCACCCGCGTAACAGGCCTGCGGACAGAACGCCCGGAGCCACATGAAGTCGCCTTCCTGCACCTCGACCCAGTCCTTGTTCAGCAGGTAGACCGCCTTGCCTTCGAGAACGTAGAGGCCGTGCTCCATCACGTGCGTCTCCGGGAACGGGATCACCCCGCCCGGCTCGAACGTCACGATGTTGACGTGCATGTCGTGCCGGACGTCGTCCGGGTCGACGAACCGCTGCGTCTTCCAGGCGCCGTTCGTGTCCGGCATCTCCCGGCCCTCGACGTCCGCCTCGTTGGTGACGAGCGCCGGCGGTACGTCGATGCCCTCGATCCGCTCGTACGCCTTGCGCACCAGGTGGAAGGTGACGGCCGCGTCGCTCGTGTTCCGCACCGTCCAGTCGCCGCCGGGCGGCAGGTACGCGTACCCGCCCTCGGTCAGCGCGTGCTTCTCCCCCGCGACCGTGAGCACAAGGTTGCCAGCGACAACGAACAGTACGGCCTCGGCGGCCGGGTCGGTCTCGGGCTTGTCGCTGCCGCCACCCGGCGCGACCTCGACGATGTACTGCGAGAACGTCTCGGCGAACCCGGACAGCGGCCGTGCGATCACCCACAAGCGGGTGTCGTCCCAGAACGGCAGCCGGCTGGTGACGATGTCGCGCATCGTGCCGCGCGGCAGGACGGCGTACGCCTCGGTGAAGACCGCGCGGTCGGTGGTGAGGTCGGTCTGCGCGGGCAATCCGCCCTTCGGCGCGTAGAAGGTCATCGTTCTCCTCGGGTCAGCAGGCGGCCGCGCGGGTCGGCGGCGAGGTCGACGGATACGCCGCGGAGCCAGGTGCTCCGCACGACACCGGTCAGCGTGCGCCCGTCGTACGGCGTGATCGCGTTCTTGTGCTGGAGCTGCTGCGCGTCGACGACGAAGGTCTCGTCGGGGGCGAGGACGCAGAAGTCGGCGTCATAGCCGATCTCGATGGCGCCCTTCGCGGACAGGCCGGTCTGCGCGGCGGGGGCGGCGGACATCCAGCGGGCGACGTCGGTCAGGGTGAAGCCGCGGCGGCGGGCCTCGGTCCAGACCGCGGGCAGGCCGAGCTGGAGGGACGCGATCCCGCCCCACGCGGCGCCGAAGTCGCCGGTGTCGAGGTGCTTCAGGTCGATCGTCGACGGCGAGTGGTCGGACACGACCAGGTCGATCGTGCCGTCGCGCAGGCCTTCCCACAGCAGCTCGCGGTTCGCGGCCTCGCGGATCGGCGGGCAGCACTTGTACTGCGTGGCGCCGTCGGGAATGTCCTCGGCGGTGAAGCTCAGGTAGTGCGGACATGTCTCGGCGCTGATCCGCACGCCGTCGTTGCGGGCTTGCGTTAGCAGTCGGAGGACGTCGGCGCTGGAGACGTGCAGGATGTGGACGCGGCAGCCGGTCGTCTTCGCCAGGTCGATGACCTGCACGACGGCCTCGTTCTCCGCGGCGCGCGGCCGCGAGTGGAGGAAGTCGAGGTAGCCGGCGCCGTTCGGCGGGGTGGCCTCGTCGATGGCGTGCGCGTCCTCGGCGTGCACGATCAGCAGGCCGTCGAACGCGGCGATCTCGCGCATCGCCGCGACCAGTTGGTCCGCGCCGAGCGGCGGGAACTCGTCGACGCCGGAGTGCAGCAGGAAGCACTTGTAACCGAACACGCCGGCGTCGTGCAGTGGGCGCAGGTCAGGCACGTTGCCCGGGATCGCGCCGCCCCAGAAGCCGACGTCGACGTACGCCTGGGTCTCGGCGGTCTTGCGCTTGAGCGCCAGCGCCGGCACATCGCAGGTCGGCGGGATGCTGTTCAGCGGCATGTCGACGATCGTGGTGACACCGCCGGACGCGGCCGCCTTCGTCGCGGAGGTGAAGCCCTCCCAGTCGGTGCGACCGGGGTCGTTGACGTGTACGTGGGAGTCGACGAGACCGGGCAGCAGCACTTCGTCGTCCCCGAGGCGCAGCTCCGTCGCGGCGTCGAGCTCCGCGTCGTACGGCGAGATCGCGACGATCCGCCCGTCCCGGACACCGACCGCGGTCGACCGCTCCCCGTCGGGTCGCACCACGCGGCGGGCCCGAAGCACGAGATCAAGAGCGCTCATGCGATGCCTTTCTCTCTTCGTGCCATCGTAAGGTGATCGACCGCGATCCGTTCGCCGAGCTGTTCCAGCAGCGGGCGGGGTTCGGCGATGCATCTGCTGACGTCAGGCTCCAGGTCTGTCAGTGCGTAGGCCGCCGCTACGCCGATCTTCTGGAGTTTGTCGGGCTGCAGGCGGTTCACACCGCAGACCGCGACGACCGGGACTCCCGCGCCGTCGCGACCCAGCCGGCCGGCAGCGGCCGCTACGCCGGCAACGGCCTTGCCGTGCAGCGTTTGTTCGTCCAAGGCCCCTTCGCCGGTGACGACGAGATCCGCGTCGGCGAACTGTTCGCGGAAGCGCACCATCTCCAGCACCAGGTCGATACCTGGCCGGAGTTCGGCACCCAGCAACGCCAGCGCCGCGAAGCCGACCCCACCAGCCGCCCCGGCGCCCGATGTGTCGCGGAGGTCCGCGCCGGTCCAGTCAGCGACCGCATCGGCCCAGCGCCCCAGGCGAGCGTCCAGCTCCACGACCTGCTCCGGCGTAGCCCCCTTCTGCGGCCCGTACACAGCCGCCGCACCCCAAGGCCCGGTCAACGGATTGTCCACATCACAAGCAACGACCAACCGCGCGCCTTGGAGCCTCGCGGCGACAAGCGCTGGGGTCTCTGAACAAGCAATAGCCTGTTCCCAGACCCCAGCGGGTGTTCCCAGGTCCGCCAGGGCGGCGATCAGGCCGGCGCCGCCGTCTGTGGAGGCGCTGCCTCCGATGGCGAGGATGATGCGGGTGCACCCGGCGTCGACGGCCGCGGCGATCAGCTCGCCGGTGCCGTACGACGTGGCGGTGAGGGGTGCGGGTATGCCGTCGGGGAGGCGGACCAGGCCTGAGACATCGGCCAGTTCGACCACCGCGGTGTCGCCCAGTCGGGCGTAGCCGGAGTGCACTGGCTCGCCGGTGGGGCCCGAGGCGATGAGCGGGACGAAGGTGTAGCCGGCCGCGACGGCGGCGGCGAGGGTGCCGTCGCCGCCGTCGGCGACCGGGACTGCGACCACAGTGGCGTCGGGGCAGGCTCGCCGTACCCCGGTGCCGACCGCGTCCGCGACCTCCGCGCTCGTCAGCGTCCCCTTGAACTTGTCGGAGGCAACAACCACGCGCACAGGTCAGTCCAGCAACGCGAGGGCCGTCGGCGCGTCCTCGGGTGAGATCGCCAGGTCCTCGAACTCGACGACGTTGTCGATCTCGACACCCATCGACACGTTCGTGACCCGTTCCAGGATGACCTCGACGACGATCGGGACCTGGTGCTCGACCATCAGCTTCTTGGCCTGCTCCAGCGCCGGCAGGATCCCGTCCGGCTCGGAGACCCGCAACGCCTTGCAACCGAGGCCTTCGACGACCTTCACGTGATCGACGCCGTACCCGTTGACCTCCGGGCTGTTGATGTTCTCGAACGACAGCTGCACGCAGTAGTCCATGTCGAACCCACGCTGCGCCTGCCGGATCAGCCCGAGGTAAGAGTTGTTCACCACCACGTGGATGTACGGGATGTTGAACTGCGCCCCGACTGCGAGCTCCTCGATCAGGAACTGGAAGTCGTAGTCACCCGACAACGCGACCACCGTGCTGTCCGGATCCGCGACCGCGACCCCGAGCGTCGCCGGCACGGTCCAGCCGAGCGGACCGGCCTGACCGGCGTTGATCCAGTGCCGCGGACGGTACACATGCAGCATCTGCGCCGCCTGGATCTGCGACAGCCCGATCGTGCTGACGTACCGCACGTCCGGCCCGAAGGCACGGTTCATCTCCTCGTACACCCGTTGCGGCTTGATCGGCACCGCGTCGAAGTGCGTCTTCCGCTGCAGCGTCGTACGACGCTCTCGGCACTCCGCCGCCCACGCCGTACGGTCCGGCAACCGTCCGGCGGCGGCCCACTCGCGCGCCACCTCGACGAAGACCTCCAGCGCGGCGCGCGCGTCCGACACGACCCCGTAGTCCGGTGCGAACACCCGCCCGATCTGCGTCGGCTCGATGTCCACGTGAATGAACTTGCGCGAGCCTCGATACACATCCAGCCCGCCGGTGTGCCGGTTCGCCCACCGGTTGCCGATCCCCAGGACCACGTCCGAGGCCAGCATGGTCGCGTTCCCGTACCGGTGCGACGTCTGCAGCCCGACCATGCCTGCGCTCAGCGGGTGGTCGTCGGCGATCGCGCCCCAGCCCATCAGCGTCGGTACGACGGGAATCCCGGTGATCTCCGCGAAGGAGACCAGCAGGTCCGACGCGTCGGCGTTGATGATTCCGCCGCCGGCCACGATCAGCGGCCGCTCGGCGGCGGCGAGGAAGGACAGCACCTTCTCCGCCTGCGCGCGGGTGGCCGCCGGACGCGAGACCGGAAGCGGCTCGTAGGTGTCGACGTCGAAGTCGATCTCGGCGAGCTGCACGTCCAGCGGCAGGTCGATCAGCACCGGACCCGGCCGGCCTTCGCGCATCACCTGGAACGCCTTCTGGAAGGTGCCCGGGACCTGCGCGGCCTCCATCACGGTGACCGCCCACTTCGCGACCGGCTTGGCGATCGAGGCGATGTCGACGGCCTGGAAGTCCTCCTTGTGCAGCTTCGCGACCGGGGCCTGGCCGGTGATGCACAGGATTGGGATGGAGTCCGCGGAGGCGGAGTACAGCCCGGTGATCATGTCGGTTCCGGCCGGTCCCGACGTACCGATGCAGACGCCGATATTGCCGGCGCGGGCCCGGGTGTAGCCCTCGGCCATGTGCGACGCGGCCTCGACGTGGCGGGCGAGCACGTGCTTAATCCCGCGGTGTGCGCGGATCGCGCTGTAGAACGGGTTGATCGCGGCGCCGGGCAGCCCGAACGCCTGCGTCGAGCCTTCCTTCTCCAGGATCAGTACGGCGGCGTCGACCGCGCGCATGCGGGTCATCAGCCGACCACCTTGCCGGACAGGCGCTCCACACCGCGGAGCAGCGCGGAGTGGTCGAGGCCGCCGTCGCCGTTCGCGCGGGCCGACGCGACCAGCTGCGCCACCAGCGCGCCGAGCGGTACGACGACACCCGCCTCGCGAGCGGCCGCGGTGACGATCCCCAGGTCCTTGTGGTGCAGGTCGATCCGGAACCCGGGTTCGAAGGAGCGCGACAGCATGTTCTCCTTCTTCTGGTTCAGCACGGTGGATCCGGCCAGCCCGCCGCCCAGGACCTCGAGCGCGGCCTTGGTGTCGACGCCGTACGCCTCCAGGAAGACGACGGCCTCGGAGACGGCCTGGATGTTCGCGGCGACGATCAACTGGTTGGCGGCCTTGACCGTCTGGCCGGACCCGCTCGGGCCGACGTGTACGACGGTCTTGCCGACGACGTCGAACAGCGGCTTGGCCGCGGCGAAGTCGTCCGCGTCGCCGCCGACCATGATCGACAGCGCGGCGTTCTTGGCGCCCGCCTCGCCGCCGGAGACCGGGGCGTCGAGCAGCCGGAAGCCGTTCGCCCGCGCCTGCTCGGCGAGGTGCTGCGTGACGTCCGGCCGGATGCTGGAGAAGTCGATGATCAGCGTGCCGGTCTCGGCCAGCTGGAAGACGCCGTCCTCGCCCTCGAGCACGTCCTGGACGTCGGGCGAGTCGGGCACCATCACGCAGATCACGTCGGCGCCCTTGACCGCGTCGGCGAGCGAGGTCGCGGCGCGGCCGCCGGCGGCGACCAGGGCCTCCGCGCGCTCCGGCGTACGGTCCAGGCCGGCGACGGTGTGGCCGGCCTTGGCGAGGTGGACGGCCATCGGGTTGCCCATGATGCCGAGGCCGATGAAGGCGATGTTGGTCATAATTCGTCTCCTGGGTCGATCAGCGGCGCTCGAACGGCAGCCAGCCGAAGCTTGCATCTGAGGTGGTGGACGGCTTGTACTCGAGCCCGACCAGGCCGGTGTAACCGTTCGCCTCGAGGGCGGTCAGTTGGCGGTCGAGCGGGAGCGTGCCGGTGCCGGGCTCGTTGCGGCCCGGGTGGTCGGCGATCTGTACATGGGCGATCCGGCCGGTGTGCTCGGCGATCACCCGGTCGACGTCGTCGCCGTTGACCGCCAGGTGGTAGAGGTCCGCGAGCAGCCCGACGTTCGGTACGTCGTACGCCGCCTGGACGCGGTCGATCACGTCCAGCGCGTCGGCCGCGAGCTTCAGCGGGTAGCGCTCCGCGCCGCTGACCGGCTCGACGAGGACCGTGGCGCCGATCCGCGCGGCGGCCTTGGCGGCGAGCGCGAGGTTCTCGACGGCGATGTCGTCCTGCTCCTGCGCCGTGCTGCCCTCGACACGGTTCCCGTACAGCGCGTTGAAGCCCTGGGCGCCGAGTCGCTCGCCGATGCCGACGGTGACGTCGATGTTGTCGCGGAACTCGCCGGACCGCTTCGGCCACGACACCAGGCCGCGGTCGCCGCCCGGCATGTCGCCGGCGAAGAAGTTGAGGCCGGTCAGCCGGACGCCGGCGTCGGTGACCGCGCTGACGAACGCGTCGACCTGCCGGTCCGGCGGGACGGCCTCGACGAACGGCCACCAGAACTCCACCGCGCTGAACCCGGCCCGGCGCGCGGCGGCCGGCCGCTCGAGCAGAGGCAACTCGGTGAAGAGCAAAGAACAGTTCACCGTGTACTTCAGCTGGTGACTCATCCCGACTCCAATTTCCGCATTGTGGAACTTGATTTCTGTTCTGCGAAATGACCATAAGCGGGTGATCGAGAGAGCGTCAAGCGTCCGGCGCGGTTCGGCCGCGGACCGAGGGGCTGTCGTACGCGGGCGCGCGCGTTGTACTTTCCTCTAAAGGGAGGTACGTCGTGTTGCTGGCGGAGTTGCTCGATGCGCCCGAGCTGGGGCTGCGGTTGCTGTACTCCGGCGCCGGCATGCTGGATCGGCCGATCGGGCGGCTGGTGACCACCGACCTGCTCGAGCCCGGGCGGTACCTGAGCGGCGGCGAGGTGGTCCTGACCGGGCTGGTCTGGCGCCGGCAGGCCGCCGACAGCGAGGTGTTCGTGGCGTCGATGGCCGGCCGCGGAGCGACCACGATCCTGGCCGGGAAGGCGCAGCTGGGCGACGTGCCGGCGGATCTCGTGGCGGCCTGCCGGCGGCACGACGTGACCCTGGTCGAGGTCCCGATCGAGATCGCGTTCGCCGATGTCACGGAGTACGTCGCGGCGGCGGGATCGGCCGAGACCGGCGCGCGGTTGTCGGCCAGCCTGGTACGCCAGCGGCAGCTGCTGTCGTCGATCGCCGCCGGGCGGAGCCTCGACGAGCTGGCGGCGCGGATCTCCGCCGAGATCGGGCACGACTGCCGGGTGCTGACCCCGACCGGGCGGCACGTCGTTCCCGGGCCGGGCGAGCTCGACGCGGCCGCGGTCGACGCGGTCACCCGCAAGTTCCTGACCGCGGACCGGACACCGGCCGTGGCGATGACGATCGACGCGTCGTACAGCCTGTTCCCGGTCGGATCCGGGCTCGGCAACCGGCTGACCGCGTGGGTGCTGGTGATCGAGGGCGACCACCACGAATGGTCCCGCGATCACGTCGAGGCGGTGCACGAGCTGTGCGCGATCGCTGCCCTGGACCGGGCCCGGCGTGACGAGGGCCGCCGCGCACTGCGCCCGTTGGTGGCGGACGCGCTGGCCATGGTCGAGTCGGGCGCCCCGCTGACCGAGGTCGCCGCCCGGCTGCGGCAGGCCGGCGCGCACTCCGAGCGGCCGATGGTCGTGGCGGTGGCCGAGCTACGCGACGACGGCCCGAGCGAGGTCGCTCTGAGCCTGCTGGAGGATGTCGCGCTGACGGTCGGCCCGGCCGTGGTCGCCCCTGGGCGGGACGGGCTGCTCGTCGGATTTCTGCCGTTCGCGCCGGGCCTCCCGGAGCACCTGCGCCGGGCGTTCGGCCGCCTCGCCCCGGGCCTCAACCGGGCACGCCTCGCGGTCGGGATCAGCGGCGAGACGGCGGTCGACGCACTCGCCGGCGCGCTCGAGGAGGCCAGGTTCGCGCAGCGGGCGGCAGGCGCCGCGCGAGCGCCCGTGTCGGTGGTCACCTCGGACGAAGTCGCCTCGCATGTCCTGCTGCTCGCCACGCTGCCGGACGACGTACGCCGTACCTACAGCCACCGTGTCCTGGGAGCGGTCCTCGACCACGATCGCCGGACCCACGCCGACCTGCTCACGACGCTGCAGGCGTTCCTCGCCTGCTCGTGCTCCTGGACGCGGACGGCGGAGTCGCTGCACCTGCACGTCAACACCGTTCGCTACCGGATCGAACGCGTTGAGCAACTGACCGGACGCGATCTGTCGAGCCTAGAGGACCGGGTGGACGTGTTCCTCGCGCTCAAATCGCTGTAGTTGTGTGATCGCACAAAACGGACCGTTCTCCGGCCGTTCATCTTCGGAGGTTCACCGGGTGCAATCCGTACCCCGGTGAGCCGATGCTCAGGTGCAGGTCAAATCCCCGCACCGCCCCAAAGCAGCCGAGGAGCGTGTCCCCGATGAAGGCAGTCCTGCGACCGAGCCGCCATACCAACCGCCACCCCGTCGACCAGGTGCTGCCGCCTGCGAAGCTCGCGGTGTACGGCGCTCAGCACGTACTGGCGTTCTACGCCGGGGCGGTGATCGTACCGATCCTGCTCGCCAGTGCGATCGGGCTCAGCACCGAGCAGCTCATCCACCTGATCAACGCCGACCTGTTCACCTGCGGGATCGCCTCGATCATCCAGTCGGTCGGCTTCTGGAAGGTCGGCGTCCGGCTGCCGCTGCTGCAGGGCGTGACGTTCACGGCGGTCTCGCCGATGATCGCGATCGGCCTCGCGGCCGGCGGCGGCACCGACGGGCTGCTGGTGATCTACGGCGCCGTCCTGGTCGCGGGCCTGGCCACCTTCTTCATCGCGCCGTACTTCAGCCGGCTGATCCGGTTCTTCCCGCCGGTGGTGACCGGGTCGGTGATCACGATCATCGGCCTGGCGCTGCTGCCGGTCGCGGCCGGGGACGCGGTCGGCGGCGCCGGTCCGAGCGCCGCGCCGACCAGCGGCAAGAACATGGCGTACGCACTCGGCACGCTGGCGCTGATCGTCCTGATTCAGCGGGTGTTCAAGGGCTTCATGGCGACCATCGCCGTCCTGCTCGGCCTGGTCGTCGGGACGCTGGTCGCCTGGGCGTTCGGGGACGCGCATTTCGGCGCGGTCGGTGACGCGGCCTGGGCCGGGGTGACCACGCCGTTCTACTTCGGCTGGCCGAAGTTCTCGGTCGCCGCGATCATCTCGATGGTCGTGGTCATGCTGATCACGGCGGTCGAGACCACCGGCGACGTGTTCGCGACCGGCGAGATTGTCGAGAAGCGGGTCGGCCGCGAGGACATCGCCCGGGCGCTGCGGGCCGACGGCCTGGCCACCACGATCGGCGGCGTCTTCAACTCGTTCCCGTACACCTGCTTCGCGGAGAACGTCGGCCTGGTCCGGCTGACCCGGGTCCGCAGCCGCTGGGTGGTCGCGGCCGCGGGCGCGATCATGATCCTGATCGGCCTGGTGCCGAAGGCCGGCGCGGTCGTGGCCGGCGTACCGCATCCGGTGCTCGGCGGCGCGGCGCTGGCGATGTTCGCGACCGTGGCCGTGGTCGGGTTCCAGACGCTCGCGAAGGTCGACTTCCACGACCACCGCAACGTCGTGATCGTCGCGACCAGCGTCGGGCTGGCGATGTACGTGACCGCGCAGCCGCAGGTCGCGCAGGCCGTGCCGAACTGGGCCGAGATCATCTTCGGCAGCGGCATCACGCTCGGCAGCCTGACCGCGATCGGCCTGAACATCCTGTTCCACCACGTCGGCAAGAACTTCGGGCCCGCGGTGGCGGGGCAGCCGGGTGACACGGTCCGGCTCGACCAGGTGAACGAGATGACCCGCGAGGAATTCGTCGAGACGTTCGGTCCGCTGTTCCAAGGTCCGCGCTGGGCGGTCGAGCGGGCCTGGGAGATGCGGCCGTACGCCGACACGCACGCGCTGCGCCGCTCTTTCCAGGAGGCGTTGTTCTCGGGCTCCCGCGAGGAGCAGCTGGAACTGATCCGGGCCTACCCGCGGCTCGGCTCGCAGTTCGTCGCCGACGGCCTCAGCGGCGAGGCGTCGCTGCGGGACCAGTCCGACAAGGGGCTGACGTTCCTCGGCGACCCCGAGCGGGACGAGCTGACCGCGATCACCTCGGCGTACGAGGACCGGTTCGGGTTCCCGCTGGTGATCTCGGTCCGCGACGCCGAGTCGTACGAGCGGATCGTCGAGCAGGGCCGCGAACGGCTCGGGAACTGCGAGAACCAGGAGCACGCCGCCGCCCTGCTCGAGGTCGCGAAGATCGCCGGCTACCGGTTCGACGACTTCGTCTCCGACGCCAACCCGATCCACAGCGCCCGCACCCGATGGAGCACCAACCGATGACTACCCAAGCCCTGCGCGCCCCCGCCTTGACGGTGAACGGCGAACTCACCGCGATCGGCGCGGTCTCCGTGCACACGACGGTTCTGGACTGGCTGCGCGACCGCGGCCTGACCGGCGCCAAGGAGGGGTGCGCGGAGGGCGAGTGCGGTGCCTGTTCCGTCCTCGTCGCCCGCCCCGGCACCGACTCGCGCACCGAGTGGACCGCAGTCAACGCGTGCCTCCTCCCGGTCGCCTCGCTGGACGGCCAGGAGCTGATGACGGCGGAAGGCCTGGGCACGCCGTCCGAGCTGCACCCCGTCCAGCAGGAGATGGCGGTCCGCGGCGGCTCCCAGTGCGGCTTCTGCACCCCCGGTTTCATCTGCAGCATGGCCGCCGAGTACTACCGGCCCGGTCGTGCTTGTGGTGAAGGCGACCACGAGCACGGCGCGAACGGGTTCGATCTGCATGCGTTGAGCGGGAACCTGTGCCGGTGCACGGGTTACCGCCCGATCCGGGACGCGGCGTACGCGCTGGACAGCCCGGCTGAGAACGACGCGCTCGCCGTCCGCCGGGACGCGGCGCCGCCCGCCCCGGCGGCGACCGGCATGGTCTCGCCCGAGGGCGAGTTCGTTCGGCCTACCTCGTTGGACGAAGCGCTTGCGGTGCTGGGTGATCGGGACGATGCGGTGGTCGTTGCCGGTTCGACCGATCTCGGTGTCCAGGTGAACATCTTCGGTGACCGCCCGCCGCTGACCATCGCGA
The DNA here is from genome assembly GCF_053603655.1 of Kribbella sp. NPDC004138. NCBI lineage: Bacteria > Bacillati > Actinomycetota > Actinomycetes > Propionibacteriales > Kribbellaceae > Kribbella > Kribbella sp. NPDC004138. The sequence continues at coordinate 70,775 of NZ_JBSGFZ010000009.1, forward strand.
TCGACCGGCTGGAAGAGCTGCGGGAGTTCTCGTTCGGCGACGACGAGGTGCGGATCGGCGCGGCGCTCACGCTGACCGAGATCGAACGGCGGCTGGCCGGGCGGATCCCGCTCCTCGACCAGCTCTTCCCGCAGTTCGCCTCACGCCTGATCCGCAACGGCGCGACGATCGGCGGGAACCTGGGGACCGGATCACCGATCGGCGACACTCCGCCCGCACTCCTCGCACTGGAGGCGGAGCTGGTTCTCGCATCCAGGCGGGGCGAGCGGCAGGTGCCGCTCGCGGAGTACTTCACCGGCTACCGGCAGACACTGAAGGCGCCGGACGAGCTGATCAGGACGATCGTCATTCCGTTGCCCTTGGCACCGATGAGCGCGTTCCACAAGATCGCCAAGCGACGCTTCGACGACATCTCGAGCGTCGCGATCGGGTACGCCGTCGACGTCGCCGACGGCATCGTCCGGGACGCGAAGATCGGGCTCGGTGGTGTCGCAGCGACCCCGCTGCGCGCCCGCGAGACGGAGGCGGCGCTGATCGGCCGGCCGTGGACCGAGGAGACCGTGCGGACCGTCGCCGCCGTGATGGCGGCCGAGGGTACGCCGATGGACGATCACCGCGCGAGCTCGTCGTACCGCTCCGCGATGCTCGGCCAGTCCTTGTTGCGCTTCTACTTCCAGGGGGTCGGCGCATGAGCTCGTTGTCTGAACGGCCCGCCGCGGCCGTGGTCGGCGTACCGATGCCGCACGAGAGTGCCGCGCTGCACGTGACCGGTGCGGCCTTGTACACGGACGATCTGGTGATGCGCACCCGCGACGTACTGCACGCGTGGCCGGTGCAGTCGCCGCACGCCCATGCCCGGGTCACCGCGTTGCGCGTGAAGCCGGCGTACGACGTACCCGGTGTGGTCCGCGTGCTGACGGCGGACGACGTACCGGGGGTGAACGACGCGGGCGTCAAGCACGACGAGCCGCTGTTCCCGGGTGAGGTGATGTTCAACGGGCATGCGGTGTGCTGGGTGCTCGGCGAGACGCTGGAGGCCGCGCGGCTGGGGGCGTCGGCGGTCGAGGTCGAGTACGAGCCGCTGCCGTCGCTGGTGACCGTTCGCGAGGCGATCGAGGCGGACAGCTTCCAGGGCATCGGGCGGCACCTGGAGCGCGGCGACGTCGAGCAGGCGCTGGCCGGGGCGGAACACGTGTTCCGTGGCGAGTTCGAGTTCGCCGGGCAGGAGCACTTCTACCTCGAGACGCACGCGGCGCTGGCGCTGGTCGACGAGTACGGGCAGATCTTCGTGCAGTCCAGCACGCAGCATCCCTCGGAAACGCAGGAAATCGTCGCCCACGTGCTCGGGCTGGCCAGCCATTCGGTGACCGTGCAGTGCCTGCGGATGGGCGGCGGCTTCGGCGGCAAGGAGATGCAGCCGCATGGTTTCGCCGCGATCGCCGCGCTGGGCGCGACGCTCACCGGCCGGCCGGTGCGGTTGCGGCTGAACCGCACGCAGGACATGACGATGTCGGGCAAGCGGCACGGGTTCCACAGCTCGTGGACCGTCGGCTTCGGCGCCGATGGCAAACTAGTCGCGCTGGACGCGACGCTGACCGCCGACGGCGGGTGGAGCCTGGACCTGTCGGAGCCGGTGCTGGCGCGGGCGATGTGCCACATCGACAACGCGTACGAGGTCCCGCACGTCCGGGTCGACGGCCGGATCGCGAAGACGAACAAGACGTCGCAGACCGCGTTCCGCGGGTTCGGCGGGCCGCAGGGCATGCTCGTGATCGAGGACATTCTCGGACGCTGCGCGCCGCTGCTCGGGTACGACGCGGCGGAGTTGCGCCGGCGGAACTTCTACCAGCCGGGCGACTCCACGCCGTACGGGCAGCCGGTCCGGCACGCGGATCGGCTCGAGTCGTGCTGGTCGCAGGTGCTGGCCAACGGTGAGATTGCCGAGCGACAGGCCTCGGTGGAGGCGTTCAACGCGTCGCACGAGCATGTGAAGCGCGGGCTGGCGCTGACGCCGGTGAAGTTCGGGATCTCGTTCAACCTGACCGCGTTCAACCAGGCGGGCGCGCTGGTGCACGTCTACAAGGACGGGTCGGTGCTGATCAACCACGGCGGCACCGAGATGGGCCAGGGCCTGCACACGAAGATGCTGCAGGTCGCGGCGACCACGCTGGGCGTGCCGCTGGCGCGAGTACGACTGGCTCCGACGCGGACCGACAAGGTGCCGAACACCTCGGCGACCGCGGCGTCCTCCGGTGCCGATCTCAACGGCGCGGCGATCAAGAACGCGTGCGAGCAGATCCGCGAGCGGCTCGCGCAGGTCGCCGGCGGGAAGCTCGGGATCAGCCCTTTGGATGTGCTGTTCGTCGATGGTGTCGTCCGCGGGCTGTCCGGCGACGGCGTGGACTGGAACGAGCTGGTCAACCTCGCGTATCACCAGCGCGTGCAGCTGTGGGCGGCCGGCTTCTACCGGACCGAGGGGCTGCACTGGGACGCGAACGCGATGCGCGGCGAGCCGTTCAAGTACTTCGCGTACGGCGTCGCGGCCGCCGAGGTGGAGGTGGACGGGTTCAGCGGCGCGTACACGCTGCGCCGCGTCGACATCGTCCACGACGTTGGTGACAGCCTCAGTCCGCTGATCGACATCGGCCAGATCGAGGGCGGTTTCGTGCAGGGCGCCGGCTGGCTGACGCTCGAGGACCTCCGCTGGGACGAAAGCTCCGGTGATCGGCGCGGGCGGCTGTCCACGCAGGCCGCGAGCACGTACAAGCTGCCGAGCTTCTCGGAGATGCCCGAGGTCTTCAACGTCACGCTGCTGGAGAAGGCGCACGAAGAGGGCGCCGTCTACGGCTCCAAGGCGGTCGGCGAACCGCCGCTCATGCTGGCGTTCTCGGTCCGCGAGTCCCTGCGCCAGGCTGCGGCCGCCTTCGGCCCAGCCGGCACCAGCGTGGATCTGCCGTCGCCGGCCACACCGGAGGCCGTGTACTGGGCGGTCGATCGGGCCCGGGGAGGTGTGTCGTGGAGTGGGTGAAAGCCGTTCAGCGGTTGCGATCCGGACGGCTTGCCGGCGTGCTGGTCACCGTGGTGTCCGTGCGAGGACATGCTCCGCGGGAAGCCGGCGCGAAGATGGTTGTTGCTGCCGACAACGTCTGGTCGACCGTCGGCGGCGGGAATCTCGAGGCGATGGCGGTCGAGCGTTCGCGGCAGATGATCGCCGACGGCCTGACGGCCCCTGAGGAGCTGACGGCCGCGTTGTCCGACAAGGCGCCGTACCAGCACGGCGTGCAGTGCTGTGGTGGTGAGGTGAAGCTGTTGCTGGAGCCGTTGCCGGTCGTTCCGTCGGTGGCGATCTTCGGGGTCGGGCACGTCGGCCTGGAGCTCGCGCGGATCCTCGCCCGGCACGATCTCGAGCTGCACCTGATCGACTCCCGGGCCGATCAGCTGACGGCCGAGCGGCTGTCGGCGCTGGACGATGCGGTCGCGCAGGTCCACGTCCACAACGTGCCGGTGCTGCCGGAGCTCGTCGTCGGTGAGCTCCCGCCCGGCACCCACGCGGTGATCATGACCCACGACCACGCCGAGGACGCGGCCCTGTGCGACGCCGCGATCCGCAAGGCGGACCTCGCGACGATCGGCCTGATCGGCTCCAGCGCCAAGTGGACGCGGTTCCAGCGCAAGCTCGCCGAGGACGGCAACCCGCCCGAGGCGATCGCGCGGATCACCACACCGATCGGCCTGCCCGATCTCCCCGGCAAGGAGCCGGCCGTGATCGCGGTCAGCGTGGCCGCGTGGCTTCTGCAGCGGTTCGCGGCCGAACGGCCACCCGCACCGTCCCGATCCGCCGAGCGATCCGCCCGGCCCGAATCCGCCGACCGGCATCCCGCGTCGGCTCGTCCTGCCGTGCGTCGCCCCACGCCGGCTCAGCGTGAGGCACAGGCATGACTCTTTATCGTGGCACGTTCATCGACACGCCGGAGAACCCGTTCGACGGCGCCGGCCTGCGGGTCGGCAGCGACACGGGGCTGCTGGTCGAGGACGGCCTGATCGTTGCCCGGGGCCCGTTCGCGGAGCTCCGCCAGGCGCATCCCGCCGAGCAGGTCGTGGACCTGCGCGACGGCGTCGTACTGCCCGGATTCGTCGACACCCACGTGCACTTCCCGCAGATTCGCGCGGTCGGCGGTCTCGGGCTGCCGCTGCTCGAGTGGCTCGACAGGTACGCGCTGCCCGAGGAGGCGCGGATGGCCGACGTGGACTACGCCACCGGTGTGGCGAACGAGTTCGTCCGCGGGCTCGCGGCCGCCGGTACGACGTCGGCGCTCGTCTTCGGCGCGCACTACCCCGACGCCGTCGACGCGCTGTTCGGCGCCGCGTCCAAGGTCGGCCTGCGGGTGACGAGCGGTCTGGTGCTCAGCGACCGGCTGCTACGGCCGGAACTGCTCACCACACCGGTCCGCGCGTACGCCGAGTCGCTCGCACTCGCGAACCGCTGGCACGGCGCCGGCCGCAACCGGTACGCCGTGACACCGCGGTTCTCGCTGTCGTGCACCGACGAACTGCTCGCGACCTGCCGGGAGCTGATGGAGGCGATCCCCGGCGCGCTGTTCACCTCGCACGTGAACGAGAACGAGGCCGAGATCGCGTCGGTCGCCGACCTGTTCGGGGGCTGCGACTACGTGACGACGTACGACCGGCACGGCCTGGTGGACCGGCGTACCGTCCTCGCGCACAACGTCCACCCGACGGACGTCGAGCTGAAGACGCTGGCCACCAGCGGCGCGACGGTCGCGCACTGCCCGACCAGCAACGCGGCGCTCGGCAGCGGACTGTTCCCGCTGACCCGGCACCTGCAGTTCGGGGTCCGGGTAGCACTCGGATCGGACGTCGGCGCGGGCACCGGATTCTCGCTGCTGAAGGAAGGCCTGCAGGCGTACTTCTGCCAGCAACTCCTCGGAGACCAGGGCCGGCCGCTCACCGCAGCCCACCTGCTCTACCTCGCCACCACAGCCGGCGCCGAAGCCCTGGACCTCCCCCACGTCGGCCACCTCTCGGTCGGCCAGCACTTCGACGCCCAACTCCTCCGCCCCGCGGAAGGCTCCCCCCTGGCCGTAGCCATCACCCACGCCGAAGACACCGAAGAAGCCCTCGCCCGCATCTTCACCCTAGGCACCCCCGCCGACGTCCAGGCCGTCTGGATCAACGGCGACCTCCTGCACCACTAACGAACCTGGTCGAGCGCCGCGCGAAGGTCGGCCCCGGAGGCGTCGGACGACACTGCTCGGGTCAGGGAACAAGCAATTGCTTGTTCCCAGACCCCGCCGTGTGTCTCTTCAGCGCGTCCCAGATCCGGGCGGCCGTGTCGCGCGGGTGGTCGAGGTCGGCCCAGCCGACGCGGAACACGCCGTACCCGTGTTCGCGGAGGCGGTCCTCGCGCCACTTCTCCGCGAGTACGGCGTCCGCGGTGTTGCCGTACTTCAGCGCGCCGTCGAACTCGATGACGAGCACGCCCGCGAGCAGGAAGTCGACCCGCCCGATCAGCCGGCCGAAGGCATCCCGGATCTCCACCTGCAGCTGCGGTGCCGGCAGACCGTGGTTCGCCAGCAGCACGCGCAGGCGCGATTCCCCGACCGACTCGCTCAAGGCGTTCGCGAACTGCGCGGCGGCCGTCGCGGCCGGAGAGCCGTGCCGGCGCCGATGCCGTCGTACGACGCCGGCCAGCCGCTCCGGGGTGGTGAGCCGCATTCGGAGCGCGGCGTCCGCGAGGACCACGCCGACTTCGTACGAAGTCGTACAAGCGGTCTCCACGATCGCCCGATCGACGCTCGTGAGCCGCAGACCGCCGACCTCCACGAGCTCGTCAACAGCAGGCGTTCCGCGGTGTATCCGGATCCCTCGACCGCTCCGGGCGCGGCCTGACGCGACGCGAGTGAAGTGCGCCCTCGTCAGATCGGTCCCCCAGACAGGCAGACCGTGGAGCACGGCCGCGGACTGATGGCTCACGACGACGTCACCGAGCCGCGCGCTCGCCATCCGCACGTTCAGCAGGTGCAGCCGGATCGCGCGCTCCCACGGCGGCTCGTCGGCCGGCCAGCCGCGCGGGTCGACGTACGAGTTGAAGCTCAGTCGGAGCCACTGCCCGCTACGCACCCGCTGCCGCAACTCGCTGTCGCTGTACCCCGCGGCGACCGCGTCCGGGCGCGTGAACCACCCGCCCCGCTCGGCCGCGATCACTTCCAGTCGTCTGTTCATACCCAAGAAGGTGCACGTCTCGTATCGCGCCCGGACGTCCGATCGCGCATCTGTGGATAAGCCCCGGGGTCGCGAGACAGGCTATTTCTTGTTCCCCGACCCCGTCGCTTGTCCACTCAGCCCAGCAGCCGCCCCTGCGCCCCGGCCGTGGCTGCGGCCAGGGCGTCCGAGTCGGCGGTTTGGAGGGTGTCGTGCTCGACGACAGGGCGGCCGTTGGCGAGGAGGAGGGTGAGCGGCGGGGGTGTGGAGAGGGCCAGAGCGGCGACGGGGTCGGGGATGCCGGCGTGCGGGAGGGTGGTGAGGTCCCAGACGGCGAGGTCGGCTAGTTTGCCGGGTTCGAGGGAGCCGAGGTCGGCGGAGCGGCCGAGGATGCGGGCGCCGTCCAGAGTCGCCATCTCCAGTGCGGCGCGGACGGTGAGGGCTTGTGGGTCGCCGCGGGCTCGGGCGAAGAGGAGAGCATGGCGCAGCTCCTCCACCAAGCTGCCGGATTCGTTGCTGGCGGCGCCGTCCACGCCGAGGCCGACGGGCGATCCGGCGGCGCGGAGGTCTGCGGCGCGGGCGATGCCGGCGCCGAGGCGGGCGTTGGAGCTGGGGCAGTGGGCGATGCCCGTACCGGTGCCGCCGAGGTGCTTGATCTCCGCGTCGTCGAAGTGGATGCCGTGCGCGAACCACACGTCCGGACCGGTCCACCCGAGCTGGTCGGCGTACTCCAGGGGCGTACACCCGTACGTCTCCTGGCACCACGAAGACTCGTCGGTGGTCTCGGCGAGGTGCGTGTGCATCCGTACGCCGCGACGCCGCGCCAGCTCGGCCGACTCGCGCATCAGTTCACCGCTCACGCTGAACGGCGAGCACGGCGCGACCACGATCTGCAGCATCGAGTCCGGTGACGGGTCGTGCCAGCGGTCGATCGCGGCTTCGGTCGCGGCGAGGATCTCGTCGCGGTTCTCGACCACGGAATCCGGCGGCAACCCGCCGTCCTTCTGACCGCGGTCCATCGAGCCGCGCGCGGGGTGGAACCGCAGACCGATCTCACCCGCGGCGGCGATCTCGGCCGCGAGCAGGTCCCCGCCGTCACGCGGGAACACGTAGTGGTGATCGGCCACGGTCGTGCAGCCGGTCCGCGCGAGCTGGGCAAGTGCCGCCCGCGCCGCGACGTACACGGTCTCCTCGGAGATCCGGGCCCAGACTGGGTACAGCGTCGTCAGCCACTCGAAGAGCGTCGCGTCCGCGGCGAGCCCGCGCGTCACCCACTGGTACAGGTGCTGATGCGTGTTCACGAACCCCGGCGTGACCAGGCAGCCCCGCCCGTCCACGACGCGAGCATCGTCGTACGACGGCGCGGGCCCCGGCCCGACCGCGACCAGGCGATTGCCCTCGGCAACCACGTGGCCGACGAACTCGCGCCGGGCCGGATCGAGGGTCGCCACGTAGGCGCCCTCGATCACGGTCCTGCTCAACAGAATCCCGGCGTCGCGTGCCAGGCGGACCCGGCGTCACTGGCGTCGTCGCGTGTCACGGTCGCCTCGATCAGGCCGTACGGGCGGTCCGCGGCGATGAAGACCTCACCAGGGTTCTCCACCCCGAACGGCGACAGGTCGACCAGGAAGTGGTGCTTGTTCGGCGCCGAGAACTTGATCTCGGCAACTTCCGGATGCGCCTCCAGCACTGCGGAGCCCATGCCGTAGAGCGTCTGCTGCAGGGCCAGGCTGTGGATGTTCGCGAACCGCTCGAGCAGCAGCCTCTTGATGCCGTCGTACGACTTGTCCCAGTCGACCGAGCCATCCCCGGTTGGACTAGCGTCGTAGCGCCAGCGCGCGACCAGCGACGTCGCCAGGATCCGGTCGTCGGTTTCCTGCAGGGTCGTGTACCTGTCCTTCAGGAACCCGTGGAACTCCGACCCGGTCGACTTCAGCACGACGAGATCGCTGATCCCCGAGACGACGTACGCCTTGCGCTGCGCACCCCGGCCCTCGACGTTGACGACGGTGTTCCGGACGCCGGTGCCGGCCCGGACGAACGCGTGGTCGTGGTCGTCGATGCGCTCCCAGGCGTACTCCTCGACCTCGATCCGGGCGCCCTCCGCGGCCGGCGACGCGTCCAGGAAGTGTGCGCCGAGCGTCAGCGCGTAGTCCTCGATCGCCCCGATCCCCTTCTCCTTGGCGAAGGCGAACGCGGTGTTCTTCTGCGTGTCGGTCGGCAGTACGTCGGCCTGGTCGCCGGTCGTGTGCGCCGCCTCGAAGCTGCCGCGGAGCGACGTCGACACGTTCAGGTCGCGGATCTCGTGCCGGGGCGTGTCGCGGTAGACGCGGACGACGCGGTTCTCGGCTTTGCCGTACTGGTTGGCGCCCAGGTGGATGGCCATCGGAGGTCAGCTCCCTCGGTAGGTGGAAAACGCGAACGGGCTGAGCAGCAACGGGACGTGGTAGTGCCGCTCGTCGGCGACCGTGAAGGTCACGGAGACCTCGGGAAAGAAGATGTCCTGGCCGGTGGCCTTCGCGTACGCCGCGACGTCGAACCAGAGCCGGTACGTGCCCGCCTCGAGCTTCGGTTGCAGCTCGGCGATCCGTCCGTCGGCGTCCGTCGTACCGCTGGCCTCGAGGACGTCGCCCCGGTAGAGCCGGACCTCGACGCTCTGCGCCGGTCGCCCCAGCGCGGTGTCGAGGACGTGCGTGCTGAGCGAACTCATGTCTCCACCACCTTGCTCAACCGGAGCAGCGCGATCTTGCGCAGTTCCTCGTGGACGACGGTTGCCTCGGTCGCGTCGTCGTGCGTGAGACGGGTCCGCAGGCTGTCCAGCATCTGCGCCGCGGACAGCCCGGTCGCACAGATCAGGAACACCCGACCGAACCGCTCCTCGTACTGACGGTTGCCCTCGGCAATTTCCTGCCGGACCGCCGGGTCCGCGCCGACGCCGGACTGCTCGTTCCGCGACCAGTTGGCCTCGGTACCCGCGCCCTGCGGGCGGTCACCGATCCGCGGGTGCGCCTGGAGCGCGCGATCGACCTCGTTGTCGTCGAGCTCGCGGAGCAACTGGTCGGCGACCGCGGTCAGCGCCGCGCGATCGCCGTACGGCCGCTTGGCCAGGATCGCGTCGACCCAGCGGGGCACGTCGCAGCAGGCCGCCAGTGCCGGCCGGAGCCGGTCGGCCGCAGTGGAGTTGAACTCCTCCAGGTCCACGGATCACACCTTCTCGAATCCCGAAATCGACTTTCCGTATGACGAGAGCGTGACACCCGCTCCGCCTGTCGTCAACAGTTTGTTGAAAATCAGCGGGCGCGGTTCAGGTAGTTGTAGACGGTGAAGCGGGTGACGCCGAGCGCCTCGGCGACGATCTCGGCCGACTTGCGGTACTCGAACGCGCCGCGCGCCTCCAGCAGCAGAACGGCCTGCTGTTTGTCATGCCGGGACAGGTCGCGCAGCGGACCGCCCAACTCGTCAGCAACCTCTGCCAGCAGGCCCTGCACACCGCCAGCGTTTGTTCCGGCCACGGCGGCCGCGGGGCCGCCGTCGGCGGGTTTCGGCAGCCGGACGGCGACCACCGCCTCCCCGTCCCACTTCAGCGGGATGTCGTCGTCAAGGGCGTCCGCCGGTGCGATCAGCTCGGCGTTCAGCCGCTCCACCAGCGGCGTGATCGCCTCGACCAGGGGATGCTGCTTAGGCATCGCGCCGTACCTGTAAGGTCACCTGGCTCGCGCCGCCGGCGAACGCCGCCTCGAGCACTTTCGGGAGTGCGGGCAGCAACAGGTGCTGCTCGCCGCTGACCTGCGTACCGAGCGGGCCGAACTCACAGTCGAGCCCGGCCTCCTCCGCCGCGCGCAGCGCCTCGGTGGCGTGCGCGGGCGGCGACCCGTCCACGTCGAACGGTTCCGTGGTGAACTCCGCAACCAGTCGCATGGTGCGAGGCTAGCCCTCGGACACCGCCCGGCGGGCGAGTCGAGCCAGGACCACGGTGTCGAACTCGGTCGTCTCGATCGCGCCGCACTCGATGCCGCGCAGCACGAAACCGGCCAGGGCGACGGCCGTTGCCGGCTCGTCGAGGTAACCCGACTCGCCGTCACCCAGGTACGCCCGCAGGCGCTGCGCGGCCTCGTCGTACCCCTCCCGGTAGAAGAGGTACGTCGCCGCGAAGCGGGTCGGGAGCTGGGCGGGATGCATGTCCCAGCCCTGGTAGATGCCGCGCGCGAGCGAACGCCGTACCAGCCGGAAATGCAGCCGCCACGCGTCGTGGATCGCGTCGCCGACCGGCAGGACGTTGGTCGAGCCGTCGGACACGAAGACGCCGGTACCGGCAGCGGCCAGCTGCATCACGTCCTTCGCGTGGTCGGCGACCGGGTGCTCCATGCTCTGGTACGCCGCCGCGACGCCGAGCGAGGCGGAGTAGTCGTACGTGCCGTAGTGCAGCCCGGTGACGCGCTCGCCGCCGGCCTTGACCATCCGGGCGATCAGCGCGGTACCGTCCGCGCCGAGGATCGCCTGCGGGGTCTCGACCTGGATCTCGAAACTCAGCCGCCGTATGCCGTACTTCTGCTCGAGTGTCTCGAGGACGAGCACCATCGCCTCGACCTGCTCGACCGAGGTCACCTTCGGAAGCGTGATGACGAAGCCGTCGTCGACCGCCCCGAGGTGCTCGAGGAACAGGTCGAGGGTGCGGACTCCGCGTCGTCTCGTTGGCGCCTCCAACGACTTGATCCGCAGACCGTGGTACGGCGTCCGCGGGCCGGCCGCGAGGGCTTCGGCGGCGGCGATCGCCGCGGCGTCCTCCTCGTCGTCCGCCCGGTTGCCGTAGCCGTCCTCGAAGTCGATGCGGAGATCCTCGATCGGCTCCCGCTCGAGCTTGGCGCGGACTCGGTCGTACACGTCGTCGGTCAGGTCGGCCGCGACGATCTTCGCGAGGTCGGCGGCCGAGCCGGCGTACTCGTCGAGAGCCGCACGGGCCTGCGCACCCCAGTCATCCACTGTGCGTGCGTCGTACCGGTCGGCCGGGACGTACACGGTGTGGATCGGCTGCCGGACCCCGCGGTCACCGCGGTAGTCGGCGGCCAGCGCGGCGTCGGCAGCCGCCAGGCGTCGGTCGAGCTCGGCCATCAGGTCGTCCACTGCAGCCTCCTTTTCCGTATTGTGGAGACTAATATCTACTTTGCGGAAGACGCAAGCATTCGACCTTCCGGGATCTGGCGCTAAACTTCCGTGATCCGGAAAGGTGGGTGTCATGGCGGAGACGAACGGCAAGGGCCGGACCGGCAGCGTGCAGTCGATCGAGCGCGCCTTCGGGCTGCTCGAGACGATGGCCGACGCGGGCGGGATGATGGGCCTGTCGCAGCTGGCCACAGCCTCCGGGCTGCCGCTGCCGACGATCCACCGGCTGGTGCGCACCCTGGTCGACCTCGGCTACCTGCGTCAGGAACCGTCGCGGCAGTACGTGCTCGGCCCGAAGCTGATCCGGCTCGGGGAGAGTTCGTCGCACATGCTCAGTGTGTTCGCCCGGCCGCATCTCGCGCGGCTCGTCGACGAGCTCGGCGAGTCCGCGAACATGGCGATGCTCGACGGCGACCAGATCGTGTACCTGGCGCAGGTCCCGTCGCGGCACTCGATGCGGATGTTCACCGAGGTCGGCCGCCGCGTCCTCCCGCACTGCACCGCGGTCGGCAAGGCGATCCTCGCGCAGTACCCCGACGCCGAGGTCCGCGAGCTCCTGCACCGCACCGGCATGGCGAAACACACCGACAACACCATCACCAGCCCCGACGCGTTCACCGCCCAACTCCACCAGGCCGCCGGCGACGGCTACGCGATGGACGAGGGCGAGCAGGAGGTCGGCGTACGGTGCGTGGCGGTGGCGGTGCCCGACGCGCCCTCCCCGCTGGCCATCTCCATCTCCGGCCCCGCGGGACGCATGACCGAGCCGCTGGTGGAACGCGCCATCCCGCTCCTTACCCAAGCCGCCAAGTCCCTGTCCGAAGACCTCCACTGACGCCCTGCCTCGACCACCAACTCACCACGCAGGTACTGCTGAGGTGTCCGGATTCCCCGACAGTACGCACCTCGAGCTAGCGGCTGTCGGTGCGCAGCCGGCCGTGCACGTGCCAGTCGTGCCAGCCGTCCGCGTGCATGATCGCCTGCCGCAGGGTGCCTTCGAGCTGGTAGCCGGCGTTTGTCGCGACCCTGCAGGACGCGGTGTTCGCGGTGGAGTGGTGGATGTTCAGCCGGTTGAACCCGGCCTGGCCGAAGGCCCAAGTGGACAGCGAGTCCACCGCTGCGGCCGCGACGCCGCGCCCACGGGCGGCCGGTGTCACCCAGTAGGACAGTGCCGCCGAGCCTTGCGTCAGCGAGACCTCCCGCAGCCCGATCTGGCCGAGCGGCTCATCGTCGTGACCGACGACCGCCCAACTCGCCGCCGTCTCCGCGTCCCAGTGATCAGCCCACTGCCCGACCCACTCCCCAGCCTCCTCGAGCGTGTCCAGGCGCCGAACATGCCACCGCTGAATGTCAGGACACCCGAACGCCGTTCGTACGACGTCGGCATCCCTCCCCTGCCAAGGCCGCAACAACAACCCGTCCCCCACCGCCAACCGCGGCTGCGCCACATCCCGCAAAGTCCCCCGAGACAACACCGATCCCACAAGCAGAGGCATCCCGAGATGCTATTCCGCCCACTCCCCGGCCGGGGCCCTCAGGGGGCGTAGGTGCGCCAGTGTTCGGTGAGTTTGTAGCCGAGGGACTGGTTGGCTTGGAGGCTGGCCTGGTTGGCGGCGGCTCCGCCGGTGCTGAAGCGGGTGATGCCGATGTCGAGGAGGGCGAGGATCGAGGCGGCTTTCACGGCCTGCGCGACGCCGCGGCGGCGGTGCGTGGACAGGACCGACGTGAACCGGGTGTCCCCGAAGCCGTCCTTCGCGCGGATGACCGTCGCGCCGACCAGCCGGTTGCCGTCGAAGGCGCCGAACACCCGGTGCTCCGGCCAGAGCGCGCGGGTTTCGGCCAGCTCTCCGACCACGCGGTGCGTCGCGGGCGTGTACGGGTAGTCCGGCTCGTTGGACTTCTCCAGCGCGTGCAGCTCCCGCGCGGACTCGGCGCCGAGCTCGCGGATCGTGAGTCCGCCGGCCGTGGCCCGGAGTACGGCGGACTCCAGCAGCTCACGATCCGGGTCGAACAGCCGCACCGCCCAGGACTCGGCGACCACGCGGTAGCCGGCTGCTTCCAGCTCGGCGCACCGCGGGTCGTTGTCCTGGACGATCTCGTAGTCACCCACCCAGCGATTGTCAGCCCAGTTTGCGCAGCAGCGGAAGGACATCCTCGGTGAACTGGGTGAGGAAACGCTCCTGGTCGTTGCCCGGACCGTGGACGACGAAGTGGTTGAAGCCCGCGTCGGCGTACGGCTGGAGCTGCTTCACCGCCTCCTCCGGGTCCGACGCCACGATCCACCGCTTGGCGACCTGCGCGATCGGCAGCTCGTCGGCCAGCCGCTCCATCTCGGTCGCGCTCGTCACGCTGTGCTTCTGCTCGGCGGTCAGCGACAGCGGCGCCCAGAACCGGGTGTTCTCCAGCGCCTGGGCCGGGTCGCGGTCGTAGGAGATCTTCACCTCGAGCATCCGATCGACGTCCTCGAACTTCTTCCCGGCCTTCTCGGCGCCTTCGCGGACGGCGGGCATCAGCTGCTCGGTGTACAGGTCCATGCCCTTGCCGGACGTCGCGATGAACCCGTCACCGGCGCGCCCGGCGTACCGCGCGACCAGGGGCCCGCCTGCGGCGACGTACACCTTCAGCGGGGTCTCGGGGCGGTCGTAGATGAACGCGTCGACGGTCTTGTAGTACGGCCCGTCGGAGCTGACGCCGTCCTTCGTCCACAGGTCGCGGATCAGCTGCACGGACTCCCGGAGCCGGGCGAACCGCTCCTTGAACTCGGGCCACTCCATACCCGAGACCGCGATCTCGTTGAGTGCCTCGCCGCTGCCGACGCCGAGCATGACCCGGCCCGGGTACAGCACGCCCAGGGTGGCGAACGCCTGCGCGATGACCGCCGGGTTGTAGCGGAACGTCGGCGTCAGCACCGACGTACCGAGCAGCACCCGGTTGGTCCGCTCACCGACCGCCGCCAGCCAGGCAAGCGCGAACGGCGCGTGGCCGCCCTCGTGCCGCCACGGCAGGAAGTGGTCCGAAACGGTCACACTGTCGAGCCCGAGTTCCTCGGCCCGCACGGAGTACTCCACCAGATCCCGCGGCCCGAACTGCTCCGCCGAAGCCTTGTACCCGACCCGAATGCTCACCCTCTGCTCCCAACGTCGTCTGCGCGTACTCCGGAAGACAACCGCGCCCGGGTCCGACTTTATGCCGCCCGGCGGGCCTGATTGACTCCGGCCGCCGGGGTCGGGAAGGATGTGGGTCCGGCGCGGTCCGCGCCTCACCTTCGTCGACCGGCCCCAGCTCGGTCACCGTGAGAAGGCAAAGGGACTCCCTGTCTCGGGCCGCTCGTCCTGGTCATCCGCCTCGACGGGATCGCTGGGGGATCGCGTGCGAGTGCGTGGAAGGCCAGATGACAGCGCACAGGAATCTCAAACAACGGGTTCGAGCCCGCGCCGCGAAGACCGGCGAGTCCTACACGGCTGCCCTCCGGCACTTCCGTCCGACTCCTCAAGGAGAACCAGACATGCCGGAAGCCCTACGGATCGCCGTCACGCAGTCGACGGTTCGTGAAGACCCGACCAATGCCGCGCTGCTGCGCGAGAGCGGCGACGAGGTCCGCCGACTGATGCGGGAGGCCGCCAGGTCAGGCGCGCGGCTGGTGCACTTCCCGGAGGGAGCGATCTGCTTCCCGAGCAAGGTGATCATGTCCGAGCTCGGCCCGGACGAGGTCGGTCCGTCCGACTGGACCAAGGCCGACTGGGCCGCGCTGCAAGGGGAGCTCGACCAGATCGTCGCGCTCGCCCGCGAGCTCGGGATCTGGACGGTGATCCCGTCCGTCCACCAGGTCCCCGACGCCCGGCCGCACAACAGCATGTACGTCGTGTCCGACCAGGGAAAGGTGGTCACCCGGTACGACGAGCGGATGCTGTCCACCACGAAGGTCACCTGGATGTACTCCGCGGGCAAGGAGCCTGTGACGTTCGAGGTGGACGGTGTCCGCTTCGGGCTCGCGCTCGGGCTGGACGTGCTGTTCCCGGAGGTCTTCACCGAGTACGACAGCCTCGGCGCCGACGTCGTCCTCGTGTCGTACGCGAACAACTCCGGCCCGAACGATCACATCGGCGTGCAGGTGCGCGGAGCCGCCGCGAACAACACGTCCTGGATCAGCCTCGCGGCGACGGCCAGCCCGGGTACCGGCCTGACGTCCGGGATCGCCGACCCGCGCGGCCGGTGGCTGACGCAGGGCGCCGCGGACAGCACGCCGTCGGTCGCGGTCGTCGAGCTGGCCACTGACGAGTTCGCCACGATCGGCCGCGACTTCCGCCGCCGCACGCGGGAGAGGATCCGCTCCTAGCCCTCACAGGTCCGGGGGCTGACGCGTTCCATCCGCATGAACAGGCATGCGGTTGTCAGTACCCGGATCGGTGAACTCACGGTGGTCGCTGCGGGTGACGTGCTGGTCGGCGTCTACTTTCCGCATCACTGGGTGAAGCCGTCGGCGGAGACGCTGGGTGAGCGGGTCGAGGCGTCCGACCCGCTCATCGCGGTCGTCGTCGAGCAGTTGGAGGAGTACTTCACCGGCGCGCGCCGGTCCTTCGACCTGCCGACCCGGTTGGAGGGCGAGGTGTTCCAGCGGCGCGTGTGGTCGGTGCTCGAGGAGATCCCGTACGGCGAGACCACGACGTACGGCGAGATCGCGGCGCGGCTCGGGGAGTCGGCGCAGGCGGTCGGCAAGGCGGTCGGGCAGAACCCGCTCTCGATCGTGGTGCCGTGCCACCGGGTGATCGGGAAGGACGGGTCGCTCACCGGCTATGCGGGCGGGCTGAAGCGCAAGCAGTTCCTGCTCGACGTAGAGGAGCCGGTGGGGGCGCGGCTGTTCTGAAGGCGGACCTCAGCCACCCACCAACCGCCGCGAATCGACGGCGGCAGACCGCCGATGAGCGTGCCGCGCGGCGGTGCGGCGTGGTTGGTGAGTGACGGGCGTCCGCGCTATCGACTCAGATCGCCGACCTGGGCGGCGTACCAGTCGAGCTCGGTGAGGTGTTCGGCGATCTCGCGGAGCGTCCAGTTGGGGCTGCGGTCCTTGTCCCACTCGGCCGGGTCGAGAGCGGCGTATCGCAGTGCGAACGTCCGCCCGAGCCGCTGCAATCGCTGCTCGGCCTCGCGTACGTCCTCCACGGTGAACGGCGCGAGGTCCGCGGCGGACGTGAGCGCACTCGCGTGCCACTCGTCGGGCTGTGTCGGTACGCCGGCCAGCAGCGCCTCGACCTCCGCCAGGTGATCGACCAGGTGATCGGCGATCCGGCGTACCGCCTTGTGCGGCGTGAACGTGCGGCCGTCGTCGGACGTGCGCGGTTCGCCGTCCCAGGCCGGCCAGGTCACGACGAGTTGGAGGCATCGCCCGACGGCCTGATCGACGAGTTCTCCGGGGTTCTGTGTCATAGCGCCGACGCTAAGGCCTTCATGCTTCGGTGTCGGCCGAAGTGATTCCGAGCTTTCCGGCCAGGCGCTCCGCGTCGTACGGCGCGTGCACCTTGACGTCGTTGTCGAAGTACACGTAAGTGTCGCACTTCCAGGAACGGATCTTCCGCGCCCAGCGACCGAGGGACTTGTCGTCGTATCCGCTGACGTAGAGCTCCTCGGCGCCGTGCAGCCGGACGTAGGCGAAATCCGCGGTGACGTCGCCGAACATCGGCCACTTGCCCGCGGTGTCGGCACAGACGACCGCGACGTCGTGCTCCCGGCAGAGGTCGACGAACTCCTTGGTCTTGAAGCTGTCGTGCCGTACTTCGAACGCGTACCGGATCGGCTGGTCGACAGCAGCCTCCAACAGCGCACGGCCTTCCATCCGTTCGTCATGGCGTTTGGCGACCTCGACCGCCTCGACGGTGCTGCGCGGCAGCTGCTCGAAGAACGCGGCGCAGCGCTCCGCGTCGTACTGGAAGTTGGGCGGCAGCTGCCACAGCACCGGCCCGAGTTTGTTGCCGAGCGCAAGCACACCGGACGCGAAGAAGTTCGCCAGCGGCGCGTCCACGTCGGCCAGGCGTTTCAGATGCGTGACGAAGCGCGGCCCCTTGACCGAGAACACGAACCCGTCGGGCGTCTCGTCGTACCAGCGCTGGTACGAGGAGGGGCGCTGGAGGGCGTAGAAGGAGCCGTTGAGCTCGATCGAGTTCAAGCGGGAGGACGCGTACTCGAGCTCGGCGCGCTGGGGCAGCCCGTCGGGGTAGTAGACCTTCCGCCAGGGTGCGTAGCGCCAGCCTGAGATCCCCACTCGGTACGGCGAGTCCGGCCAGCGCGTCATCCCTCGATTATGGTCCCCGCATGCAGATCGACCGCGGCGCGTATCCGGACGCAGTGACCCCCTGGGAGGACCCGGCGTGGCGGGCAGCCGCGCTCGGCTGGCTGGACGCGCGACTCGACGAGGCCGGCGTTCGCGAGACCGGTCCGCGGCGGGTCCGGGTCCGGCCGTGGTCGGTGCTCGTCCGGGTCGAGGCGGAGGAGCCGGTCTGGTTCAAGGCCGCGTCGCCCGGGAGCGCGTTCGAGGCGGGGCTCGGCGAGGCGCTGTCCCGGTGGGTGCCGTCCCACGTGCTCACGCCGTACGCGGTCGACGCCGCCCGCGGCTGGTCGCTGCTGCCGTCCGGCGGGCCACTGCTCCGCAGCCTGGAGATCGGGCCGCGCGAGTGGGAGGAGGCGTTGACGCAGTACGCCGAGTTGCAGCGGGCCCTCGCACCGCGGGTGGAGGAGTTGCTGGGACTCGGCGTGCCTGATGCTCGGGTATCGCTGCTGCCGTCGATCTTCGACGAGGCCGTCGCCGGGAACGGGGCGCTGGATGCGGCGGAGCGGGAACGGTTGCGGCGGTTCCGGCCGCGGCTGGTCGCGTGGTGCGAGGAGCTTGCGGGTCTCGGCGTACCGGATTCGCTGGATCATGCGGATCTGCACGACGGTCAGATTCTGGTTGCCGGGGCGGGGCGGTACACGTTCTTCGACTGGGGTGACGCGAATGTGGGGCACCCGTTCTGCAGTTTGCTGGTCGCGCTCGATCGTGCGGCCGACGACCACGGCTCGGAGGTCGTCGCTCGGTTGGAGGACGCTTATCTCGAGCGGTGGACGGACGGTCACTCGCTGCCCGACCTGCGCCGCGCCGCCGAGCTCGCCCGCCGGCTCAGCCAGCTGACCCGCGCAGGCTCCTGGGCCCGCCTGTTCCCGACAGCCGCCCACATCGGCGATCCCGAACGCGCGGCCGCACTGTCGCGGTTGGCCGGGTGATCCGTCAGGTGGGGATCCATTCCGGCCACCAGGGCGGGACGTTGCCCGGGCAGGTACCGGGTGAGGCGGCCGGGGTGCCTTGCCACGAGAACAGGGCGAGGTCGGCGATCGCGATCGCGATGGCGGCGGCGATCAGCGAGAACAGGAACGCCTTCCCGGCGTACCGGAAGACGACGGTGAACAGCACCAGATTGACGATCAACGCGATCGGCACACCGAGGAAGAGCAGCGTCAGCCCGTTCGGCACGCTCCCGGTGACGTCCACCTGACACGCCTTCCACGCCCGCGACGTCACCACCACCAGCCCGAACGCCGTCCCACCACCGACCACCACCGCAAGGAACGACTCCCCCTTGCTCCCCTTCGCCGCAAACGCCATGAGGATCACGGTAAGTGATCCACCGCCCCACTTCACCTCACCCCGGCGGGTACACCAGGCTCAATCGGGCTTCGGGCGGAGCCAGAGCATGGTGGTGATGTGGGTGAGGTCTTCGGGTTCGTGCGGGACGACGACGACCTGGTGTTCGTCCTCGTAGAGCACCCGGCCTGGCGCGGGTGACTCGTAGCGTTCGCACGGGACGTTGTGGGCCGCGAGGATCGCCAGGTAGCCCGGGAGCGGCTCCATGCGGTGCGCGGCAGACAACCGGAACCACGCCGCCGCCCGCAGGTTGGCCTCGTACATGGTGGGGTCGACGGTCGACGGGTTCGTCACCCCTTCCTCCGACCCGGTTGACCGTAGCAGCTTGTCAGGGCTAGCCTGACACGTGTGTCAGGGCAACCCTGACAGAGTGGAGGGCGGTATGCCGGACAACGTGCTGCGATGCTCGTTCTGCGGGAAGGTCGCCGACGAGGTGCAGCGGCTGATCGCCGGGCCAGGCGTGTTCATCTGCAACGAGTGCGTCGACCTGTGCGTGCAGGTGATCGACGAGCAATCGTCGCTCCCATCGCCGGACGGCAAGAGCGACGAAGAGTTGCTTGCGGACATCGCGCGGCTCGACAAGTCCCGCGGGCAGGTCGAGGCCGCCGTACAGGAACGCGTACAGACCCTGCGCTCCCGATCCGTCACCTGGGCCCGCATCGGCGAAGCCCTCGGCATCAGCCGCCAGTCAGCCTGGGAACGCTTCTCCGGCGAGGAATAGGCCGTCAGCCTGCCGTGAACGCCGCGATCTCGGCAAGGTAGCGGTCAGGCTCCTCGACATTCGGGAAATGGGCACTCTCGCCGAAGACGCGGAGCTGAGCCTGCGGTAGCCGGGTGGCCAGATCACGGCACGCATCCACGCCCGCGTTGCGATCCCAGAAGCCGACGAGCACCAGCACTCTCACTTCCAGCGCGGCGAGCTCGTCGACGAGCGGCACCCGCCGCGGCGGCTCAGCGGCGAGCGCGGCCGCCATCTCGCC
Organism: Kribbella sp. NPDC004138; assembly: GCF_053603655.1. Lineage (NCBI taxonomy): Bacteria > Bacillati > Actinomycetota > Actinomycetes > Propionibacteriales > Kribbellaceae > Kribbella > Kribbella sp. NPDC004138. The sequence goes on from NZ_JBSGFZ010000009.1 coordinate 90,806, forward strand.
GGTGTTGACGAGCCCGCTCTCCTCCCACAGCTCACGGACCCGCCGCGCCGCCGCAGGCCGACGGAACAGGAAGCGGTTGACGGTCTCCCGGTCGACGACATCCCAGACCGCGCCTGGCCCCGACTCAGCAACCGCGGCGCGGATCGCGGCCCGCATCTCGTCGTCGACGGCAACGGCTTCGAAGCCGGATCCCCACGTCGACGGCGTGAGCGGCCCGGCCAGCGCGGTGCCTTGAAGGATCAGGCCGGCGACGCGATCCGGATAGGCGACGGTGTACTCGGCCGCGAGATCCCCGCCGAACGAGATGCCGAGCAGCACGATCCGCGGCAGGCCGAGATGCCGCCGCAACTGTTCCAGGTCGTCGACGAGCAGCGGTACGGCGTACCGCCCGTCGCCGTCGCTCCGCCCGGAGCCGCGCTGCTCGTAGTACACAACCGGCCCGAGCTGCTCGAGCCCAGGCCCCGTCAGCCGCTCGAAGTCGTAGACGAATCCGCCGGGCCCACCGTGCACCACGACAACCGGCGTCCGCCCACGCAGGTCGCCCACCACCCGCACCCACTGCCGGACCCCGTTGAGCTCGACGTACAACTCACCCACCACCGCAGTCTCACACGACGCCGGCGTACAACGTCGCTCCGCGCTCTGCTGCCCGAGACCGACTGGCCGTCACCTCTCAGCTGACCTGTTGCCCTCAGCAAGCTAGACCTGGCTCTGATGCTTGCGCGGCCACAGCGCGATCGCGGTCGCGAACAGGGCCACCGCTACGACGAGGTCGAACAGTTCGCCCTGGCGGACCGCGGAGACGATGCCTCCGAGCCCGGCGAGAACGAAGCACACAGCCAGCAACGTCCGCAGCACTGTCATTCCCCCCACCCCCTACCCGCTAGATCGGGCGCCGCCCGGGGAGTGTTACGCGGGGCCGGAAAGCAGCGCGTCGATCCAGGCGTCGTGGTGCCTCGCGACGTAATCGGCGGCCGGGCCCCAGAAGTCGGCGTGGCCGTCCGCGTAAAGCTGGGCCCACGGTTGTTCACCGGTCTCGTGGCCGCGGACCAGCAGTTCGTACGATCCGCGCGTACGGGCCGCGATCTGCGCGGGGAACGCCCGGCGCTGCTCTTGGTCGAGCCCGTATGCGTCCACGAACGCCCGCAATCGCGGGGCGTCCACCGTCACGTCGCCTCCCGGCCACAACGGTACGAGCGACTGCGCGGCGTACCCGAGGTCCCACAACCGGGTCGCCGGCCCGGCGTTGTCCCAGTCGATGAAGACCCAGCGGTCGTCGTTGCAGACCAGGTTCCACGGGGCGAGGTCGCCGTGGCAGATCAGCTCGCCGCCGGCCGGGTCCGGTACCGCCGGGTGCCAGGCGGCGTCCGGCGGCGGTTCGAAGTCGTCCATGGCGTCGTGCAGCTCACGGATCAGCCGTCCGGCGCGACGCAGCTCGTCCAGCGTGAACGGCGGCAGCGTGTCCGCGAGCGCACCTGGGATGTACTCGAGGACGTGGCGCTCCTGCTCGTCGCGCCCGAACGTCCGCGGCGCGCCCTCGAAGCGCTTCGCCGCCAGATGGTCGAGCACAGCCTCGACCCCAGCCGTGTGGTCGAGCACCGGCTTCCGCACCGTCGCGCCGATCTTCACGACCCGGTCGGCGACGTTCCCGCCGGTCAGGACCTCTTCAGCTTCCACGCTCGCAGGGGATCAGTCGAGGCAGAACTCGTTGCCTTCGACATCTTGCATGTTCTGGCAGGACTCGTTTTCCTCGTCGGCCAGCAGCAGTTGCCCGCGGACGGCCCCCAACGCCTCGAGCCGCTGGCACTCGGCCTCGAGCACAGCGAGGCGCTCCGCACCGACGAGACCGGTGCCGACGCGGACGTCGAGGTGCACGCGGTTCTTCACGACCTTGCCCTCAGGAACCCGCTGGAAGAACAACCGCGGCCCTTCCCCGGTCGGATCGGCACACGCGAACCACGCCCCTTGCTGCTCGGCCGGCAGCGACCGGTCGTACTCCTCCCAGGACGCGAACCCCTCCGGCGTCGGCGGTGCGACATACCCCAACACCTCACACCAAAACCGACCAACCCGCTCAGGCTCCGCACAGTCAAAGGTGACCTGAAACTTCTTGACCGACGCCATACGCCCACCCTAGAACGTGCCGCTTCCGCCGGTCACCTGGTTTGCCACTCGATCGTTGCTCAGGTTTGCATGATGCGGACGAAGACGGTGGGGCGGGCGGCAGTGGGGTTGTCGACCAGGAGGTCGACGTACAAAGGCAGGCCGTTGGAGTCGGTGTCGTCGACCTGGTCACTCGCTCGCGCCGGCCAGCTGCTCGGCTGCCACTCGGCGAACCGCGCGGGCAACTCGTCGTCCCAGCCGGACTCCTTCGGCAGGGCCTCCGACCGGGTCGTGTCCGTCAGCGCGCCCGGCGTGAGCCGGTAGGTGCCAAGGAAGCCGGCCAGTCCGACCCGGTCGGTGGCGAAGCGCAGATAGATCTCATTCACGTCCCAGTCGCGAAGCTCCACCCATTCAAGCCCGGTAGCACCTGCCGGCAGGTGAATGTCGTAGTACTTCACATGCTTCGCGAATTCCGCGCTCTCACCAGTCCCCGTAGAGATCTCCACATGCGGCTGAACCGAGCAGCCGACCACGGCAAGAGTCGCCACAAGCCCCGCCGTACGTCGTCCGCGCACGCCGCCACCGTACAAGGCCAGGGTCTACACGCATGGATCTCGCAGCCCTGCAAGCCCGAGCCGTCGCCATCATCAACCAGCTCTACGACCGCCACACCGAGGCCGCGGGCCGCACCCCTTCGTCGGCGACCTAGGCGACCTCGCCAAACTCGTCATGGCCACCGAAGGCCGCCGCCACATCGACAACGCCGAAACCCGCCTCGGCCACGAACTCGCCGACTGTCTCCGCTCAGCACCCCTGCAAAACCAAACTGACCTGACGCTCGTGGAGGGCCTGTTTCTTTGGTGCAGCGCCGCCACCAGAGTATTATCTGATTAGATAAGGGCAGGGAGTGCCGGATGGACAAGGACAGTCAAGCGGTCGTCGATCAGCTGAACCACGCTCTCGCCGAGAGCGGGCTGTCCCAGGCTGCCTTCGCAGCTGCCCTCGGCACCTCCGCTTCGCGATTCTCGACGTACCGCTCCGGCAGGACGAAACCGACGGCGCAGTTCTTCCTGCGCGCCGGACGGATCGCGCACGCGCTTCACGAGGCGCGGGATCACAGGATCATGACGGCCCCTGCCACGGCAACCGCGATCCGCGAGGCGAGCGATACCGATTGGGCGTGGCGGATGTTGCTGCAGGGACGCGACCATCTGCGTTTGCTGCTCGACCGCCACGATGGCTCCGAAGCCGCCTGGGAGGCCGCGCCGGACACGACCGGTCATGCGGGTTTCGACACGTTGCTCGCCGTACTGACTGCCCAGGAGTTCAAGGCGGCAGGCGAAGATCCGCCCGCCTGGACCGACGTCGAAGCCCTGCCGGATCCGTGGGTCCCCGAGCATCCGTTCCTCGAGCGCGACGAGATCATCGAGCAAACTCCGGACTACCTGGCCCAGGTCAACATCTTCGTCCCCGCACGCGACCTGGTGACCGCATGAGCGACGCCCGCAATGAATTCAGAGCCGGCGAGATCGTCGATCTTCTTGCGGAACTCGACAAGCGACTTAAGAAGCGCGAGATCTCCGCATCGGTCTTCGTCGTCGGCGGTGCCGCCATCGCCGTCACCTCGAGCGACGACCCGCGCCGTACGGAAGACGTCGACGTCATCACCCGCGACGAGGCGGTCCTCGAGGAAGCACGTGCTATGGCGAGCCAACGCAAGCTGCCTCTGCTGGCGGTCAGAGCCGAGAAACTGTTGGCACGACAGCGATCCGAGTCGGCCGGGCCCGCACCCACAGTTGGCGTGGAGCCTTCAGCCGTACGGCGCTCAGCTCACTCGACGTCCCGTGAGCGGGACTGACCGGCGACGCCCCGAGGACCGCGGTATAGCCGCACGTAGAAAAAGGGCGGGCGGGTGCACGGTGGCCGGGGGATGATGGCGGGATGGTTGAGCGGCATTCGCGGGCTGTGGCTGGTGGGCGGGCTTTTTACTTCACTGAGCGGTTGTGGGAGTTGGCGGAGGGGCTTCCGGTGGAGGCTGTGCCGATCGAGGCGATCAAGGCGTTCGACGAGGATTGCTGGTTCGGGGGCCGGGCGGTCACCTGCCGGATGGTTGCGCGGCATGCCGATCTGATTCAGAAGGCCGATCTCAGTTATCCGGTGATCCTGTCGGCGGACGGGCGGTTGATGGACGGCGGGCACCGGGTCTCGAAGGCCTGGATGAGCGGCCGTACGACGATCGACGCCGTACGTTTCCCGGTCGATCCGGAGCCGGACTACGTCGAGTGGCACACCGATCCAAAAACGACGCCGGACGAGTCCGCGGAAAACGTCGTACGCGACAACCAACAGTACTGGGAAGCGTTGGCGCCGGCGCGCAAGGGCGTATCGGTGGATTCGCTTCGCTCCGGAGCCGGCGTGTTCAACGAGCACGAGCGCACGGCAATCGGTGACGTCAACGGACGACGGGTGCTGCAACTGGCCTGCTCGGTGGGCGACGAGGCGCTGACGTTCGCGCAGCTCGGAGCCGAGGTCACCGCCGTCGACCTCGCGCCGAGCCACTTGGCCACGGGCAGAGCGAAGGCCGACGCCCTGGGCTTGGCCGTGGACTTCCGAGAGCAAGACATGATGGCTCTGTCCAAGGACCTCAACGGGTTCGACCTGATCTTCATCTCCTGGGGCGGTCTGTGCTGGGCGCCGGACATCAATGCCTGGGCCCACCTGGTCGCGCAACGACTCAACCCCGGCGGTTCGCTGGTCATCAGTGAGCACCACCCGTTGTGGGAGGTGCTGACGGTCGCCGACGAGGACCGCCTGAGCGTCTCCGGCGACTACTTCGTCCCCGATCGCGCCGGCTACGCCGATCCGCTCAAGGCGCCCGAGATCACCCGGACGCTGGGAGTCCCGGATCTCCCCCACAAGAGTTTCGTCTGGAGCATCGGCAACGTCATCGGCGCCGTCCTGACCGCCGGGCTGACGCTCCGCTCGTTCCAGGAGTTCTCCGAGGGCGACATGTACCCGGCCCTCGGCGACACCGCCGATCGCATCCCGGCCACCTACCTGCTGACCGCCACCCGCTGAATGCCCCACTACCCGCCGCCCGCGAGACCACTCGGCCCGGACGCCCAGGGTCAGTGGGTCGCTCGCTGGACGTCACCGGAGTGGACGCAGACCGCAGACGCATGGGTAGGCGACCGCCTCGCCGAGCACGGCCGCCGGATCAGCGGCGAGCCCGTCACCTACCGGGCTCGCTTCTGGTCGGTGGTCCGCTGCTACACGACAGTCGAGGGCCTGGTGTGGTTCAAGGAGAACAACCCGGGCCACCGATTCGAGCCAGGCCTGGTCGCGACGCTGGCACAGTTCGCGCCGTACGACGTGATCCTGCCGATCGCGCTGGACCGCAAACGCGGCTGGATGCTCACCGACGATCACGGTACGACGCTCTGGCACCCGGACGTCGCGGATCAGCCGACGCGCTGCACCGTCGTACGCGCACTGGCCCGCCTGCAGTGCTCCCTGCTCGGCCGCCTCGATCCGGCCGAGTACCCCGGCATGATCGAGCTCGCCCCGGCCGCGGCCGGCGATCGGGTCCGCGCGGTGGCCCGGGAGTGGGCGGACCTGCCGCCCGGGCATCCGCTGTACGCCGATCCGGCCGTGGTGGCCCGCGTCGACCGAGCCGCCGACGTACTGGATCGGCGGACCGCGTCGCTCAGCGGCACTGTTCCGCTCGACCTGGAGTTCAACGACGTCTACCCGGCGAACATCTTCGCCGACCGTTCCACCGGCGTACTCCGGCCGCGGTTCTTCGACTTCGGCAACACCATCTGGGCGCATCCGTTCGTCACCCTGCACGGCTTCCTCGACGCGGTGGCCGACTGGACGCGGGCGCCGTTGTCCCGCGAGCACCGCGACGCCCTCCTCGACGCGTACGTCGACGTCTGGTGCGACCGTCTCGACGCGGATCCGCGGGTACTGCGCCGCGACCTCGACGCCGCCGAGGCGCTGGTCGGTGTGCACCGCCTCGTCTCCTGGCTGCGCCTGATCCCGTACGCCGACCCGATCGAGCTCCGCACCCGCGCCGAGATCCCACGGAAGTACCTGGCCGGGATCGCGGCGCTGGCCGGCCGCCAGGCAGAATCGGACTGTGAAGAAGCCAGAGGCTGAGCCCGTCGTCGCGCGCAACCGCAAGGCTGCCCACGACTACCAGTTGGGCGAGTCCTGGGAGGCGGGGATCGTGCTGCAGGGCCTCGAGGTGAAGGCGCTCCGCGCCGGGCGGGCGTCGCTGGTCGGCGGGTTCGCGGCCGTCGAGGACCGGGAGATCTGGCTGTACGGCGTGCACATTCCGCAGTACTCGCAGGCCCGCTGGTTCAACGAAGGCTCGCGGCGCAAGCGGAAGCTGCTGCTGCACCGGGCGCAGATCGACAAGATCGAGCGCAAGGTCAACGAGAGCGGGCTGACGATCGTCCCGGTGACCCTGTACTTCAAGGACGGCCGTGCGAAGGTCGAGATCGCCCTCGCGCGCGGCAAGAAGACCTGGGACAAACGCCAGACCCTCGCCGAACGCGAGGCGACCCGCGAAGTCGAACGCGTCGTCAACCGCCGCCTGAAAGGCCGCCGGGACTGACCCGCCAGGTTGCAGTCAGCGTGGGGCGAGGAGGCAGAACTCGTTGCCTTCCGGGTCGGCCATGACCGTCCAGGTGACATTGGTGCCGCTCAGATCGATAGGTGTCGCTCCGAGGGACTGCAGTCTGGCGGCCTCTGCCTCGACGTCGTCGCCTGGGTACGGGCGGATGTCGAGGTGGACCCTGTTCCAGACGGTCTTCTCGTCAGGCGTGCGGAGGAACTGCAGGTAGGGACCGACGCCCCGGGCGGAACGCAGTACTGCGTTGTGGTCGGTCACCTTGTGCACGGTCCAGTCCATGGCCTCGCCCCAGAAGTCGGCCATGGCGCGCGGATCCGCGCAGTCGACCACGACCGTGGCGATCGGTCCGGTGTCCTGGACCGGGTCGTGCCAGTCCAGCACGCAGAACTCGTTGCCCTCCGGGTCGGCCATAACTGTCCAAGAGACGTCGCCCTGGCCCACGTCGGCGAGTGTCGCGCCGAGATCCTTCAGGCGCGCCACCAGCTCCGCCTGATGGGCCGCCGAGGTGGTGGCGAGGTCGACGTGCACGCGGTTCTTCACCGTCTTGGGTTCCGCGGAGGCGACCAGATCGATACAGACGGCGACGGGGTCGGGGTCGGGGTAGACGAAGTCCTTGGGTTCGAGGTTGGTCACGCCGGGTCCCTCACTCGAAAGTTCCCAGCCGAGCACCTCCGCCCAGAAACCGCCGAGCGCTGAGTCGTCCCGAGCCTTCATATTGATCTGCACAAGCCGCGTCGCCATGCCGCCGATGCTAGCGACAGTCCCGTCGGCCACTCGCCAGGGTCAGCTCCAGAGGCAGAACGGGTGCCCCGCGGGATCCAGCATCACTCTTAGCCTGCTCGGGTCTCGGTCCGCCGGCTGCTGACGGGCCTCACGAGTGCCCGCGTGACCGCGGCCTGCACGTCGTCCACCCGGATCTCGAAGTGCATCATCTTCGTCTGCGCCGGGACCTCCTCCGGCCACACCGGAGGCACGTACCAGTCGTTGGCCTGGATGTTGAGCCACATTCCGCTCCTGGGGTCCTGCAAGGCAGCCCAACGCGGCTCGCGCTCAGCCACCTCCGCGCCGAGCAGGTCGCGGTAGAAGGCGACCTCGGCGTCGTACTCGTCCGGCGCGCAGTCGATGCACACCGCGTTCCACGCGAAACCTTGCATCGTCGGTCGCCTCCTTCGGCTAGGCGGGGAAGGCCTTCCAGTGTCCTTCGGAGACGACCTCGACGGTGCCATCCGCCACCGTGATCGCGGTCTCGTCGTCGATCGCGTACGCCGGACCTGCGATGGCGGCGGCCCATCTCTCCGCATCGGCCATGGTGTTGCCCGGCATCTGCTCGTGGTCCAGGTGCGGGTAGATGGAGAAGTCGACGACCCCGAGCGTGCGGTCGTCGGGCGCGGACGGCCAGCTGACAAAGTCGTCGCCGATCCGCGGGGTCATCACCATGCTGCCGGCACTGAGCCCCACCCAGACCGTCTCGGGCAGCGACGAGACGACGTCCGCCAGCCCCGACTCGCGCATCCAGTGACACAGGTACGTCGCGTCGCCACCGTCCACCAGCAGCACATCAGCCTCCCGAACCCACGGCACCCACCGCTCCTCGCCAATGCTGGGCAACGCCGTGAGCTCCAGAACGCCCAAGGACGCCCACCCCAAGCTGGTCAGCCTGTGAAACGGAGGCTCACCGACGACGGACCTTCGCACCGAGACAGGCCCGAGCATCGGATGACCCCACTGCGCCGTCGGGATGCAGAGCGCGCGAGACTCGGAGATCGGCTTGCCCAGCAGCTCGACCAACGCATCACGGATGCTGTCGTTCGTCACACCACCGGATGTGAGCAGCAGCTTCACAACACCTCCCAAGCCGAGTACGACGGATCCGCGTGAACAACCGCCTTTCACCTGTTCAACGCACACTACGTTCCGGATCCGACATTCTTGCCAGAAGATTCGGTGGGCGTCGATCCCCGGACATGCGAAGACGCCAGGTCAGCTACCGCTCGACATGGGTTTGTCGGCGCACTCAAGGGAAGCGCTGGACGAGCTACTCGTACGCCTGCAATCCCGAACCAAGAGGCGGACGCACGCCAGTCATTGCCGCACCTGTTCGATGCACGCCTGGCGCACGATTCCGGCTAGCTCATCCTCTGTCCGGCTCCACGGATCACCCAGGTCATCGTCGATCCCCCACAGCTCGCCTAGGGGCTGTTCGAAGGCTTCGGAGGCGTACCCGTTGCCAATCACAAGTCCGACGACTTGATTGACGACCCAGGCCCAACGAACCCGGCCAGTCAGATGCATGTTGGCGATGTGGTCGTATGCCACCTTGAGGGCCGCCCGCCTTGAGGATAAGGGGTCAACGCCCACGTCTGCGAGAGCTGCCGGGAGGAGATCGCGAACCTCACGGGTGTCCCGTCCGCTCAGGCCGGCTAGTTCCGCCAGCGACGCGCCGTCATACCCCTGAACGAGCCAGCTGGCCGCCCACATTGGCACGGACTCTGCATGCAGCCTGTCCAGGGCCAACCACGCGCCCACCAGGCCGGGTGTCGGCGTCTCCCCATCCGGAACAAATTCCTGCAACATGGCGCCATTGTGCTCGGGTCGCGCGCCACCGTCATGGCAGTTTCGCCGCCGGGTGCCCAATGCGCTGTGGTAATCTCAACTTCGCAGGCGCGGGTTCAATCCCGGTCGTAGGGCGCAGCGGCACGCAAGCCGAAAGGGCAAGGCCCACCTACTTCAGGACCGAAGAGGGAGCGCCATGCCCAAGCTCGAAACGTACAAGAAACAGGCGAAACTGCTCGTTCGCTGGCACCGCGAAGGCAACTTCTCGATTGGCGGTCGCATCCGACAGCTCGAGCGCTATCGCACGTTGTCCGACCGCGAAGCACTCGCGCTGAAGTTTCCCCTGACCGAGGCCCAGGAGGTCATCGCCCTCGAAGCGGGCTGCGCCAACTGGGCCGAACTCAAGGCGAACACGGAAGCGGCCCCGCCCACCAGCGAGCAGCCGGAGACTCAGTACACGCCAATCGCGAGCGCCAAACCCGTGCTGTACGTCGCCGACGTCGATGCCTCGGCCACGTTCTATCGAGACCAGCTCGGCTTCCGCATCGACTTCTTGCACGGCAACCCACCGTTCTACGGATCGGTGTCGCGCGACGGCGCGACCTTGCACCTGAAGCTCGTCCACGAGCCGGTGTTCGCGGCCGGCGCCGCGGAACGAGAAGGGCTCATCATGGCGTTCGTCGATACGCCGAACGTGCGCGAGCTTTACACGGAATATCTGGCCGCCGACACCGAGATCGTGCAGAAACTGACCAAACAAGCCTGGGGCGGCACCGACTTCATCGTCCGCGACCCGCACGGCAACGCGATCGCATTCGTCGGCTGAGGCCCGACGCGACGCGACGCAGGCACGATCACCACAGCCTCAAGAACCCATCCGTTCAGGAACTAACGACAGGCGACACCACCTCTGTCACACCCCTGACAGTTCGACCCCCATAGTTGCCCCGTCCCCCTGACAGCTGCCAACAAAGGTCAACGCGGCGCGGGTCAAGAGCCGGCCCGCCGACCACGAAGCGACGCCGTACGCGCTCTAATGGGTCTGCGGGCGCGGTTCGCGCCGCCGGTTTGGGTGATCACTTTGGCGCCCGGAGGCTTGGATCTCTTCGTTAAAAGGGTGGCTCCTGCCGGTGGCGGGCGCAGACTGCTGCTTGAGCCGCCGGCGGGATGACCACTTGAGCGCTCGGAGACCTTGGATCTCTTCGTCAAGACGGTGGCCCCGCCGGTCGCTGGAGACCGCGGACGGCTGGTGGGGTGTCGCGCCGTGAGCGCTGTCCATTAGGGCGCCGTGTGGCCTCCGCGGCTCACTCATCCAAGGCGGGCAGGGAGGAGGGAAGCGTTGAATGGTGATCTTCTGTGGGATCGACTGGGCCGAGCATCACCACGATGTGGCGATTGTCGATGCCGCCGGTCGGGTGATGACCAAGCGCCGGATCAGCGACGACATCACCGGGTTCACCCAGCTGACCGAGCTGTTGTGTACCTGTAGCGAGCAGGTGGCGGACGTGCAGGTGGCGCTGGAGACCGACCGTGGACTGTTGGTGGCGGCGTTGCGGGGCGGGGGCTATCGGGTATTCGCGATCAACCCGAAGGCGGTCGACCGGTACCGGGATCGCTACGCGGTCTCGGGCGCGAAGTCGGATGCGGCGGACGCTCTGGTGCTGGCGAACCTGCTGCGCACCGACGCGGAGCGGCATCGTGAGCTGGCGAATGATTCGGCACAGGTGGCGGCGATCGCGGTCGTGGCTCGCGCGCACCAAGACGCGGTGCGAGTCCGGTTACGTGACACCGGCCGGCTCCGGTCGTTGCTGCGCGACTTCTTCCCGGCCGCACTCACCGCGTTCCCGAACCTGACGACCAGGACGGCGATGCAGATCCTGGCGGCCGCACCGACCCCGAGCCAGGCCCGGGCGCTCCATCGCGACCAGATCCGCGCCCTGCTGGGGGCGGCGGGACGGATCTGTCTGCGGACCAGTGACGTGGAACGGCTGCACCAGGTCTTCGCCGCCGAGCAACTGCATCAGCCGCCCGAGGTGGAGGAGGCGATGGGCGTCGCGGTGCGGGCGATCGTCACCACGCTGATGGGCATCGACGCCGCGATCGCCGAGCTCGAGGCCGCGCTGGCGGCGCGTTTTGACAACCACCCGGACGCCGAGATCCTGCGTAGTCTGCCCGGACTCGGTGTGGTCCTCGGCGGCCGGGTGCTGGGCGAGTTCGGAGACGATCCGACCCGCTTCCTCGATCCTGCCAGCAGGCGCCGCTATGCCGGAACCGCCCCGGTCACCCGCGCTTCGGGTAAGTCCCGCGTCGTGCTGCTGCGGCGGGCTCGAAACCAGCGGCTGGCCGACGCCTGCCGCTGGTGGGCGTTCAACGCGATGCAGCACTCTCCCGGTGCGATGGCCTACTACCGCCGGCGTCGCGCCGCCGGAGACACCCACGAGGCAGCGCTTCGGCGACTGGGCAGCAAGCTCGTCGGGCAACTCCACCATTGCCTTGAACACCGCGAGTTCTACCGAGAAGACATCGCCTGGCCCAACGAGCCAACCGGCCACACGACCGCGGCCTGAGCCATCATCCGGATAGCCGCCAACCCACGGGTCGCAGCGGCGGTGTCAAGGGCTGCCGCCAGGCAGACGCGCAGCGTCGCGAAGCGCCCTTGACACGGTCGCGAAGACCCGCACAATCACCGGCGCCGGAAGGTGGCGCCACCCCACGCGCGCCGGGCAAACGAAGCGATCCTTGCCGCCGCTACGCTTATCGATCCATGAGACGAGTTCGGGCTGTGACCGGCTGGCTCATCATCGGCGGGGTTGCGGCACTCGTTGTCTGCGTTACCGTCCTCACGCTGGCTTCCCCATTTCCCGAGCGAGCACCCGACATCGCTGATCCGCGCGCCTGCTCGGGCAGCAACGTCGAACTCCAAGCCATCACCGCGGCCTTCGACATCGAACTGCCGCCCGATGTGGCGGAACTGCGCTTCCACTCCGATGTGCACCCGACGTTCGGCGAGCACACGCTGCGAATCTCGTTCCGGACCACGCCCGCAGGCCTGCGAACGCTCCTTGCCGCAAGCCGATTCGCCATGCCATCAACCGCCGCTCAGCAGAAACTCCCGGTACCGGATACATGCCCAGGGCCGGAGTCGTTCCGACGCCCGCTGATGACGGAGGACCAAACACCGGCCGGCGGCAGCCGAACCCTGGTCGTGGACACGTTCGATCCCGCTCATCCCCTCGTCTACATCCACGCAGTCGACTCATAGGCCGCCGAACCTGCACGCCCACAAACCGACCGGATTGCTCGGTCGCCACAACTTGCGATCCGACGACCGTGGGGTGTCTTGATGCGTGCCGTGCTGGCCGTACGATCGGGCGGCAGGGGGACGGGGCTACCCGCGGTCGACCGCCAGGACCTGGACGAGATCGACGCTTCTGGAAATAGGGAGATCTGGGTCCGTCTCCGCGCGGGGTGGGCGAGGTTCGGCCGACAGGCCGCATGGGCTCGCCCACCCCGCGCGGGGAGGCACGCCGAAGGCGCGCCCTTGATCCATAAGAGCCAAATTCAGCAAGGTGAGACACGACAGTCTGAAGTCTGAATTGTCCTCCGCCGGGTGGTGTGCGAGGTCGTCCGCCAGGTGATCTGCGAATGCGCGGATCGCGGCTACTTGAGAGTGAAACTGAGCCTCGCCACCTTTCGTGCTACGTCCTACTTATCGGACGGCCCTGCAGGGGGCTTTTGTCCAGGGCAGGGGGCACCGACGCCGATGGGCACTCGTCGGCTCTGATCGAGGATCTGGACAACAACCGCGTAGCAGCCAGGCCGGTCGGTCCAGTAGCCACCGGGATACCAAACCCACCCTGTGCGGGAGGAGAGCCTGCACGCCGTGGGCGGGACAACGACCGTCGAGGGGGTACCTGGTGAACCCCAACCGATGCGTAGGTGGCCCCGGTGTTCGGGTGCGACGCTCAATCGCCATTGGAGTCCGCCCTTGAACCCCAAGCCCGTCTTAGCGAAGTAGGCCAGCAGCGGCGACTCCGGAGCGGGCTGTCGGGCGGTTTGCAGGGCCGGCGCCTGCGGAGCCGGCAGCGCGACATAGTCGAGAACCACGAGCCGATCTGGTGTAGGAAGGTCGTCGCCAATCACATTGCAGTCCAGTGGGACACCCGTGTCGTAGCTGGGGCCGGATTGCGTGCCCTCCGCGGGCGAGGTCGTGGCCGCATGGTTCGACGGTGCCGAGCAGGCGGCAACGAGGACCAAGCCCGCACACATTGCATCTAGCACCCGCACTTGCTCACCATGACTCCTTCCTGAGCCGCCGCGCAATGCCAGGTCGTCGTGCGGGCACCGGATCCGGCCACTGGCTCGCCACCGCACGCACTCAATTCGGCTGGACGTTCAGACTGCGCGCCAGTCGCGGCCGGCGCCGATTGGGCTGCGCGGCCGGCGCTTGAGCTAGTGCAGGTCGAGTCCATCCAGGATGAGGTCGCCGGAGAGCAGGTATGCCACCGCGAGAGCAAAGAAGACAGCAGGGACTACTGGCGACCTGCGCGCCCGTCTCGTACGCAGGATCACATAGACGGGGAGAAGCAGGATGCCCCACCACGCGGAGACCCGAACGCCGGATCGGCGCAGCGCCGCAGAGTCTGCGGCGACTACGACCCAGTTCGTGAGCGCTGCGAAGAGGAGTGCCCCCATCGCGGCGTCGCTTGCGCCATACCCCGTGGCGGAGTCATTCGGGCCGAACAGTTCGAACGCGAGGACGTCATACACGAGCCATGTCACTGGCAGTAGGGCGAGGAACCATGCCGTGGCTGCTGCGCGCAACGTTGGTCGAGCTGGGGCCGTACGTGAACTGCCCGCGAGGTCCTCGCCTGCCACAGCCATGTTCTTGTCACCCTCCATCCGAGACACCCGGGAAGTTCGACCAGCCGCGCGCAGCTGACGCACTCAACTCGGCATGACCGCGCGGAAGCGGCAGATCCGTGCATTCGCACCGGCCAAGGTGAGTCATCTGCGGTCGACTCGCCGAGCTCGACTGCGGAAGGTTTGCACGGCCAGCACTGAGACCATGGGGGATGTGGACTACCGAGAGTTGCTCCGCCACGTGCGGCTTCGGCCGGGCATGATCTTTGGACGGTCGGGGCTGACCTATGAGGAGCTTGTCAGGTTCGTCATTGGCCTGCAGCATGGCCGACCCGACCAGCTGTCCGGGTTCAGGGAGTTCCTCGTCCTCAAGCTGAACGACGGGGACAATCTTGGCTGGCCGGCCCTGGTGAGGCGGCTCGTCGTACCGCACGCCGGTCGCCCGCTCAGTCCGGAGGATGACCAAGCTGCGGTGCATGGTCTCCTCGATCTCCTGGATGAGTTTCTGGCCGAGACTGCCGGGTCGGGCTCACGCGCGATCGATCGCGAGTACCTCCTCTGGCTGCAGCAGCAGAGCTGGTACAACCTGGAGCTGGCAAGATTCGACAGCAGCCCAGCTCCTCGGATGCTCACGCTGGACGAGGCGGCAGACCAGCTGGGCCTGGAGCGTGAAGCGGTCTTCGACTGGATGGCGTCCCGCAGGTTGCGATCATTTCGTGTCGGTGCGGAGCTTCTCCTCCGTGAGGGCGACGTTGCCCAGCTTCGGGCACGCACCGGCCCTAACGAGCATCAGTCGTCTGGACCGGACAACCGATCGTCGGCATAAGCGAGCGCTCGGACAGCGGCAGATGAGTAAACGTGTCTCGATACCGTTGGTCCCTCAGACGCCCTCCGGAGAAGCGATGACTCTTCCACCATTGATCCTCGCGGGCGGGCCCGCGGTAGGAAAGAGCGTGACGGCGCGTGCGCTGGCGGAAGGTCGTCCAAGGTGTGCTTTCATCGATGTGGATGACGTACGCCAGCTCGTCGTCACCGGGGCTGCCGCTCCGTGGGAGGGAAGGGAAGGCCGGGAACAGCAAAGGCTCGGTGTGACCAACGCCTGCAGCCTGGCCCGCAATTTCCTGGCCATGGGCATTGAAGTCGTCGTCGCTGACGTGCTCACGCCAGAGACCTGCGACTTGTACAGACGGGAGCTACCCGGGTGTCTGATCGTGCATATGACGGTGGGCCTGCCGGAAGCGATGCGGCGTGCGGCGTCCCGCAAGGTCTGGCTGACTGACGATGAGTTCCGAATGCTCCACGAGGTGGACGCGGCGAACCCCCCGGATGCCGACCATCGCATCCAAGTAGACAAACTCGGCTTGCAGAACCAGACCGACAAGGTGGCAAGCCTGTGGGGAGCACGTCGATGATGCACTCAGGAAGCATCTGAGATGACGGACAGCACGACCGCACATCGGCATGTGCGCGCTTCACCGACAGCGGTATGATCGCGCGACTCGTCAGTCGTCGAATTCGAAACCTTCGGACTCGGCTCGTGCGATCACCTCACGAACGACGTCCGGACTGGCGAGCACAGGTTCGAGCAATGTCTGCAGTTGTGCGAGGTCGCTGCGCTGGCCGGCAGCGCTGAACATGCCCGCTTCGGAGTCCAACTCGAGGCCATGAACCAGTTCGGGAGCCAGAACCGTCGCGACACCCTCCCAGAAGTAGCCGTTTGGCTCATGGCCTGCTGCGCTGACTGCCACGTCCGCGGGAAGCTCGCCGCAGTAGAACGTGAGCGAGTGCCCACCGTCGATGTCGAGGATCTGTGAGTGCAGCGTCATGTGGCGAGCATAAGGCCCCGCGGTGGCGGCGCACCCTCCGACCCGAGCGGATCGCGGCTGCTTGTTGGGAGCGCGGACTGAGACGATCGGGCGGTGGAGAACAGTCTGGTCCTCGGCGCTCTTGACGCTGAGCATCTCGCCATCAGCGTGCTCGGTCGTCCCCATCAGGGCGCCTCCGACTACTGGGACGGGAACTGGATCCGCTCCACGATCAAGGTGCGTGCAGGAGGCTTCACCGCGGACGTCAGTGCTGATCTCCGGACAGACGAACTACAGAGGCTGGCTGAGGGATTGAAGTTCATCAACGACAACCTCTTCGGCACCGCGGTCTTGCAGAGCATGGAGCACTGGATTGATCTGACGATCGAATGCAAGCCGAACGGAAGCCTGAGGGTGTCCGGCGAAGTCATGGACCGGCCCGGCGTAGGGAACCGGTTGGCCATCGAACTGCACGACCTCGATCAGACGCACCTACAAGCCTGGCTGTCCCAGCTAACCGAGATCGAACGAGCCTTCCCGATCATTGGCCGGCCCTGACCACCACCCGCTCAACGTCCCCAACTCGGCAGTTCCGTGCTTCACGGACAGCTGCATGAGTGTGCTGCCGAGGCGTAGGTCTATCTCCTCATGGCTGTCGCAAGCAGTGGGCCTGCGTGCTCCTCAACGAGAGGCACCCACTCGGGCCAGTCCAACGTCCGACCAAGGAGGCGTATTGCAGTCCAGTACTCGATCATGGTGTCAGTGGACTGCAGCAATCGCTCAATCCAGGCGAAGACGTCGCGCAGGGCAGCCGGGTCGCCAATGGCGTTGGGCATTACATCGTGGCGGAACACCCAGTCAACGCGCCCCGCGGCATCTGCGCCGGCGTCGGCCGCAAGAGCGGCGGCTGCCTGGGGAAAGGTCCTAAGGAACTCCGATTCGATGTTGTCGCTCGTGAGGAGCACGGCGACACGCTAGCTCAGGTCGGGTCTACTCATTGTGGGCGTTACCAACAGCGGCATGTCTGGATGGTCTCGTGGCGTCCTAGTCTCCTGCCATGGGGAAGAGCAAGGTCGATTTCCGCGGGCAGTCGTTCTGGACTCGCGATGCGGCGGTGAGCGTCGTACTTGCGCTGCTCGTGGCCGAGCTTGACCCCGTGACCCCGAGTGAACCTGAACTCGACGCCTTGTTGGACCGATGGGCGCTCAACGCTGCCCTTTGTGTCACGGGGGCCGTGGACGCAGCGCTGGACGACTACGTGACGAACGATCACATCGTCGAACTCATCCATGCCGCGATTCCGCTCATCCAGGACCGCCTCGTCGGCGACGCCCTGGTCGTGGTGACAGATCCCGCCTTCGTGCGTCGTGCCGCCGCTGTCGGCGTGGACCCGCTGGTCGAGGCGCCTGCGGCGCTTGGTTCCTGGGTTCGCAAGGTCCTGGGTGCCCTGGACGAATTGCTCGCCGGCCAGCTTCCCGAAGTACCCGGAGGCTATTGGTGGGTAGACGATCAAGGCCTCGGCCCCACTCGCATGCACGACTCGTGAGCCTGTGACCGGGCAGTCGTCTGACATCATCCATTGCGTGGCAACCTGCTCGAGGTGATCGCAACGCTCGATGGCATTCCGGACGGCGATCCGTACGAGGTTGAGCCCACGATCTTCATGCGCAAACCCTGGACCGCGTACTCCGAAGCGGTCGTGCTGAACGAGGATGCGGTCAACGGCGTGGCCCCGAGCGCTCCGGACTTCACGTATCCTCCTGGAGGTCGACCTGGCCAAGGAGGTCATCAGAGTCTGGAGTGAGTGGCGAGGTGGTGCAGTGCCGACCTCGGAGCAAGCTACGCAGGCGGTCATCTTCTACGGGGAGCACGACGCGTATCAACGGTCTGGCTGGGTGGTGGCACTACCCGGTAGGATCTGGTTGCCAGTAGACGGTGACCGACCACCAGGGCCCGTTCTCGGTGATCTCTGAACTTACTGTCAAATCCAGGATGTCCATGGGGTCGATCCGCTCGTCCTCGATCAGCCCGGCCACCCGATGGAGCAGCAAGGGCAGGTTAGTCTCCTCAGGCCCGCGTGGGTTCGCAATTGAGACGTGCCTGCATCGCGGTTCGGACGTGGTCCCCATTTGCTCATTGTCGTTGGCGACTGCCCGGGCCTCCGCGTAGGCGCGCCCGAAGGCGACGCGGCTCATCGGTGGGCCCGAACTTCACGGTCGGCGGCAGATCCGTGCGTTGCGGGCTGGGTGACGTTGAGGGTCACTCGTAGCCCATGACGGCGGCTGGCCGAACGGCCCAATCGCGGCGAGGCGTCCAGCCGCCGAGGGGATGGGCGTGCAAGTCGGTTAGCGATCAGCTGCGGGCCTCTTCGGCCCATCGTGTGATTTCGTAGGCCGCACCGCCGGGTTCGGGTTGCCAGCCCGAGCTCAACTCGGTCGAGGTCAGTTTCGGTGCCAGGAACGCAAACGCCGTGCTGCCGTCCCGTAGCTGGATGACGAGTCCGAAGTAGTTGAACCGCGCAGAGACCACCTCCGCGCGGGCGATCCTGCGGCCACCGATCGGGTAGCGGATGACCAGCTCGTGCGCCGTGATCCGGACTGTCGGCCGCGTCACCGTCACCGTCATGATGCCGAACGCCAGGAGCGCTGGCCACATTTCTCGGATGGGCCAATTCGCGCTATCGATGACCGTGACGAGCGTTGCACCCAGGAACGGCAGGCCGAGGAAGATCCGGGTCCACCGGTTGTTGCCCCAGGCCTGTTCCTCCCGCACCGTTTCCTGCGCGGCCTCGTCAGGCGGTTTGTCATCCACGGATGCAGTGTGACAGGAGGCTCCTGGCAGCGAAACGCGCCATCGCCACGCCTGCACATCACGCTGATGAACTCGCATGACCGGCTGCCTGATTGGGCCGCGGTTGGAGCACGGCCACTGACATGCGGTCAGCCCGTCAACATCGACAGCCTTCAAGCTCGGCGCTCAGTTGCGCGAGCATGACGTCCTGATCTCGGCATGTGAGTGCGCGGACAGCGGCAGATGAGTGAACCGCGGAGCCGATCCGGGTCCCGGGCATTCTCGCCTTTACCGCACACCGAGCGGCCGGTGCAGCGATGCTTCGCACGGCCTGGCCTGATGCTCGGAGTGCCCTAGACTCCCGCGGTGACCGCACAGGACCAGTACCGACGCATGCTCAAGGAATGCATTACCCCGGCCCTGCGCGAACAGGGCTGGCGAGGAGGTTCCGGCAAGTACTACCTGGACGGCACGACCGGCCACGTCGGAAGCCTGCAACTGTCAGGCCACCATGCCCGGTCGACCGCACAGATGCGCACCTTCCACGTGCACGTCGGCGTGGTGTCACGGTATCTGCAGGAGTTTCGGGAAGGCACCGGGAGAAAGCCGATGACGAAGCGACCCTCGTATGCGCTGGATCATGACTGGTTCGCCGAGGTCGCCAGCTTCACGATCACAAGCGAGGACGATCCGCTGGAGATGGGCCGCTTCGTGTGGATGATCGTGGAAACGCAGGCCATCCCAACTTGCGTACGGCTCAGCCGGGCGGGTCGAAGGTGATGTCAGCCGTCCGGAACGCCTCGGACCCATCACTCGGCGCGACAACCACGAGGAAGTCCGGCAACGCGTTAGGTACCGGCAGACCGTCAGGGCCACGCCCGCCAGGTTCCTCGTCCCAGGCCACAATGGATGCCCGAACGGAGTAGCGCCCTGGAGCAAGCGGCAGTGTGACAGGGCTGGACTGCGCATCGCCGACGGCCTCGATTCCGCTCAGGAAGATGGGTCCGCCATCAGCCACGAGAAGGTAAGGCTCGCTGGTCACAACTGTGTACCGGACCTCGCGCTCCGTCGCGGCGTCCGGGGCTACCGCAACGCGCACGCCGAACGCTCCGTCCCCTTGGATACCGATCGGGATCAGCTCACCCGACTGGATTGCCTCGGAGAGCCGTTCGTTGACACGCTCCTCCCAAGCGTCGTACCCGCCGATGTCGGCGAAGGCGGATCCCCGCCACAGCGCGAGCATTCCGGCGTCAGTGGCAACCGTTACTACGTGACCGTTCGGCACGAAGAGGAACGTACACGGTCCGGAGATGAGGTCCGCTCATCGGCACGAGCTTCACTCTCTGCGGCAAATCAGTGGGCCGCCTGGCATGATCGGCCAGCCCATCGAAATCGGAGACGACTCATGGGCGCTTCGCCAAGCCAGCGTGCTGAACTCATCCGCATCGTGGGCCGGATCATGACAGGCGACTACGCTGGCGAGGAGGAAGCCGATCGCCTCGTTGCCGAGTTCCGGGCCGCTGTGCCGCATCCTCGCGCTGCTGACCTCATCTTCTGGCCGAACGATGAGTTCGATCACGATCCAACCCCGCAGGAGGTCGTCGACCGGGCCTTCGCCTACCGCGCGATCGAACTATGAGTGATTCTTCGGTGTGCAGGCAGCAGGATTGCGGGCGAGCGCAAATCGGCATGACCGTGCGCGGATCGCGGCTATGAGTGCAGGTTGGCTTGCGCGGCCCGAGAATGCTCAACATGGATGAATCTGCCAAGGCGGAATTGCTTCTGCACCTGGAGACGTGGAGCGATCAGGACGAGCCATTGGTCGAGGCCATCGGCGACACGCTCGCACGGTGGCAGCGCGCGGACTCCCAGGAGCAGGCACGGCGAGTCGTCAGCACCTTGATCGATGTCTTCGAGCGTGATTTGTAGGTCGTCGGCGGAGGACCGCATTGCGGCATGAGAGTGCGACTGAGGTCTCGGGACCCGCCCACTACTTGACCGCCTTGACGGCGCGAGAGCCACGCAACGGAGGCCATCACCATGGCGCATCGGTAGGGTACACAGGTGACCGACCGTGTGATCGTTGACGAGGACGGCGTCTGGCTGACCGATTCCGGTACGACCTTTGGCTACCCCTGGTCGGAGCTGACGGGGGCGGGCATCTCCGTGTTGCTGCTGCCGCCGGACGACGAACGCCTCATCACGTTGGACGTTGACCATGTCAGCGGTGATTTCCTGTCGATCACCGATAGGGTCGCGGGATTCAAGGAATCGGTTGACGCGCTCGTGGCGCGGAGCGGAGGCGAGCCGCCAAACCTGGCGACACTCTCTCCGGAGGACACCATCAACATCGCGTTGGTTGGCGAATCTCCCTCAGCGTAGGTGTATCGCCACCTTGACGGCGCACGAGCATCGCGACTGGCGACATCCTCACATCGGCACATCCGTGCGTTGGCCGGCGCCCGCAGTGGGTCGCGAGAGGCCTAGCCTGTCGCACATCAGCTGACGGAGATGTGCCGCGGATCTGTTGGCGGATCACGGTCTGAAGTCTGAAGGCCGCCAGGTCCTGCGTCGACTGATGCGCGCTACCCGTCCGCCAGGTCATGTGCGACGGTCTGAAGCGCTGATCGGGACACGTGCGGAGGGGGCAGCCGATGAGCGTGCGTGGCGCATCAGGTGTCGAGGGTTTTCTGGGGCGGATCAGCCTCGAGCCCGGGCAGAGTCTCAAGGAAGTAGACCTGGTAAGGCGAGCATCGTCGCCGAATTGCCTCGGCCACGGACTGCGTCCAGGGGTTCAATACGACGCCGACCTCGCCCGGTCGAGCAGCGAGGAACTCGACTCCCTTGACTGCGTCATAGGCTGTGAGATCGAGTGCAACTCGCTGCCGCTGGGCGGATTCGACGGCGTCGTGCTGTCGATCGATGGGAGAACCAATGGTTCGTTCGGAGTCGTTCCGGTCGCGCACAGCTCGTTCTCGGAGGAACCTCACTGGGTGGCGAAGGGGCCACGATGGTTCTACGACAGTGCGCGCGATCTCGAGCAGGGACGACTGTGGCCAGATGACTCCGTCCGCAGCCAACGCCTGACGGAGCACTTCGGCGGCATCGGTGACGCTGGGCCTCGGTCGGGCGCGGCGGAGGGCGGCGAGAGCGACGTCAAAATGATCGAGCCCAGCCGCTTCACGGTTGTCGGTCACCGTTTCACCCCGCTCAGTAGACCCATCCATTCCACTGTGGCAGAGCGGCACATGTGGGTCATCCGCCTGGACCATCTCCGCCTGCACTCATGCGCGCAGTCTGACGGGTCAGACCGGGTTGTGGTGTGCCGCCCGGCGCACAGCTCGACGAGATGGTCCCCATTCCGGTGCGGCCACATGCGTCGCGCAATGCCGGGGATCGGCCTGCGGATTTGCGGCTTGTGCGCCCGACAACGTTGACCTGGCGCGCCTACCATCGACTCGTGAAGGTGGCTGATCGTGCACGCCAAGCCGGGACCGCGTCGCTGTTGGCACGCGATTGGAAGCAGTTCGTCGTAGATCCAAGTCCGAGCGTGCGTCGCGCACTGGCTGCGCGCAGGGATGTGCCGAGTTGGGTGCTCCAACGCTTGGCCGGCGACAGTGATCGTCGGACCAGACAAGCAGTGGTCGGCAATCCGGGTTGTCCGCCCGAACTGCTGCTTGCCTGCTTGGGAGACGCAGATCGGCAGATTCGTTGGGACGCAGTTCAGCATCCGAATGCCGACCGAGCTGTTCGACAAGCCGCGGTTCGGTCACCTGACAGGGAGACCAGATGGGCTGCGGCCCAGCTGCGTGACCTGGAACCCGATCTGATCCAGGCCGTCATTGCAGACCCTGACTGGCAGGTTCGCGAGCAACTGGCGACGAGCACACACAGCGCGAGCGTCCTGGAGGCCGTCATGCAGGACCCAGATGCGCGTGTGCGCGGCGAGGTTGCTCTCAACGAGCTGGCAACAGAAGACCAACTGCGGAGACTTGCCGAGGACTCCAACGCCGCGGCCCGGGCCAAGGTTGCCGCACGCGACGTGCTTCCAGACGATGTTCAACGCCGGCTCGCGGAGGACAGATCAGGGACGGTTCGATGGTGGCTCTGTGTCTCCCATGACAGAGATATTGCCCTCATGAGAAGGATGATCGCCGACTCGGACGAGCTGGTCGCCAGCCACGCAATGACCGCCCTTGGGGAGCTCACTCGCGACAGTTGACTCCACAGCGAATCCCGCCTGAGCAGTTCAGGACATTCTCGGGCACGCTGACGCCCGTACGACGAAGGTCATCTACGTCGACGTGGCCGAGGAATTGCAGCATGATGCCGTGGACAAGCTCGGGTTTCTCTTCGAGGAGCGCGAGGGTGACGTTGGTGTACGGCTACCGTTTGGACATGACCGCTGATCCGCCTTGGCTAGTAGCCGTAGCCACTCTGTTTCTCGCGGCTGTCAGCTGGTGGGCACCGATCCGCGAGATGGAGGCTCCGTGGCCAGCGATGGTGGGCTTTTACGGTGGATTCTTCGGTGCCGCAATCGCGGGCGATGCCGGGCACTGGCTGCTGGCACAGCTTGGTCTCGCGGTGGCGGTAGTAGCAACTGCGTGGCTCGTAGCGCGATGGTGGGTGGCCAGGCGGCGCGGGAAGTTCGGAGACGGTTCCGCGAGACACCGCCGGTCGCGCCCTGGAGAACTCTAAGTCCTGACGCGGAATCTCGCCCGCAACTGCCCCCTTGCGTCTTCGGCCGCCACCGTCGCTCAAGGAACTCTCGCCAGAACGGGACAGTCGCCTGCGGCTGCCCTTCTGGCTCCGAGCGGTCGAGACCCGGCCCGGCCGAGAGCTCTTGGTAGACGTAGTCCAGCAGGTTTAGTCCGTAGAAGATGATGTCGGTCTGGTGCATGGAGAGCACGGGGTGGCCGGAGGCGCCGCGCCCGGCCGGCAGGTACCGGTGGGAGTACACCGGCACCAGCTTCGGAACCGTGGCAGTGACGTTGGGGTCAATCGGGGGGCAAGAGGGCGGCGAGCACGACAGCCGCCTTCTCTGCCGTTGCCTCCGGAAGACACAAAGGCCCAGGTCAGCGAGTGTCTGCCTGGGCCTTCGGGTTTGCACGCTCGGAGGGATTCGAACCCCCAACCTTCTCATCCGTGGTCGAGCTCCGAGCGTCCGTCCCTGTCCACTGCGCGCCTGGGCGTGGATGCTGATCTAGCGAACTGTCCACGGTTGTCTGGCCCGATCTGTGTCCGCTGTTGGCAAGTCCGTTAGCAGGGCGCTCGTGTCCCGCTGACAGACTGCCGCCGACGGTTCGACCGAGCGAAGGCGCCAAGAATGACCGATAAGCGCGAGATGTTCCGGCACTTGCCGTTTCCTTTCGAGGACCAGCTCTTCCCCAGCAACCTGGGCGCCCTCGTGCAAAGGACAGTGCTCTCGGGGGAGCAGCCTGCGCGAGAGGTGATCCACGCACCCGACGGCTCCTGGCTCATCAGCGACGCTGTCGACGATCCGAACCCGCCTGGTGCGTCGGTTGTCACGCACATCACTCACGTGATCGAGACGAATAGCTCCATCGCTCAGCTAGCCACCATGCCCCCGGGCCACATTGCCCAGCGGTCCGGACCAGGCGACCCGTGGCGCATCGCGGACCTGGATGGTTGGGAGGAGTCGGACTACCCGCGGTAGCTCTAGCAGCTTCCCGTCTGCCGTTCAGCCCACGCGTAGCGCGATCAGGAGACGCCAGAGGGGCCAAGATGGAGCGCCTCGCCGGACGAACGATCTTGACCCCGACTGGCTGCCTACTCGGGTGCTCGGCGTGGAGAGCTGCTGAACCTCCGCTGGCCGGCCGTGGGCTGGAAGGCACCAGCAGAGGCGTTGGCAAGAACCACCCCGGAGGGAGCGAAACCCCAGGTCACGACCTTATGACCTGGGGTTTTGTTTGCGCGCTCGGAGGGATTCGAACCCCCAACCTTCTGATCCGTAGTCAGATGCTCTATCCGTTGAGCTACGAGCGCTGGACAACGTCGAGTAACGATACATGGCGGGGGCGGGTGGATGCCAATCGGCTCTCGCAACGAGGTCGTGACGGTGGTGGGGTGCGGCGTGGCGGGGGGTGGGGAGGTGGCGGCTCTACGATCCGCGGATGGGTATTGAGGACTTGCTCGGTGGGCGGGATCTGGGGGACGTGAAGAAGGCCGTCGGGTTCGTGATGGAGAACTCGGACGACTTCCAGAAGGTGCTGGATCTGGTCCGCGGGCTGCCGGACGACGCGGTCGGGTTTCTCGGGAAGCTGCCGGAGTTGCTGAAGACGATCGGGGCGGGGCTCGCGGAGGCCGGTGAGCAGGCGGCGAAGGCGGCCGGGGCGCTCGTGGGCGAGGACGGGGAGGGCGGGGCGCGGAAGGCGCTGAGCGGGAGCGCGACCACGATGAGCGCGGCCAAGGACCGGCTGCACGACGCGGCCGGGATGCTCGCCGGGCTCGCGGGTGAGCTGGACAAGATCCCCGGGATCGGCGACGCGGCGGCGAAGAAGCTGAACGACGGCAGCGGGCAGATCGGCGGCGTCGCGACCGAGATCGAGAGCCTGGCCGGCAACCTGCAGGACCTGTCCGGCATCCTCGCGACGGTCGGCGAGGCCCTGAATGGCCTCGGCACGAAGCTCACCGAGTCCGGCGGCTCGGTCAAAACTCTGCTCGCC
Organism: Kribbella sp. NPDC004138; assembly: GCF_053603655.1. NCBI lineage: Bacteria > Bacillati > Actinomycetota > Actinomycetes > Propionibacteriales > Kribbellaceae > Kribbella > Kribbella sp. NPDC004138. The sequence goes on from NZ_JBSGFZ010000009.1 coordinate 116,245, forward strand.
TGAGGCCTGGGAACACCCGTCGGTGTCTGACGACAAGCAATAGCCTGTTCCCAGACACCGTCGCGTGTCTCGTGACGGAACCGCGACACGGCGGTCTTGCGCGCGTGGGAGGACCCTGGCGTGGTTAGGGTCGCGGGCATGGCTAGTCGACTGGTGCGGGGGACCGCGATCGGGTGTGGGATGGCCGCGCTGGTGGGCGGAGGGGTCGGTTTCGCGGTCGGCGAGCCGGTGACGCCGGAGGACATCCTCCCGGCGCGGGTGCTGCCGGCCGATCTGTGCGCACGGATCGGCGACGTGGCGAACCTGTTGCCGAAGGCATCGGACGGGCCGGTGACGATGACCCAGGGCGGGACCACGACCGTCACCTGCACGGCGGGCAGCTCCCGCGCGAAGGTGCGGGCGTACACGTCGGCGAGCGTGCAGGTCACGATCACGGCGTACGGCGGGAAGGACGCCGGCGCGGGGAACGCGCCGTTCACGCCGGACCAGGTGGCGAGCCGGACGTTCACCCGGTCGCCGCTGAAGGCGTACGACGAGAACCGCCCGTACCCGACGAAGGTGAGCCGGACCGCGAGCGGACTGGCCGGTGAGACCTGGAGCGTCCACACGATGGTGCAGCGCGCCGACGTCGTCGTCCTGGTGGACTACACGGCCAACCCGATCGACGCGGACCCCGCGCAGAAGGCGGCGCTGGCGCTGGCGGACCGAGCGATCTGGGAGAGCAAGTGAGCAACAGCGCGCCAGAGATCCCGGGCTATCAGTTCGACCAGCGGATCCTGCTGCACCCGCTGGCGGAGTTGTGGCACGGCCGGACGTTCACCGGGATGGACGTCGTCGCGCTCGTCCTCAGCGACGAAGGCGCCCGGAACGCGACGGTCGTCGACCGGCTGACCCGGGCGAGCCGCGACGCCGCGCTGGTGCCCGGTCGGCAGGAGACTCCGCTGTGGGCGGCGAACTTCAGCGCCGGCCGTCCGTACGCGATCACGCAGCTCGTCCACGGGCAGACCGGCGCCGAGCGCCTGGTCGACCCGCTCGACGGGGTGCTCGGCAACGACGAGGAGTCGCTGCAGGCGGTCCGCACCCAGCTCGCCGGGTACGGCGCGACGCCGCCGACGCTGCCGCCCGGCGACACCAGCGCCCCGCGGGGCGACATCCCGTCGTACGTCGACCGCCCCGACCAGGCGACGCCGCACGACGAGCAAGGCGAGCAGGACGAGCAGCCGCAGTCGAAGATCGAGATCGCCCGGCAGTACCGGCGCAAGATCGGCGCCTGGGTCTACGCCGTTGTCGCGGTCGCGGTGCTGATCGTGTTCAGCATCGCGTACTCGATCGGCACCGCGATCGGCGGCGCCGTGAAGGACGAGCCGGGCGAGGCGGCCCCGGCGGCCGCGGTCAGCCCGGAGCCGATCCCGTCCACCGTCCTGATCCCGCCGATCAACCGCGTCACGACCGCGCCGTACAAACGCCCCGACGGATCGGCCGGGATCTTCGGCGCCACCTACGCAGCCGGCGCCGACGTTCAGATGGTCGCGAACGCCGAGCTGCCGTTCGCGCTCGGCTGGCCGCGGCCGCCGGAGGTGGCCTTCCTGGGCGAGTCGTCGCAGCTGATCCTGCGGCGGATCGTGACCAAGAACGACTACGAGCCGGGCGGCCTGAAGAACGCGATGAAGGCGCAGTTCGCGCTGCACCCGTGCGCGAGCCTGGCGGGGTGCGTGGCGGACCGGCCGGCCTTCGACCAGCAGTGGACGAAGATCTACAAGACCACGGCGCCGGCGGCCGCGAAGGACTCACGGACCTGGCTGACGGTGTCGGCGAAGGCGCCGTACACGATCACGATGACGCGCGCGTTCCAGAGCGGCGGGCAGTATTGGCTGGTCGGCGCGATGGTCGTCGGCCAGACCGCCGAGGCGCCGGACATCCAGAGGGTCGTCAACGACATCTGGCGGCAGACCAGTTGATCCGCCGCAAAATCTCCTGAACGGCCCGCGCGAAACAGCGCGGGCCGTTCTCTTTTTCACAAGCGACACCGGAAAGCGATTGTCGCGAAAACTTTGTGACCGGGTTCACGTTCTCGGGGTTCTCAGCACCCAGCCGGTTCGCGTACCGTAGTACCACTTGCGCACTGGTATACGTCCACTGGACGCACTGGTCTGCGAGAGATCACACCGCCAGCCAGCTGGATCGAACCGCCGGAGACCCCGGCGGCCGGAGCCGTACCTCCTCAGCGTCGAGGGGGCCGCGCGGTTTGCCGGGCCCGACAGCCGAGAGGGAATGAGCCGCCGATGACGACCACCGCCAGCCCGACCCATACCGAGACCGCCGCCCCAGCAGCCGCAGCGGACCTCCCGGCCGCACCAGCCACGACGTACGACCTGACCGACGCACCGACCCGGCACGCCGGCCTGCTGGCCTGGGTCGCCGAGGTCGCCGAGCTCACCCAGCCGGACCGGATCCACTGGGTCGACGGCTCGGACGCGGAGTACGCGAAGCTCACCGACGAACTGATCGCGGCCGGCACCATGGTCCGGCTGAACGACGAGAAGAAGCCGAACTCGTTCTGGGTCCGCACCGACCCGTCGGACGTGGCCCGGGTCGAGCAGCGGACGTTCATCTGCTCGGCAGAGGAGAAGGACGCGGGTCCGACCAACAACTGGATGGACCCGGCGCAGATGAAGGCGCTGATGACCGGGCTGTACCGCGGCAGCATGCGCGGCCGGACGATGTACGTCGTCCCGTTCTGCATGGGCCCGCTGACCGCCGAGAAGCCGATGTTCGGCGTCGAGATCACCGACTCGGCGTACGTCGTCGCCTCGATGCGGATCATGTGCCGCACCGGCGCCGAGGTGCTCGCGAAGCTCGGCACCGACGCGTCGTACGTCCCCTGCCTGCACTCGGTCGGCGCCCCGCTGCAGCCCGGCGAGGACGACGTGCCGTGGCCGTGCAACGACGAGAAGTACATCGTCCAGTTCCCCGAGGAGCGGGCGATCTGGTCGTACGGGTCCGGGTACGGCGGCAACTCGCTGCTCGGCAAGAAGTGCTACTCGCTGCGGATCGCGTCGGCGATGGCCCGCGACGAGGGCTGGCTCGCCGAGCACATGCTGATCCTGAAGCTGATCTCGCCGGAGAAGAAGGTGCACTACGTCGCGGCCGCGTTCCCGAGCGCCTGCGGCAAGACCAACCTGGCGATGCTCGACCCGACCCTCGAGGGCTGGGAGGTCGAGACGCTCGGCGACGACATCGCCTGGATGCGGTTCGGCAAGGACGGCCGGCTGTACGCCGTGAACCCGGAGTTCGGCCTGTTCGGCGTCGCCCCCGGCACCGGCTGGAAGACCAACCCGAACGCGATGCGCACCATCGAGAAGGGCAACTCGGTCTTCACCAACGTCGCGCTCACCGACGACGGCGACGTCTGGTGGGAGGGCTACTCGCCGACCCCGCCGGACCACCTGACCGACTGGAAGGGCCGCGAGTGGACGCCGGCCTCGGGCGAGCTGTCCAGCCACCCGAACAGCCGGTTCTGCACGCCGATCAAGCAGTGCCCGATCATCGCCGACGAGTACGACGACCCGAACGGCGTGCCGATCTCCGCGATCATCTTCGGCGGCCGCCGGGCCACGACGGTGCCGCTGGTGACCGAGTCGCGCGACTGGGCGCACGGTGTCTTCATGGGCGCCACGCTGTCGTCAGAGACCACCGCGGCGGCGGTCGGCCAGGTCGGCGTCGTCCGGCGCGACCCGATGGCGATGCTGCCGTTCCTCGGCTACGACGCGGGGCAGTACTTCGACCACTGGCTGACCGTGGGCAAGCAGCACGACGCGGCGCAGCTGCCGAAGATCTTCTACGTGAACTGGTTCCGCAAGGACGAGGCGGGCAAGTTCGTCTGGCCGGGCTTCGGTGAGAACGGCCGGGTGCTGAAGTGGATGATCGAGCGTATCGAGGGCAAGGCCGAGGCGGTCGAGACCCCGATCGGCCGGGTGCCTGCCGCGGGCGCGCTGGACGTCAGCGGGCTCGACGTGACCGCACAGGATCTGGAACTCGCGTCGCACGTCGACCCTGACGAGTGGAAGGCAGAGATCCCGCTGATCGAGGAGTGGTTCGCCAAGCTCGGCGACACGGTGCCGACGTCGCTGAAGGTCGAGCTCGACCACCTGAAGGCCCGGCTGGGCTGACAGCGCGGCCCCAGAGCACCGGCCGCCGAGTCGGAAGCCGGCGGCCGGGCCACCACGGTGCGGCGCCCCGGATCATCCTCCGGGGCGCCGCGCCGTGCTTTCCGCGAGCACCCGGCGGACCTCCTCGTCGCCGACCGGCGAGAAGTCCCGGTACGCCTGACCGACCGCGGTGAAGTACTGCGGGATCCACGCGCACACCACCTGGTCCGCGACCTGGGACAGCCGCCGGCAGCTGTCGATCCCGCCGACCGGTACGGCGACGACGAGCCGCGCCGGGCCCTGGCGCCGTACGGCTTCCACGGCCGCGCGCATCGTCGCGCCGGTCGCCAGGCCGTCGTCGACCAGAATCACCACGCGGTCCCGGACGTCGATCGGCGGGCGGTCGCCGCGGTAGGCGTGCTCGCGGCGGCGCAGCTCCAGGACCTCCTGCTGCCGGACCGCCTCCAGCGTCTCCGGGGCGACCTCCGCCGCGATCGGCTCGTTGCGGACCACGTGCAACTCCTCGCCGACGCCGGCGATCGCGCCCATCGCCAGCTCCGGCTGCCCCGGCAGGCCGAGCTTGCGCACGATCAGGACGTCGAGCTCCGCGCCCAGGGCGTCCGCGACCGGGGCCGCGACGGGAACGCCGCCGCGCGCCAGCCCGAGAACCAGAACGGAGCCGCCGACCGATCCGAGCTCGTCGGCCAGCGTGCGGCCCGCGGCCGCCCGATCCGGGTACGGCCTCCTCATAGCGCCCATGATCCACGTACGTTGACCGCATGCGAATCCCTGAGAGTGCGCGAGCCGTGCTCGAATCCGATGCCCTCGGCCACCTGGTGACCCTGAACCCCGACGGCAGCCCGCAGGTTTCGGTGGTCTGGGTCGGCCTGGACGGCGACGAGATCATCGCCGCACACGTGCCGAACAACCGCAAGGTGAAGAACATCCGCCGGGACGGCCGGGTCGCGTTGTCGATCGAGACCGACCGGGTCAACGAGATGGGCCTCGCGGAGTACCTGATCGTCACCGGCACCGCCCGGATCACCGAGGGCGGCGCGGTCGGCGTACTGCGGGAGCTCGCGAAGACCTACCTCGGCCCGGACGCGGAGTTCCTGCCGGGTGACGACCTGCCGGCCGGGTACATCACGCACATCAGTGTCGAGAAGATCGGCGGTGTCGGACCGTGGACCTGAAGATCGGTGTGATGCTTCCGCTCGGCGCAGGGGACGGGCCAGGCGGCGGGATGCCGGGCTGGAAGGACGTGCGGGCCGTCGCGGAGGCGGCCGACCAGGGCGGCCTGGACTCGGTCTGGCTGGCCGACCACTTCCTCTACCGGGACCCGGAGGGGCAGGTCTTCGGGATGCACGACAGCTGGACCCTGCTGAGCGCGGTCGCCGCGGTCACCGAGCGGGTCGAGCTCGGGAACATGGTGCTCTGCGCATCGTTCCGCGATCCCGGCCTGACCGCGAAGATGGCCGTGACGCTGGACGAGGTCTCCGGCGGCCGGCTGACGCTCGGTGTCGGCGCCGGCTGGCACGACCCGGAATACGAGGCCTTCGGGCTGCCGACCGACCACCGCGTCGGACGTTCGCCGAGTGGCTGGAGATCGTCGCGCGGCTGATCCACGGCGAGACGGTCACGTACGACGGCACGTACTACTCCGTCCGCGACGCCGACCTCGACCCGGCGCCGCCGCACCGGATCCCGATCCTGGTCGCCGGCCACCGGCCGCGCATGATGCGGCTGACCGCCGAGTGGGCCGACGCCTGGAACACCGCCTGGTACGGCGCCCCCGACCTGCAGGTGGAAGAGCGCCTCGAGACCCTCCGCCAGGCAGTCGAGACGGCCGGCAAGCCGGCGGGGTCGGTGACCGCGACGGCCGGGATCATCGTGCGCGACCCGGACCAGTCCGTACCGGATCCCAGTCCGAAGGCGATCGCCGTCCAGGAGCTGCCCGAGGCGGCCGCGGGGTACCGCAAGCTCGGCGTCCAGCACCTGATCGTCTCGCCCGAGCCGATGACGCCGCGAACGGTCGAACTGGTCGCCGAGGCGAAGCAATCGCTGAGCAGCTGACCCCGCTTTTGCTGCCGGGCGGGTCCACCGGATAGTCTTGGCCGTCGTCGTGTCCCCCGCGTGGGGATCGTCGGAGGAGGCGTCGCCTAGTCCGGTCGATGGCGCCCGCCTGCTAAGCGGGTTGAGGGTAATCCCCTCTCGCGGGTTCAAATCCCGCCGCCTCCGCTTTGGGAGCGCCTTGCCTGCAGAATGCGCAGGCGAGGCGCTCCGGCTATTTCTTCCGGGGGTGCAACCCCCGGGGCCCGCCCGGCGGGGCTTCGCCCCCCGGACCCCCCGCGCTGGGTTGGGTGCCCACTCGCCTTGGTCTGGCGACTCACCTTTGCTTGGCTTGGGGAGGTGCTCGGCTTGGCGACGGGCTTCTGGACGGGCTTGACTGGCCACTCCGCTCGGGGCGGTGGGGTGGGTGGCGACTCTGAGTGTTCGGGGTGGGACCTTCGGTGTGTCGGCCGGTGGATGTGTACGCTGGCGGGCATCGACGGGGGTCGACAGCATCACGTCAACCAAGTGGGCGGCGTGGGCGTCTGATGTACCGTGGGCCGCTGCGCGCGGCCGACGGAGGGGTCGTCACGTCGTCGATCAGGGAACGGAGCCATGTCGCGAAGCACTCGCGCAGCCGGTCGGAGGGCAGCGCCGCGGGCCAGCCGGTCCCGTGCCCGTTCGCACCGCGCCCGCACGGCGTCGAAGGCGATCGGCCTGACCCTGCTCAGCGCCCTGGTCCCCGGCACTGGACTGCTGATGGGCGGCCGGAAGAAGCTCGGCGCCTTCGTCCTGACGATCAGCATCGGCCTGCTGCTGATCGCCGCGTACGTCGGCCTCACGCACCGCGACTCGGTGCTGGCCCTGCTCGTCTCCCCGCGCCAGCTGCTGATCGCGACCGGCGCGGTCGTGCTGCTCGGCGCCGGCTGGATCTGGACCGTGGTGGCGTCGCACAAGCTGCTCCGCCCGGTCAGCATGACCTATACCGGCCGGCTGGCCGGCTCGATGTTCGTCGGGCTGCTCTGTTTCGCGATCGCGGTCCCGACGACCGTCGCGGCGCAGACCGTGATGGCCCAGCGCGACCTGGTCGGCAGCGTGTTCCAGTCCGAGGGCAACTCCAAGAGCGCGACCCGGCCGAAGGTGAACAAGAGCGACCCGTGGGCAAAGATCCCGCGGCTGAACCTGCTGCTGCTCGGCGCCGACGACGGCGTCGGCCGGACCGGCGTCCGGACCGACACGGTGATCGTGGCCAGCATCGACACCAAGACCGGTGACACCGCGCTGATCTCGCTCAGCCGGAACTGGATGCGGATGCCGTTCCCGCAGGACTCACCGCTGCACAAGGCGTACCCGGACGGCTTCTGGGACCCGAACCTGGGCAACGTCGAGCAGCCGGAGTACTACCTCGACGCGATGTACGAGAACGTCCCGAAGGCGCACCCGGGGATCCTCGGCCAGACCGACAACGAGGGCGCGGACGTGGTCAAGCTGGCCGCGAGCGCCGCGCTCGGCCTGGACATCGACTACTACATGCAGGTCAACCTGGCCGGCTTCCGGCAGATCATCGACGCGCTCGGCGGCATCACGGTGAACGTGAACTACCGGGTGCCGATCGGCGGCGACTACGGCGCCGGCCCCGGGTCGAACAGCGAGAAGAAGCCCAGCGGGTACATCGAGCCGGGCCCGGAACAGAAGCTCGACGGCTACCACGCGCTGTGGTTCGCGCGCGGCCGCTACGGCCTCAGCGACCCGTCGCGTCAGGAGCGCCAGCGCTGCACGATCCACGCGCTGGTGAGCAGCGCGAACCCGCAGACCCTGGTGACGTCGTACCAGCAGATCGCGAAGGCCGGGAAGCAGCTGCTGCGCACCGATATCCCGCAGGACATCCTGGCGGCGTTCATCCAGCTCGCGCTGAAGGTGAAGAACGCCAAGGTCACCAACATCGACCTGGACAAGAACAAGAACTTCCCGACCGGCAAGAACCCGGACTACACGGCGATGCAGGAGATCATCCAGAAGGCGATCGCGCCGAAGACGAACCCGGTCGCCTCGACCCCGAGCGCGAAGCCGACCAAGAAGCCGACCAGCAGCACCACCACGAAGCGCCCGACGACGCCGCCGAAGCCGACGGCCACCCCGGGCGAGGCCCAGAACCTCAACGACGCCTGCGCCTACAACCCGAGCCAGACCGGCAACTGACCTCTGGCTCGGGCCTTCTGATCCGGTCACCCCGGGCGGATGAGATCCTGTGCCGATGCGGACGACGTACCGGATGCGGTCGGGACGGTTCCTCGGGATCCTGGCCGCCGGGCTGATCATTCTCGGGGTGGCCGCGGTGCTCTGGGCGCTGGGGCTGCCGAGCGTCGCGGTGTCGGTGTTCGTCACGCTCGGCGGCCTGATCGCGATCGCCGGCCTGTGGATCCTGGCCCGGCCGCCCAAGGTCGCGCGGCTGCGCGACCGCGACATCGAGGTCCGCGGCCTGCGCACGCCTTGGACCGACATCACCGAGGTCGGCCGGGTCGAGACCACGCACGGCGAGGCGATCGTGCTGCGGACCAAGAACCCCGACCACCCGATCCTGCTGCCGGTCTCGTGGCTGGCCCCCGGGCGGGTCGAGGAACTGGAGACCGCGCTGCGGGACAAGCTGAACGCCGCACACGGGTACACGATCTGGGACGGGACTGCCCCCGAGGACGCCGGCGACGCAGAATGATGCAGTGCTTTCCTTCGACCTGTCGTACGACGAACTCCTGACCTACCAGGGCACGAATCCGCGTCCCGCGGACTTCGACGCGTTCTGGGACAAGGCGCTGCTCTCACTGGACGAGGTCGCGGCCGACGCCGAGTTCGTCGACGCCGCGGACTTCCCGCTGACGACTGCGACGGCGCAGCACCTGTACTTCACCGGGACCGGCGGCTACCGCGTGCACGCGAAGGTGCTGCGTCCCGCCGAGCCGACCGGGCCGGCCGTGCTGCTGTTCCACGGGTACGGCGGTGAGCAGCCGAAGTGGGTCGAGCTACTGCCATACGCCGCGCGCGGCTTCACGGTCGCGGCGCTCGACGTCCGCGAGCAGGTCGGGTTCCGTACGCCGTCGCAGGAAGCCAACGCCTTCTCGCTGCAGCACCACCTGGTGCACGGGCTGGACGCCGGGCCGGACGGGCTGCTGTACAAGCACGTCTTCCTGGACACGCGGCGGCTGGCCGACATCATCGGCGACCTGCCGGAGGTCGACGCGGCCCGGATCGCGACGACCGGGTGGAGCCAGGGCGGCGGGTTGTCGCTGGTGGCGGCCGCACTGACGCCGACGATCAAGTACACCGCGAGCGTGTTCCCGTTCCTGTCCGACTACCAGCGGACGTGGGACCTGAATCTGGAGACCTCGCCGTACGACGAGATCGTCACCTGGTTCCGCAAGCGCGACCCGCGGCACCTCCGGCAGGAGGAGATCTTCACCACCCTCGGCTACATCGACGTCCAGCACCTCGCACCGCGGATCCGGGCCGAGGTCACGCTGTTCACCGGGCTCGAGGACCAGATCTGCCCGCCGTCCACGCAGTTCGCGGCGTACAACAAGATCACCTCGCCGAAGGAGGTCCGCAGCTACCCCGACTTCGGGCACGACGACCTCCCGGGCGCGCACGACGACATCTTCCAGCTGATCGGCGCCAAGCTCTGAATGTACCCTTGTGGTTACGTAACTACTTGGGTACATTCACGCCATGGACATGGTGTTGCAGGCGTTGGCGGATCAGAGCCGGCGCACGGTGCTGGAGATCCTGCGGGATCATCCGGCGACGGCCGGTGAGCTGGCCGACGCGCTGCCGATCGCCCGCCCCGGTGTGTCCCGGCACCTGCGGGTGCTGCGGGAGGCCGGGCTGGTCGACGTACGCCAGGAGGCGCAGCGGCGGATCTACAGCTTGCGGCCGGAGGCGCTCGTCGAGGTGGACGAGTGGCTCGAGGGCTACCGCGCGCTGTGGCGGAACCGGCTCGACGCACTGCACACCGAGATCGCACGAGGAAAGAAGGCGTCGCAGTGAGGATGACCGGGACGATGCGGGCTCTGGACGAAACCCGCGGCGCGGTGCGCGTCGAGGACGTCTACGACACGGATATCGACGACCTGTGGGCGGCGTGTACGACGCCGGAGCGACTGGCGCGCTGGATCGCCAAGGTGTCGGGCGGCTTGCACGAGGGCGAGACGATCCGCGCCGTCTTCACGAGCACGTGGAGCGGCGAGGTGCGGATCGACAGCTGCGAGGCTCCGCACCATCTGCTGCTCACCACCGAGCCCGGCACCGACGACGAGGGCCAACTCGAGGCCTGGCTCGCTCCGGTCGGGTCACAGACCAAGCTGGTGGTGGAGGAGCGCGGCCTGCCGATCGGCTCGATGCACTTCCACGGCGCCGGTTGGCAGGTCCACCTGGAGGATCTCGGCCGTGCGCTCGCGCTTGACGGCCCGGCCCACGCCGACGGCTGGTCGGAGGAGAAGCCGGCGCCGGAGTGGCACGCCCGCTGGACCGAGCTCACCCCGGCGTACCGAGGTAGTGATGTCTGACACGATCCGGCTGGAAGGCATCACGCTGAACGCGCCCGACGCGCTCGCCCTCGCCCGGTTCTACGCCGAGATCACCGGCGGAACCGCCAGCGGTACGACGCATTGGGCCGCCGTGACGGGCCCGAACGGTTCCCTCGGCTTCCAACAGGTCGACGACTTCGAGCCACCACAATGGCCCGGCAGCGACATGCGAATGCACCTCGACTTCTACGTCGACGACCTGGCCGCAACCGGCGCCCGAGTCCTTGCCGCGGGCGCCAAACTCCACGACTACCAGCCGAACTCCGACCACTGCTACGTCTACACCGACCCAGCCGGCCACCCGTTCTGCCTGTCCACGTGGGACACCGAAGCCGCAACGGCCTCGTCACTTTCTCCAGGTGATTGAGTAGCGGAAGAGGAGATGGCGGCGGAAGGTCGCGCCTGGTAGGAGGTCTGCGGCCAGGGACTGCATTTCCGGGAAGGTGACGGGTGGGGGCCACACCGTCGGGGACGGGTGTTCCCAGTGGCCCTTGACGGCGCGATGTGCCCAGCTGGCGGCGACTCCGGCCAATTCGCGCGGGAGATCGCGCGGGAGGTTCGATCGTGCGACGCCGATCACCACCAGAGCGCCGCCGGGGCGGAGCAGGTCGCGCAGGCGGAGCAGGGCGGTGCGGGCGTCGACGTGGTGGATCGTGGCGACGGATCCGATCACGTCGTACGACGCCGGCTCGAGCGGATACTCCAGGAAGTCTCCGTGGACGTACTCGATGTCGTCGCCGTGGCTACGCGCCAACTCCAAGCTCGGCGTGTGCAGGTCGATCCCGGTCACCTGGGGTACGACGCTGTGCAGCTTTCGGGCCAGCATGCCCTCGCCGCAGCCGACGTCCAGCGCGCGTTCGGCGCCGGGCGGAACGGCCTGGAGGATCTGCGGGTGGTAGTGAATGTTGTGGTTCCAGGGCTCCCGCATCCGGCTCACTTCCGGCCGAGTGCGGCGTCGATCGCGGCCGTCAGCACCTGGTCGTCGTCGGCCTGCCAGGTGTGGTCCTGCGGGCACGTCCAGTTGTCCGGCTCCGGCGGGATCACGCACCCGAACAGCCGCACCTTGCCGGCTGCCGCCGCCTCCCGCGCGACCGGGGTCGGCAGCCCGTACAGGATCGGCACTCCTCGTTGCCCACAGACCGGGCAGGCAGGTGCGTTCGCCATACGCCCAAGGTACGTCACCACCCGTCCACCGACGCCTGATGCCGTCGGCAACGGCGCCGGGCAGCTCCCCGGAGGGAACTGCCCGGCGTCATGAGAAGTAGCTCCGCAGTACCGGCCTGGTGAGGCATGGTCAGTACTGCGCAGCCGCCTAGTTGGCTTCTTTCGTCGCCCAGTAGTGCCATTGCGGGGACGCGACTGGGGAGCGAGCCAGCCCGTCCGGCCAGGTAGCCGGGAGGTCGTGACTCCGCGCCGCGTAGAGAATCACCTCCGATGCGGTCCGGTCCCCGCGGACGGTGACCCGGGCGGCGGTCTCGGCACGCATGTCGGTGAGGTAGTGGATCGCCGGCAGGAACTCGGCGCTCAGCCGTGCGCTGAGCCGGCCGACGGGTTCGTCGTCGAGCCGGACCTCGACCACGATCCGGTGCCGGTCCTGAATGGTGTCCTCCTCCTCGATCGCGTGCATGGTGGCGTACGCCCAGCATTCGCCTTCCGCGCGGAAGAACGGCGCCAGGATGTCGGGATGCACCTCGCTGCCCGGCACCACGATGCCGCTGCCGGCCGGCAGCAGGTGGAAACTGCCTGGCGGGGGCAGGTTCACCGGCACGAGCATGTGCGGCTGCCCGAGGGCGACCGCGACGCTTGCGTGGAACTCGGTGCCCTGGGGTCCGTTGCCGCCGGCGTCCGCTCCCTCCCAGTTCGCCGCCGTCCACTCGCTGACCCACAGGTGGCACGGCACCTGCGGTTGCAGGCCTTGCGCCACCAGTTCTGACAGCACCGGGTGGTACCGGTGCGCGTCGTCCCTCGGCAGATAGCCGACAACCTTGCCCTGCACCCGGACGGCGATCGACCGCGGGTCGAAACGGTTGTGCGGTTCCGGGACGAGGTCCGCCTCGGTGTCCAGATCTGCGCCGCGCGCCGGGATGGGGTCCGGGAACAGGCTACGGATCGCCTGCTCGTGCGGGGCCTCCCGCACGACTTCCTGACCGCACCACAAAGCGTCGCCCCACAGACTGAACGGAATCAGTTCCATGTGCCCTCCAGTCCTCACTGTCCGGCTTCTACCCGGCTCATCTCTTCCAGGGGCCTGGCCGTTACACCCAGTGAGCGTATGAAAACTAAGATGCCCAGTGAAGAGCCGTTTCACGCATGGTGCAAGAGTCTGATACGCAAAGGTATCCGCCGGTCCGGACTGTGGACGCGAATCGTCTTGTGCAGCGAGCGAATCGGCGAAGATCGTGCAAATGCACGGGAAGGAACACCATGCAGGGCAGTAGTTCAGTGGCTCGATCGACCGTATCGACTGTTGACGCCGAAGCGATCGAGGCCGCCATCAAGCGCTTGGACGGCGTCGCCGTCCGTACACCGTTGCAGCGCAATCTCCGCCTCTCCGAGCGCACCGGGGCGCAGGTCTGGCTGAAACGGGAGGACCTGCAGATCGGGCGTTCCTACAAGCTTCGCGGTGCGTACAACCTGATCGCGCAGCTCGACGACACCGCCAAGGCCGCGGGCGTGGTGTGTGCGAGTGCAGGCAATCATGGTCAGGGGCTGGCGTATTCGTGCCACATCCTCGGCGTGCACGGCAAGGTGTACGTGCCGCGGACGACGCCGCGCCAGAAGCGGGACCGGATCGCGGCGCTCGGCGGCAAGCAGATCCACGTGATCGTCACCGGCGACACGTACGACGACGCGGCGGCCGCGGCGATCGCGGAGGCGTCGGCGACCGGCGCGACGATGGTGCCGGCGTTCGACGACCCGAGAACCGTTGCGGGACAAGGGACTGTCGCCGTCGAGCTGGTGGAGCAGCTCGGCCACGCCCCCGACGTGCTCGTGGTCCCGGTCGGCGGCGGCGGTCTCGTTGCAGGGGTTGCAACGTGGATCGCCGAGCGGCATCCCGGCGTACGCATCGTCGGCGTGGAGCCGGGTGGCGCGGCGAGTATGGCGGCGGCCCTTGCGGCCGGCAAGCCTGTCACATTGCCGCACCTGGACAGTTTCGTCGACGGCGCCGCCGTGCGCCGCGTCGGCGACGTGACGCTCCCGCTGGTGCGAGCCGCCGGCGTGGAGCTGATGTCGGTGCCCGAGGGGCTCGTCTGCTCGGAGATGCTCGCGCTCTACCAGACCGACGGACTGATCGCCGAGCCCGCGGGTGCTTTGTCGACAAGTGCCCTGGGCAACGGTCTCGACGTCCGTCCGGGCGAGACTGTGGTGTGTCTGCTGTCCGGCGGGAACAACGATGTCAGCCGGTACGGCGAGATTCTCGAGCGATCACTCGTGTACGAAGGGCTGAAGCACTACTTCCTGGTGACGTTCCCGCAGGAGCCGGGTGCCTTGCGGGCGTTCCTCGACGAGACGCTCGGGCCGGACGACGACATCACGCTGTTCGAGTACGTGAAGCGCAACAACCGCGAGACCGGTGTCGCCCTGGTGGGCATCGAGATCAGCAGCCGGGACGACCTCCCGCTGCTGCTGTCGCGGATGGAGGCCGCCCCACTCGACATCGAGCGCATCAACCCGAACTCCCCCGAGTTCCGGTACCTGATCTGAGCGTCAGTGCTCGGAGTGCTTCGGATGCCGCGGATCGTGCGGATGCGTCCCGTCGTCCCAGCTCTCGTCGCGAACCGGCTGCTCGTCCATGGCACCGGCCTTGCCGTCGCGGCTCATGGTGCCGTCGGTGTTGTCGTCCGGCCACAGGTTCTGGGCCTGGTCGCGGTGTTCGTCCGCCTCGGTGCGGGCGCCCGCGGCGGCCTCGCGCCGCTCGTTCGCACCCGCGGACAGGCGGCGGGCCTCGGCGGCCTTCTCGTCGGCGATCGCCTGCGCCTTGCGCGCCCTGGCGTCGACCTCGTCGGCCGCGGCCTGCTGCCGCTCGGCGTGCATCGCGCTCGTCCTGGCCTGCTGCTCGTGCTCGTAGGCCTCCTGCCGCTGACGTTCACTGCGGCGCTTCGACATCGCACCCGCGATCAGTGCGATCACGATGACCAGCACGGCGGCTGCGACGACGATCCAGACAACAGTCATTCCGTCCATCGGTCCTCCCTAGGCTCGATGATCAGAACCTCCGGTACCCGGAGCCGTCGCCGCCTAACGCCGTACGGCGTGCTCAGACCAGGCCGCGGCGCGCCGCCCAGACGATGGCTTCGATCGCGGTGCTGAAGCCGAGCCGGTCGCAGATCAAGCGGGTCCGCCGGCGCACAGTCCGCTCGGACAACTCGAGCCGGCGGGCGACGCCGTCCACCGGCAGCCCGGTGGCCAGCAGCCGCAGCAGTTGCAGGTCGTCATGACTGATCTCGCGCGGCGGCACCCTCCGGGCGAGCGGTCGGAATTCCTGGGAGAGGACGGTCATACTGATCACCTGGTTCCGAAAAGCCGGGACTCGGCGGCGTCCCAGTCGGCCGGTTTGCCCTGCGGGGCGTAGCGCCGCAGAGAATGGGTGGACCGGACCAGGGCGCGCATCGCGCGCAGGTCCGGGAAGGGCTCGCCGAGGGCGCGAGCCTGGACGAGGACATTGCCCAGCGCGGAGGCCTCGACCGGTCCGGCGAGCACGGGGACGCCGCAGGCGTCGGCAGTGAGCTGGCAGAGCAGTTCGTTCTGCGATCCGCCGCCGATCACGTGCAGGACGTCGACGTCCCGGTCCGCGATCGTCTGCGCAGCGCGCAGGGTGCGGCGATACGCGAGGGCGAGGCTCTCCAGGATGCAGCGGACCACCGCGCCGCGGGACCGCGGCGCGTCCTGCCCGGTGGCCCGGCAGTGCTCCTCGATCCGCGCCGGCATGTTGCCTGGGGCAAGGAACTCGGGCGCGTCCGGATCGATCAGTACGGCGAACGGCGGCGCGTCGGCCGCGTCCCGCAGCAGACCGGCGAGGTCGTCGTCACCCCAGACCCGCTGGCATTCCTGCAGGATCCACAGTCCCATCACGTTGCGCAGGAACCGAATCCGCCCGTCCACGCCGCCTTCGTTGGTGAAGTTGGCTTCCCGCGCGTCATCGGTGAGCACCGGCGCGTCCAGCTCGAGCCCGACCAGCGACCAGGTCCCGGACGAGATGTACGCGAACCGATCGTCTGCGGCAGGCACCGCGACCACAGCAGATGCCGTGTCATGCGATCCCACGGCAACCACCGGAATCCCCGGCGCCAGCCCAGTTTCGTCCGGCAACGCGGTCCCGATCACGTCACCGGGCTCCCACAGCCGCGGAAACACCCGCCGCGGCAAGCCACCACCCGAACGCGCACCCCCGACCCGAGCAGGCACCCGCGAGATCAGCTCATCGCTCCAGTCCCGGCCCGACACGTCGTACAGCTGGGTAGTTGATGCGTTGGTCCGCTCGACCCCGATCTCTCCGGTCAGCCAGTACGCCAGCAGGTCCGGGATCATCAGCAAGGTGGCAGCATCGGCCGGCAGTTCCTCGGCAGCGAGTTGGTAGATGGTGTTGAAGGGCAGCTGCTGCAGCCCGGTCACGGCGTACAACTCAGCGGCGGAGATCGTCGAGAGGACTTGCTCCAGCACGCCGTCGGTGCGGGAGTCGCGGTAGTGGACGGGGTTGCCCAACAGGCGACCGGAGGCGTCGAGCAGGCCGTAGTCCACGGCCCAGGAATCGATGCCGACGCTGTCGATCCGGCCGGCGAGGTGGAGGCCGTCCAGTACGGAGCGGTACAGGTGAAGGAGGTCCCAGTGGAGGGTGCCGTGGACGCGGACCGGGCCGTTCCAGAAGCGGTTCAGCTCGCGTAACTCGAGCACCTCGGGACCGACCGAGCCGAGCATCACCCGGCCGCTCGACGCGCCCAGATCTACAGCGGCGACCCGCTTCACGGCGCGATCACCGTGAGGTCGAGGTGCAGGAGATCGGCGACCGCGGCCAGGTCGGCGGCGCGGTGGCCGGTCCCGAGCGCCCAGTGGTGCGCGACCCCGGACGCCGACCACGCGTCGGTCCATTCGCCGGGATCGCACCCGAAGTCGACCCGCGACGTCGTGTTCCCGATCTGCAGCAGCGGTCCCGGTACGACGGTGCCCTCGGAAGCGATCAGGTTGAACGACCCGTCCCGCCGCTGGCCCAGCCCGCACAACGTCACCGGACCCTGCTGTACGTCGAACTCCACCGACACGCCCCACCCGCGCTTCCCGTGGTACACGCCGAGCCCGCGCAGCAACGGCTTCCGGGCCGAGATCGCCAGGTGCGCGGGCCCGTCGTGGCCCATCTCGACCACGTTGTCGCGGAAGTTCAGCGCCTGCAGTTCGGTGAAGGACCCGCCCGCGCCGAGCCGATCCATCACGAGCATCGCCAGCGACGTCCGCAGCTCGTACTCGCCGGCCGCCGGCACACCCCTTGCCGTCAGCAACGAAGCGCCGAGGATCATCCCGGCCGCGATCCGCTCGTGCGTCTCGCCGTCCAGCCCGCGGTGGTAGTAGGCCAGCGAATCGAGGGCGAAGTCCTCGACCAGCCGGTCCAGCGCGACCGACACCGTCGCGCCCCAGCGGAAGTCCTCGAGCCTCACCGAGTCGTCGAGCTCGAAGAGCTCACCCGCCAGCCCCATCCGGGCGGACGTCTCCGTCTCGGTAACCTGCTCCACCCGCACCCGCAGGTCGTCGATCTCCAGGATCTCCACATGCCCGCCGAGTTGCGCGGACACCAGGGTCGGGTCGGTGACGACGTCCATCATGCCCGGGTACAGGTGGCCGAGCAGGCCGTGGCGTCCGTGCCGCAGCGCCGCCCGCACACCGGCGGCGCGGATCCACCGGTCGATCCGCGCCCAGGCCCGCTCGTCCTCGAGGTATCCCGAGACCGAGCGGAAGTCGATCCCGCACCGCTCGAACGCGTTCGCCATCTCGGGCAGCGGGCACGCCCCGCAGTACGCCAGCCAGGCGCCGGTGTCGAACGAGGCATGATCCATCGCCTCGGTCGGCTGCAAGTTCAGCAGCAGCACCGGTGCGCCGCTGCGCTGCGCGACCGGCACCAGCATCGACGCCGTCATGTACGTCGTGAGGAAGCCGACGATCAGGTCGCAGTCGGCCATCCGCAGCTTCTCGGCGGCCGCCGCGCCCTCCTGCGCGTCGGAGATGAACCCGACGTCGACCACCTCGCAGTCGAGCGCCGCGAGCCGCTCGGACACCCGCCGCGCGGACGCCTGCAGCTGTGGCAGCAGGTCCGGGAACTGCGGCCAGTACGCACCCAGCCCGCCGGCGACCAGACCGATCCGGGTCCGGCGTGGCGTGATCCGTTGCAGACCCTGGTGGGCGGCGGGCTCGGTCATCCGGCAACTCCTAACGCAGGAAGGCGGCGGCCACGCCGGCGTCGACGGGCACATGCAGACCGGTCGTGTGCGTCAGGTCGCCGCCGGTCAGCGCGAACACCGCGGCCGCGACGTTCTCCGGCAGCACCTCCCGCTTGAGCAGGGTCCGCTGCGCGTAGTACGCACCGAGCTCCTCCTCCGGTACGCCGTACACCGCGGCCCGCTTCGCGCCCCAGCCGCCCGCGAAGATCCCGGAGCCGCGGACGACGCCGTCGGGGTTCACGCCGTTGACCCGGACCCCGTACTCGCCGAGCTCGGCCGCGAGCAGCCGGACCTGGTGCGCCTGATCCGCCTTCGCCGATCCGTACGCGACGTTGTTCGGCCCGGCGAACACGGAGTTCTTGCTGGAGATGTAGACGATGTCGCCGCCCATGCCCTGGTCGATCAGCACCTTCGCAGCGGCCCGCGACACCAGGAACGAGCCCTTGGCCATCACGTCGTGCTGCAGGTCCCAGTCCCGTTCGGTGGTGTCCAGCAGCGACTTCGAGATCGACAGACCCGCGTTGTTGACGATCAGGTCGACGCCGCCGAAGGCCAGCACCGCCTCCCGCAATGCCGCCTCGACCGCGTCCGCCGACGACACGTCCGCACCGACCGCGACCGCCACGTCGGACGACCCGATCTCCTTCGCCACCGCCTCGGCCGCCGCGAGATCCAGGTCCGCGACCACGACGCAGGCGCCTTCCGCGGCGAGCCGCTGGGCGATCGCCTTGCCGATCCCCGAGCCGCCCCCCGTGACGAAGGCGACCCGGGTGGCCAGCGGCTTCGGCTTCGGCATCCGCTGCAGCTTCGCCTCTTCGAGCGCCCAGTACTCGATCCGGAACTTCTCCCGCTCGTCGATCGGCGCGTACGTCGACACCGCCTCGGCGCCGCGCATCACGTTGATCGCGTTCACGTAGAACTCGCCGGCCACCCGCGCGGTCTGCTTGTCCTTGCCGAAGCTGAACATCCCGACCCCCGGCACCAGCACGATCGCCGGATCCGCACCGCGCATCGCCGGGCTGTCCGCCTCGGCGTGCCGGTCGTAGTACGCCGCATAGTCCTCGCGGTACGCCGCGTGCAGCTCCTTCAGCCGCGCGACCGCGTCCTCGAGCGGCGCATTCGCCGGCAGGTCCAGCACCAGCGGGCGGACCTTCGTCCGCAGGAAGTGGTCCGGGCAGGACGTCCCGAGCGCGGCCAGCTCGGCCAGCTTCTCGCGGGCGGTGAACTCGAGCACGACGTCGGAGTCGTTGAAGTGGCCGACCTGCGGCTTGTCCGTCGACGCCAGCCCACGGATCACCGGCGCCAGCGCGGCTGCCTTCAGCTGCCGCTCCGCCGGGTCGAGCGGCTCGAATCCGGCGACCACGGCACCGAACGGCTCGGCGACGCCGCGGTCAGCGAGGAAGCGTTCCGCCGTACGGATGATGTCGAGGGAGTTGGCCTCGCACTCCTCGGACGTGTTGCCCCACGCCGTGATGCCGTGGCCGCCCAGGACGCAGCCGATCGCCTGGGGGTTGTCGCGCTTGACCGCGGCGATGTCCAGCCCGAGCTGGAAGCCGGGCCGCCGCCACGGCACCCACACGACGCGATCGCCGAAGCACTCCGCGGTGAGCTTCTCGCCGTCGGCCGCGGTCGCCAGCGCGATCCCGGAGTCCGGGTGCAGGTGGTCGACATGAGGGGCATCGACCAGTCCGTGCATCGCGGTGTCGATCGACGGCGCCGCACCGCCCTTGCCGTGCAGGCAGTAGTCGAACGCGGCGACCATCTCGTCCTCACGCTCGACACCCGGATAGGTGTCGACCAGCGCGTTCAGCCGGTCGAGCCGCAGCACGGCCAGACCCGCTGCCGTCAACGTGCCGAGGTCACCACCGGAACCCTTGACCCACACCAGGTCGACAGGGTCCTGGGTCACCGGATCGGTCGCCGTTGCCTTGGCGGACGTGTTTCCGCCCGCATAGTTGGTGTTGCGCGGATCGGCACCCAGTCGGTTGCTACGCGCAACGAGTTCGGCTGCAGTGTCGCTCACTCTCATGCTCCCCATCCGGCCTGCTGACCGCCGACGCGGTCCTTGGTGATCTGCTCGAAGTACCCGCTGCGCTTGTAGGCGGCCACGGGATCCGCATCCAGGCCCTGCGACTCGCGCAGGTCGGCGAGCAGCGGCCGGACGTCGGTGTTGTACGCGTCCATCAGCGCCGCGTTCGCACCGAGTACGTCGCCCGACTGCTGGGCGGCGCGCAGGACCTCGCGGTCGACCAGGAGCGCCTTCGCGGTGGCTTCCTGGACGTTCATCACCGAGCGGATGATCGCGGGGATCTTCTCCTCGATGTTGTGGCACTGGTCGAGCATGAACGCGATCCCGCGGTCCGGGTGGAGCGCGTCGCCGCGGACGATCTCGTTCATGATCCGGAACAGCTGGAACGGGTCCGCCGCGCCGACCATCAGGTCGTCGTCGGCGTAGAACCGGCTGTTGAAGTCGAACGCGCCGAGCTTCTTCGTGCGGAGCAGGAACGCCACGATGAACTCGATGTTCGTCCCCGGCGCGTGATGCCCGGTGTCGATACAGACCGTTGCCTTCGGCCCCAGTTCGAGACAGTGCGCGTACGACGTACCCCAGTCCGGCACGTCGGTGGTGTAGAAGGCCGGCTCGAACAGCTTGTACTCCAGCAGCATCCGCTGGTCGTCACCGAGCCGGTCGTACACCTCCTTGAGCGCGGACGCGAGCCGGTCCTGGCGGTCCTGGATGTCGTCCTGGCCCGGGTAGTTGGTGCCGTCGGAGAACCACAGCTTCAGGTCGCGGGAGCCGGTGGCGTCCATGATGTCGACGCACTCGAGCAGGTGGTCGGTGGCCTTCCGGCGGACCGCCGGGTCCGGGTTGGTGACGCTGCCGAGCTTGTAGTCGTCGTCCTGGAAGACGTTGCTGTTGATCGCTCCGAGCCGGACGCCCTGCTCCTTGGCGTACGCCGCCAGCGCCGCGTAGTCGTCGACCTTGTCCCAGGGGATGTGCAGCGCGACGCTCGGCGCAACACCGGTGTACTTGTGGACGACGGCCGCGTCCGCGATCTTCTCCTCCGGCGACCGCGGTACGCCGGGCTGGGTGAAGACCTTGAACCGGGTACCCGAGTTGCCGAACGCCCACGACGGCAGTTCGATCTCCTGGCGGCTCAGGGCGGCCCTTACGGCATCGGTCGTCATGGTCAGTCCTCTTCTTTCAAGTGGAAGATCTCGGGGAGCAGCAGGAAGGACTCGTCCGGCGGCCGGCCGTCGATCCCGGTGAAGAACTCGGTCATCTGCGCCTGCCAGCGGGCGTTCACCTCGGTCGCCGCCATCGCCTTCTGCGCCGCGTCCAGGTCGTCGGACTCGACGTACCCGATCAGCAGGCCGTCGTCGCGGAGGAACAGCGAGTAGTTGTGCCAGCCGGAGTCCCGGAGCGCGGCCTGCATGTCGGGCCAGACGTCGCGGTGCCGCTCGACGTACTCGTCGAGCCGGTCGGGCCGGACCTGCAGGCAGAAGCAGTAACGATTCACGGCGGCACCTGTACGTAGGGCGGTCGGGACTGCGCAGACGGGGATGAAAGGTTTCAAGAGCGCCCCACGACGCTATGCGCGGGTGCGGGTGGGCGTCAAGAGTCTGACCAGCTTTCGCGACCGATCCCGGACTGCCGCCACGGAGATCCGGCGGGAAGCGGGTATCCTTCGGCAGCTAACACGTTTCAAGTGCGCCGGGAGGTTTCGTGTCCGTGGACGATGCGGAAGCCCTGCCCGAGCGCACCCGCCGCCGGCGCGCCCCGAAGCCGCACGCGGCCGGCGTGAAGGCGGTGGCGGCGGCCGCCGGCGTCTCGCTCGGCACCGTCTCGAACGTGCTGAACCGCCCCGAGGTGGTCAGCCCGCTCACCCGGGCCAAGGTCGAGGCGGCGATGGCCTCGCTCGGCTTCGTCCGCAACGAGTCGGCCCGTCAGTTGCGCGCCGGTTCGAGCCGGATCCTGGCGTACCTGATGCTCGACGCCGGCAACCCGTTCTTCACCGACGTCGCGAAGGGTGTCGAGGAGGCGGCGCAGGCGGCCGGGCTCTCGGTGTTTCTCTGCACCAGCAGCGAGGACGCGGACCGCGAGGCGGCGTACCTGGACCTGCTCGAGCAGCAACGCGTCCAGGGCATCCTGATCACGCCGATCGACCAGAACTCGTCCCGTCTGCGCAAGCTGCCGTCGCGCGGTACGCCGGTGGTCGTGGTCGACCGGACACTCGACGACGCGGAGCACTGCTCGGTCGCGGTGAACGACATCCTCGGCGGCGAGCTGGCGATCTCGCATCTGCTCGAGCTCGGCCACGAGCGGATCGCGTACGTCGGCGGGCCGAACACGATCGGTCAGGTCGTCGACCGCCGCGAGGGCGCCCGGCGCGCACTGCGGACCGCCGGCAAGCCGCTGTCGAACCTGATCGAGCTGACCACCGGCGCACTCACCGTCGCCGAAGGCAGGGGCGCGGGGCAACGACTCGCCGGCCTCCCGGCGGATCGCCGCCCGACCGCGGCGTTCTGCGCGAACGACCTGCTGGCGTTGGGATTGCTGCAGCAGTGCGTCAGCCTGGGACTGCGCGTGCCGGAAGACCTCGCGATCGTCGGGTACGACGACATCGAGTTCGCGGAGGCGGCCGCCGTACCGCTGACGTCGGTGCGCCAGCCCCGGCAACTGCTCGGCCGGACGGCAGCCGAGCTGCTGCTGGACGAGTCGTCGAACCCGGACCACGAACACCAGCGGGTCACCTTCACCCCCGAGCTCGTCGTCCGGACCTCGACCCGAGGGACCCTCTGAGCTCAGCACCTCGCGGTATGGTGGCGAGGCGAGGGGATCTTTGTGCGGGGTGAGACATGCGCTTCGCTGGAGGCTTGGTACGGCGGTGGGGCGGCCGCGCTGTCGGCCTGGCGATCACCGGTGCCGGGCTCTACATCGTGGCACCGAGCCTGCTGTCCCTCTTCGGCACCTGGCCGCGCCTGGCGGATATCGAACCGTGGTGGTTCCCGGTCCTCGCAGTACTGGAGGCCTGCAGTTTCGCCGCCTTGTGGTGGCTCGCCAGGCTGGCCATGGCCCGCCCTGCCGGGGTCCAGGAGCCACCACCGGTCCCCGTGGGTTGGGGCACGATCGCGACGGCGCAACTGGCGGGGAACGCGGCCGCGAAGGTCGTCCCGGGCGGCCCTGCCACCGGCGGAGTCCTCCAAGCCAGACTCCTGATCCAAGCCGGTGAGCCGGCCGGCGTCGTCGCTTCCGCGCTGACCGCGATGGGCCTGATCACCACCGCCGTGCTGCTGCTGTTGCCGCTCCTCACGATCCCGGCCCTGCTGATCGGTCCACCGCCGGCCAGGCAGCTCGAGCTCGGCCTCCTGGTCTCGCTGATCATGGCGATCGTCATCGTCGGTCTCGGGCTCACCGCGCTCAAGTGGCACCGGTTCCTCGTGTGGATCGGTCGTGCGGCCGGTCGCATCATCCACGTGGTCAAGCGCAGTGTGACCCCCGACAGTTGCTCCGCTCTGCTGGTCACGCAGCGGAACCGGGTTGCCGCCGCCTTCGACGGCCATTGGTGGGCCGCGGCCTTCGCGGCCGCCGCGAACCGCATGTTCGACTACGCCGCACTCGTGGCCGCACTGGTGGCCCTCGATGCGCACGCCCGCCCGTCCGAGGTGCTGATGGCCTATGTCGTAGCCCAAGCCCTCGCCATGATCCCGATCACGCCGGGCGGTCTCGGCTTCGTCGACGCGGGTCTCACCGCGCTGCTGGTCCTGATCGGGGTCAGCGCGGACACCGCACTCATCGGGACGCTCCTGTACCGGCTCGTCTCCTTCTGGCTGCCGATCCCGGTGGGGCTGCTGGCCTGGACGGGCTGGAGGATCCACCGGCACGTCACCGATCCATCGAGAGCCCAGACGCCGCCCCCCGTTACGGAAGACGAGGAGGGTCAGGCGCCGTAGGCCGCCAGGAAGACGTCGACTGCGCGGTCGGCGAGGCCTTCCAGCTCACCGGGCTTGGGCCGTTGCCGGGTGCCCGCGAACATCGCGCGGTTCATCGGTTTGTACATCACCAGCCCGGCGAACTGGTACGCCGCCAGCGTCGGGTCGTCGAGCTCGCGCAGCAGACCGCGCTCGCTCAGCCGGTGTAACGCCTGCCCCAGCGCCTCGAGCGACTTCTCGAAGCCGCTGGTGAACCACGCGCCGCACACCTCGGGGAAACGGTCCGCCTCCGCGATCACCAGCCGGCGGAGCTGGAGCACGCCGTCGGCCGTGAGGCTCTGGAGCAGCCGATGCGCCAGCGCCCGCAGGGCCTCGCGGGCGTCGCCGGCGCCTTCGAGCGTCTCGGCGTACGCCTGCTGGAGGCCGTCGATCAGCTGGTCGCTGGTGCCGAGGACGATCTCGGTGAACAGGCGCTCCTTGTTCTCGAACTGCTTGTACACGGTCTGTTTGGAGACGCCGGCCTTCGCCGCGACCTCGTCCATGCTCGCGCCGAGGTACCCGTGCTGCAGGAACACCTCGGTCGCCGCGGCCAGGATCGCGCGGCGCTTGCGGGGCGTCCGGCCTTCGATCTCCACCTGTTCCATCCCGAAATCATACTAGACAGTCCAGTTCTCTGCCGAGTACTGTACGGTCTAGTTTCCGCAGAACAAGGAGAACCACCATGAGCACCGTGACATCGGCCGACGGCACCGCGATCGCGTTCGAGGCGTACGGCGAGGGCAGACCGCTGATCCTGGTCGACGGCGCGACGGCGCACCGGGCCGTGAACCCGGTCAACGCCGAGGTCGGGCAACTGCTGAGCGACAGCTTCCGGACGTACGTGTACGACCGGCGCGGCCGCGGCGGGAGCGGCGACACCGCGCCGTACGCGATCCAGCGGGAGATCGAGGACATCGCCGCGCTGATCGAGGACGCCGGGCAGCCGGCCATCGTGTTCGGCTGGTCGTCGGGCAGCCTGCTGGCGCTGGACGCCGCGGCCGCCGGGCTGCCGATCGCCGGGCTGGCGCTGTTCGAGCCGCCGGTCGTCGTCGACGACGTCCGGCCGCCGCTACCATCCGACTACGTCGAGCAGCTCGACGCGTTCGTCGCCGAGGGGCGGCGGGACAAGGCCGCCGAGCTCTTCCTGACCGCGGCCGCGATGCTGCCCGCCGAGGCGATCCCGGGGATGAAGCACTCGCCGTACTGGGCGCCGGTCGAGGAGATCGCGCACACGATCTCGTACGACGGCCGCATCATGGGGACCACCATGTCGGGCAACCCGCTGCCGGCCGACCGGTGGGCCGGCGTGAAGGTGCCGGTCCTGGTGCTGCACGGCGACCAGACCTGGCCCGCGCTGTCCGCCGGCGCCCGGGCCGTGGCCGAGCATCTGCCGACCGCCACGTTGCAGGCGATCCCGGGCGAGAACCACGCGACCGAGGCGTCGACCCTGGCTCCGGTGCTGCGGGAATTCGCGGGCTTGACCTAGAGCGCGCTCCAGCCGGTTTGATCTGGAACATGCTGAATCTCGCACTGGGAGCAATGGAGTACGGAACGCGGATCGACGAGCAGACGTCGTTCCGGTTGCTGGACGAGTACGTGGACGCCGGCGGTGAGTGGATCGACACCGCGAACTGCTACGCGTTCTGGCAGGACCCGAGTGGTCATGGCGGGCAGAGCGAGGAGCTGCTCGGGAGATGGTTGGCGCAGCGCCCCGGCGTCCGGGACCGGGTCAAGCTGGCGACCAAGGTGGGGTGTGAACCGCTCTGGCCGGGCAGCTGGCCGGAGCACTCGGAAGGCTTGGGCGCCAAGGCGATCGACGCGGCGCTCGAGACCTCGCTGCGTCGTCTCGGGGTCGACCACATCGACTTGTACTGGGCGCACCGCGACGACCGGACCGCTCCGCTGGAAGAGACCGTCGCAGCCTTCGGCAAGCACGCCGCGGCCGGCACGATCGGCCGCCTCGGCCTGTCGAACTGGGCGCTCTGGCGGGTGGAGCGGATGCGCGATCTGGCGAACCAGCTGGGCGTGATGGCGCCGAGCGCGCTGCAACTGCGCTACTCGTACCTGCAGCCGCGGCCGTTCGTCCGCGACCACATCCACGACCACCGCTTCGGCTGGATCACCGACGAGGTCCTCGACTACGCGGAGAACAACCCGGAGCAGCAACTGTTCGCCTACAGCCCGCTGATGTCCGGCGGCTTCGAGAACCGCACCGACCGCCCGATCGACCCCGCCTTCGACCACCCCGGCACGACCCGCCGCCTGGAAGCCCTGAGCGACCTGGCCGAGTCCCTCGGCACCACCCGCTCCGCAGTGGTCCTGGCCTGGCTCGCCGGCGGCACCCCCGCCGTCACCCCGATCGTCGGCATCAGCACCCCCGACTACCTGACCACCGCCCTGACCGGCACCCGCCTCACCCTCACCCCCGACCAGCGCCGCCAACTCGACGAGGTCTGGTAGTTCTCGCCCTCCCGCTGGACCGGGGGTCGGTGAGATGGTTTGAGGGTGGACAGGGATGGGTTCTGGGGTCTGGTCGAGGATGCGCGGGCCTCGGTGGATGACACCGTGGCTGATCCGGACGGGGTTGCGGACGCGTTGACCAAGGTGCTGGGTGCGGCGGAGGCCGAGGAGATCGTCGGGTTCGGGACCGAGCTCGCGCGGTTGCAGGTCGAGTCGTACCGGTGGGACCTGTGGGCCGCGGCGTACCTGGTCAACTCCGGCGCCTCGGAGGACGGGTTCGACTCGTTCCGGGGCTGGCTGGTCGCCCAGGGCCGGGAGGTCTGGGACGCCGCGCTGGCCGACCCGGACTCGCTCGCGGACGTGGTGGACGAGGACCGGCCGGAGGACTTCGAGGGCTTCGACGGTGAAGGGATGCTGCACGTCGCCAGCCACGCCTACAAGAACGTGACCGGCGACGAGGCGGCGTACTGGAAGGCGGTCGACGCCGACGCCCCGGACACTCCGGACGTCCCGGCGGGCACCGAGATCGACTTCGACGACCAGGACGACCTGGAAGCTCACCTGCCCCGGCTGGCCGCGCTGTACCTCAACGTCTAAGAAGGTTCGCCGCCGATGCGTTCGATGGCGTTGCGGAGCCGGCGGCGCCAGCCGGGCTGCCCGGCCTCCGTGTCCGCCGCTGCCAGGCTGACCAAGTGCTGGGCCGTCTCGAAGCCCTCCGCGGTCTGCGGCTCCACCTCGGTCACCGCGGCCTGGGGTTCGTCGTAGAGCTCGCGGCTCGTCCAGCCGAAGCCCTCCGGGATCAGCAGTTCCGGTACGAGCGTCTCGTGGCTGAGCGATGTCAGCTCGTTGTCCCCGTTCCCGATGCTGAAGATCGTCGTACCGCGCCGGCGGACGTCGCTGATCCGTTCCAGCAGCGTCTCCCCTGGCGCGTCCTCGGCCACCACCAGGAGCGACTCACCACGCCCTGCGTCGCGCAGCCGGTCCAGTCCGATCGCCAAGTGCGGTGGTGCGTCCGGCGGGGGCGCCCAGCGGACCAGTGACGGCCGCATGTCCTCGATCCCCGCACGGTGCAGCTCGTCGTCCAGGTGCGCCGTCAGGTGCCACGGCTCCTCGTCGACGGGGCCGAACAGCATCAGCCCGCTGCGCCTGGTCGTGAACCGTCGCAGCGCATAGCCGAACTGTGTGGTCCGGCTGCCCAGCTCGGTACCGGTCAGCATCTCCCGGAGGAGTGACGCCCTCGTGAGGTCCACGCGTCCAACCTACGCGACCTCAGGTCAGCCGGTCCGCCTTCGACTGCAGGTAGTTCCGCTCCGGCGTGCTCGTCGTACGGCGGGCCGCCAGCAGGTAGCTCTCGCGCGCAGCGGCCAGCTCACCGGCCATCTCGAGCAGGTGCGCGCGGACCGCTTCCAGCCGGTGGTTCATACGGTCGTCGGACTCCAGCGGCTCGAGTACGGCGAGGCCCTCCTTCGGGCCGACCGCCATGCCGACAGCGACCGCGTGGTTGAGCTTCACCATCGGGTTGTCGACCAGCTGCTCCAGTACGTCGTACAGCGCGACGATCTGGCGCCAGTCCGTGTCCTCTGCACGCTCCGCCGTGTCATGCACCGCGGCGATCGCCGCCTGCACCTGGTACGGGCCGAGTTGGCTGCGGGACAAGGCATCGCTCACCATCGCCTCGCCCTCGACGATGGCGGCGCGGTTCCACCGGGAGCGATCCTGCTCGGCCAGCGGGATCAGTGTCCCGTCGTCGCCGGTCCGGGCCGGCCGTCGCGCGTCGGTCAGCAACATCAGCGCGAGCAGCCCGGCGACCTCCCCGTCGTCCGGCAGCAGCTTCCGCACGCCACGGGCAAGTCGGATCGCCTCCGTGGTCAGCTCCGCGCTGTGCAGCGACGTACCGGACGAGGCGGTGTAACCCTCGTTGAAGATCAGGTAGAGCACATGCAGTACGGCGACCATCCGCTCGTCCCGCTCGGCCTCCGGCGGCATCTCGAACGTGCTGCCGGCCTGCTTGATGCTCCGCTTCGCCCGGCTGATCCGCTGCGCCATGGTTGCCTCCGGCACCAGGAACGCGGCCGCGATCTGCGCCGTGGTGAGACCACCGACCGCCCGCAACGTCAGCGCGATCTGCGACGCCGGCGACAACGCCGGATGGCAGCAGAGGAACAGCAGCGTCAACGTGTCGTCCCGTCCGCCCGGATCGTCGATCTCCGGGCCGGACGCGACGAACTCCTCTGGCGCCGAGAGCTGCGCCGCGTTCTCCTCCCGTCGCCGCCGGGCGGACTCGCTCCGGAGCAGATCGGTGAGCCGCCGCGACCCGACCCTGATCAGCCAGCCCCGCGGGTTGTCCGGCACGCCCTCGGACGGCCACTGCTGCGTGGCCGCGAGCAGCGCCTCCTGGACCGCCTCCTCGGCCAGGTCGAAGTGGCCGTAGTGGCGGACCAGCGCACTGAGCACCTGCGGCGCCTGCTCCCGCAGCAGCAGCTCGAACTCACTCACATTTCCAGTCCTGACATGTCCATCACAGGCCGCACCTCCACAGCGACGTACTCCGCGTCCGGCATCCGTGCCGCGTAACCGATCGCCTGGTCGATGTCCTCGCACTCCACCAGGTAGAACCCGGCCAGGTGCTCCTTCGCCTCGGCATACGGTCCGTCCGTGGTGGTCGTGGTCTCGTCACGCACCTGCACGGTCCGTGTGGTGATCGGATCCGCCAGTCCGGCCGAACTGACCAGCAGGCCCTGCTCCAGCAGCTCCCGCGTGAGCGACTCGTGCGCACGGCTCAGACCGTCGCGCTGCTCGGCCGACAGGCTCTCCCAGCTCTCGGCGTTGCTGTAGATCAGCAGCATGTACTTCACAGTCACCATCCTGTCCCCGGCGAGGGCCGCTGTGACCCCCAGTCAACAGGTACGTCGAAACAGCGACGCCGAACTTCGACAGATCCGGAATGTCGAAGTACGACGGGCCGGCGCCGACGTCCCCGGCGAGTGACGCTCAGCCCGGGCGTCCCCGCCGTACTGGAGATGGCTGATGGTTTCGCATTCGAAGCGCTGGTTCGCGCTGGCGTTGCTCTGTCTGACCGGGTTCATGATCATCCTGGACGCCTCGATCGTGCTCGTCGCCGTACCGTCGATCGAGCGGGAACTGACCTTCTCGACCGGTGGCGTGCAGTGGGTGCCCAGCGGGTACGCGCTGATGTTCGGCGGCCTGCTGCTGCTCGGCGGCCGGATCTCCGACCTGCTGGGCCGGCGGCGCGTGTTCATGACCGGACTGGTGCTGTTCGCCGCGTCCTCGCTGCTGTGCGGGTTCGCGTGGAGCGGTGACGCACTGGTCCTCGCCAGGGGCCTGCAAGGCGCCGCGGCCGCCGTACTCGCACCAAGCGCGTTGTCGATCGTCATGACAACCTTCCCATCCGGCCCGGATCGCAACAAGGCACTGGGCATTTGGGGCGCGACCAGCGGCGTCGGCGGTACGGCGGGGTCGCTCGTCGGCGGACCTGTCACCGACGGACTGGGCTGGCAGTGGATCTTCTTCATCAACGTGCCGGTCTGCGTCCTGGTCGTCGCACTGGCGCCCGTACTGCTGCTGGACAGCCGCGGACCGGGCCGACGCGGCTTCGACGTGGCCGGTGCCGTCACCGTAACTGCCGCGCTCATCGTCCTGGTGTACGCCGTTATCGAGGCGCCAGACGCATCGGTGTCCCGGACTGTTCTGCTGCTGCTCCTGGCCGCGGCGCTCTTCGTACTGTTCGTCGTCGTCGAGAAGCGCTCTGCCGCACCGCTCGTACCGCTCCGGATCTTCCGCTCCCGTGCACTGGTCGGCGGCAACCTCATCACGATCAGCTGGGGCCTGGCGGCATTCGGGCTCAACTTCGTCTACACGCAGTACGCACAGCTCGCACTGGGCGCGTCGGCGATCCGCTACGGCCTCATGTCCGCCGTACTCGCCGCATCCGCGGTTGTGGCGTCGATGATCGGTCAGCACCTCGTCACACGCGTCGGACCGCGCCGCGTCGCGTTCGTCTCCTTGGTGGTCGCGGGAGTGGGGACGACGTTGATGACCCGGCTCACGGTGACGTCCGGGTACTTCGAGCTGGCCTTCTGGGGTCTGACGATCTTCGGCGCCGGACTGGGCGCGGGGACTGTCGCCGGCTCGATCGCCTCGCTCAGCGACGCGGCCGGCGAGGACGCCGGGGTCGCCTCCGGTCTGCAGAACGCCAGCTTCCAGATCGGTGGCGCGGTCGGCGTCGCGGCTGTCTCCGCGGTGGCTACAGCGAGTACGTCGGGGACTACGCCGATCGCCTTGACCCACGGCTACCGGGTCGCGTTCGCGGGTGTGTGGGTGTTCCTCGCGATCGGCTTCGCCGGATGTGCGCTGATCAAACAAGTGTTGGAGATTCACGGCGCGAAGAGTGGGCACCTGACGTCCGTGGTCGCCACTTCCGCCCGGCGGCCCCCTGCGAAGGAGGCTCCATGCTCATCCTCGGACTGATCCTGTTGATTCTCGGGTTCGTCCTCAACATCTCGATCCTGTGGACGATCGGCGTCATCTTGCTGCTGATCGGCGCAGTGTTCTGGATCCTCGGAGCGACCGGCCGCGCGGTCGGCGGACGAAGGCACTGGTACTGATCCGGCACCCCAAGGCCGGATCGAGCAGAACCCCGCGGATCATCCGCGGGGTTCTGTCGGTCCGGATGGTTACCGTGAGGCTCATGAAGTACGTCGTGATGATCTTCCGGCACGTCGACCGGGTCTGGACCGCGGAGGACGACGCGGCGCTCGGCCGCCTGATGCGGCTCGAGCGAGAGCTCGCCGAGTCCGGTGAGCTGGTCAGCTCGGAGGGCCTGCGACCGCCGACGGAGGCGAGGATCGTGCAACTGCGCGATGGCGCGCAGGTCGTCACCGACGGCCCGTACGGCGAGGCCAAGGAACAGCTGGCCGGATTCTTCATGATCGACGCCGCCGACGACGCGCACGCGCAGCGGATCGCCGGCCGGGTCTCGGCCGCGGCGGATGACCGGGTCGAGCTGCGCGGCACCTTGATCTCAGCGGGGATGCCAGACGAACTGCGGTGACCGTTTCTGCGTGAAGGCCTCGATCCCTTCCGCGAGCTCACCACAGGCGATCGTCTCGCGATACCGCCGTACCGCTGCCGCGTCCCCGGTGTGACCGGCCAGCAGAGCGTTGACCGACTCCTTTGCCGAGCGGATCGTCAGCTGCGACCGCGACACCAGCGTGTCCGCAAAAGCCTCGGCCGCCGCCATCGGGTCGTCGGCCACCTGATCGACCAGCCCCTTCGCCTCGGCCCGTTCAGCGGTCAGCAGGTCGCCGCTGAACAGCAGGTACTTCGTCGTCGCCGGACCGACCAGGTCGAGCAGGACCTTGATCGCGGCCGGCGGGTAGACGACCCCGATCCGGGCCGGCGTGACACCGAAGCTCGCGTCCCGCGCGGCGAACCGGAAGTCGCAGTTGACCGCTATCTCCAGCCCGCCGCCGATGCAGTGCCCCCGGACCACCGCGATCGTCGGCTTCGGGAACTCCCGCAGCGCGGCCTGGGCCTGCAGGTTCGACGCCCGCAACTCGGCCATCGGATCGGCCGGGTCGGGGCCCGAGATCAGCTCGCGGATGTCGGCGCCGGCGGAGAAACTCGCGCCCTCGCCGGTCACCAGCAGCACCTTGACCTCGTCGTCGGCCGCCGGCCCGGCGAGCAGCCCCGGCAGCGCTGCCCACATCTCCCGGGTCAGCGCGTTCCGCTTCGCCGCCCGATCGATCACAAGCCGCGCGACCTCTCCACCTTCGATCCGAAATCCCACGCCCGCAGTCAACCGCAGACCTCGCGGCCCCGCCGCACCCTGGATCACACCGGGTTCTGTCCACCAAGCGTTTGATCTCGAACGGGTCACATCCGGATAGCGGCCGGATCACGCTGCGGCCCAGCCTGTGGATGTTCGTAATGCGTTAAGAGTGGGGGCCGATTCGAACCGGCCCGGCGATGTGTGCTTGACTCCTCCGGTCGATAACGGTTTGGTCTCGGCAGATTGGGTTCAAGGTGGCTGCAGGACGACATAAACAGGCGCGGCACCGGCAGTCGCGCCCCAAGGTGATCCAGCCCGGTATTGCGAAGGTTGCGATCCCCGGCGCGGCAGTGGCGATGGTTGCCACCGGTTCGGCCGCCGCGCTCCCCAGCCATCACGTTCAGCTCGACCCGTCGATCGCCAGCTCGTCCCTGCAGCTGTCGCGCGACACCACGGTCAGCCGCGACGCCCTGCGTCCGCCGATCAGCATCACGTCGACGACTCCGACCGCGACGCCCAAGCCGAAGCCGAGCCCGACGGCCAAGCACCTGAAGAAGCAGGCGCCGATCCCGAAGCCGACCGCCGCGAAGACCCGCGCCGCCCAGGAGCTGAACGCGGCGCCGCCGAAGATCACCGGCACGAAGTACACCACCACCGATGTGAACCTCTGGACCCTGCCGTTGACCGGCGTCCTGCTGGACGTGCTGCCGAAGGGCACCAAGGTCTCGGTCACCGGCAAGGTCGACGGTCTCTACGCCGAGGTCGTCAGCGACGGCAAGTCCCGCTGGGTCAAGGCGCAGTACCTGTCCGCCACGAAGCCGGTCGCGAGCACCTCCGGCTCGATCTCCCAGGCGGCCTGCGCGTCCGGCTCCGGCGTCGAGGACGGCCTCACCCAGGACGCGATCCGGGTGCACCGCGCGATCTGCGCCAAGTTCCCCGACATCACGTCGTACGGCGGCCTGCGGTCCGGCGACAGCGGCTCCGAGCACTCGACCGGCCACGCGCTCGACATCATGGTCAGCGGCGCCGAGGGCCAGGAGGTGGCGGACTGGCTGAAGGCGAACTACAAGAAGCTCGGCGTCAGCCAGCTGATCTGGCAGCAGCACATCTGGACGGTCCAGCGCAGCAGCGAAGGCTGGCGCGCGATGGAGGACCGCGGCGGCGTGACCGCGAACCACTACGACCACGTGCACGTGACCGTCTACGGGAACTCGGGCACGGTCTGATCTACCGCAGAAAAGCGGCCCAGGGCGGGGACCTGGGCCGCTTTTCTCTGGGTGGATGCCGTTTCTATGGGCGGATGTTGGCGTTCAGGTGGAAGAAGTTCGTCGGGTCGTAGGCTCGCTTGACTTCCCGCAGCCGCTGCAGGTCCTTCGCGCTGTACGCGGTGTCCGCGCGGCCAGGGTCGCCGAGGAAGTTCACGAACGTCCGGCCCGATGTGGGCAGGGAGACCTCGCGGTCGATGATCAGGGAGTACTGCGCCTCGCGGTGCCCGACCGGTCCGGCGCCCGGCCCGGGGTGAGCCATCGCGCCGCCCCAGTGGCGGACCTCGACGGTCGCGTCCTCGAGACCGGCGACCTCGTCGATCACCTCGTCGGTCAGCGTGTCCAGGAAGTCGAGGTGCCGAGCGGGCGTGCCGCCCATCGCGGCGTCGGCGTACTCGATCGTCCGCAGTTCACCGGCCAGCCGCGGGCCGGCGACCTCGAACAGCGGCTTCAGCAGGTGCTCCGCCAGGTCGGCGGCACCGGCGTACAGGACCTTGATCGCGACCGCGCGCTGCTCGGTGCCGGGGACGCGGGTCAGGACGACCGCGGTGCTCAACTCGTTGGGCACGGCGGCGGTCCAGTCGCGGTACCGGCGCAGGATCGCGGCGGCGCGGTCGATGCCGTAGTACACGATGCCGGCGTGCACCTCGCGGACCGGGTACAGGCGGAACTCCAGCGAGGTCACGACGCCGAAGTTGCCGGTGCCGCCGCGGATCGCCCAGAACAGGTCCGGGTGCTGCTCGGCGCTCGCGGTGACCACCCGGCCGTCGGCGGTGACGACCTCGGCGCGGATCACGCTGTCGGCCGCGAACCCGTACTTGCGGGCCAGCCAGCCGACGCCGCCTCCCAGCGTGTACCCGGTGACGCCGACGTCACGGTGCGACCCGGACAGCGGCGCGAGCCCGAACTGCCGCGCGGCATCGAGCACCGCACCCCAGCGCGCGCCCGGGGCCACCTTCGCGATCCGGCGCTCCGGGTCGATCAGTACGCCGGTCATCCGGGTCGTCTTCAACAGGACGCAGCCGTCGGCCGGCACCCGCGTGCCGTGGCCCGTCGCCTGCACGGCGATCGGTAGGCCGTACTCGCGAGCGGTCCGTACCGCCGCCTGGACGTCGGTCCGCGCGTACGCCTCGGCGATCACCAGCGGGCGGGAGTCCACCGACGGGATCACCGAACGCCGCTGCTCGTCGTACTCCGGCTCGCCCGGCAGCCGGACGACACCGTTGAACCCCGCCCCCAACAGCCCCGCCACCACGTCGCCGGCAACCGCTGCAACCGCCTGCGTAGACATCTGGTCCCGCCCCTTCGCCGTATCCGCTTCCTGCCCATACGTCGAAGGAGACCGCCGGGAATCGACACGGTCCGCCAAACTTTCCCCGATGACTCACTCAGTCGAGATCTCCGGCGCCACCCTCACCAAGCACTACACCTCGTGGTCCCGCGACGAACCCACCCGCGAGTGGACCGCCCTGACCCTCCTCTCCCGAACAGCTTTTCCAAGGCGCGCATCCTGTGGGCCGGTTTCTGGCTCACGTTGATCGGGCCGGGCGGCCCCAGTGCCCACCGCAATCCGCCGGGGACCGCGGAGGCGCAGGCGCGGCGAATCCTCAGGCTGGCAGCGGGATGACTTCGAGGCGGTCGAGATCGGCGAGGATGTCGATCTCGGTGATCCGGCCGTCGGTGACGGTCAGCGCCATCACGCCCATCAGCCGCCCGTTGACGACAGTGATCGCGCCGGGCAGCCCGTTGATCAGCGCCGGCTCCGTGTACGGCGCCATCCGGCTGAACATCAGCGCCTGCTCGACCACCGCCTTCGCGCCGCGGACGAGCTTCGACACCGCAGGACCGGCGAACTCCGCGCTCGCCGTACCCGCGTCCGCGCGGAGCAGCACGTCCGGATCCAGCAGCGACAGCAACGCCTCGAAGTCACCGCCGCGCGAGGCCGCCAGGAACGCCTCCACGATCGCCCGCTGCCGGCCGGTGTCCCCGTCACTCGCCGGCGCGCCCTGGACCCGGCGCCGCGCGCGGCTGGCCAGCTGACGCGTCGCGGCCGGCGACTTGTCCACAATCGTGGCGATCTCGTCGAACCCGACGCCGAACATGTCGTGCAGCACGAACGCCAGTCGCTCAGCCGGCGACAACGTCTCCAGTACGACGAGCAGCGCCAGCCCGATCGCATCCGCCTGGACCGCCTCGTCCTCCGGTCCCGGGGAGCCGATCACCGGGTCGGGCACATAGGTGTCGAGCGAATCCTCCCGCCGCGACTTACGGCTGCGCAGCATGTCCAGACAGACCCGCGACACCACCGTGGTCAACCAGCCCGCCAGGTTGCCGACGTCGCTCACGTCGGACCGGCTCAGCCGCAGCCAGGCCTCCTGTACGGCGTCCTCGGCCTCGGCCACCGACCCGAGCATCCGGTACGCGACCGCACGTAAGTGCCCGCGGTTCTCCTCGAACCGCCGCGCCAGCTGCTCATGCTCGTTCACCGCTGCCTCCTCAGTGCCCTGACGGATCAGCCCACCATGATGTGACAGCGGGCCGGATCGGCCGATCATGGGGGCATGAATCAGCCGGTGTTCGCGGACGACTTCGACGCGTCGGCCCTGGATCTGTCCGTGTGGTCGCCGTACTACCTACCGCAGTGGAGCTCGCGTAGTGCGTCCGCCGCGACGTACGGCCTGGCCGACTCGTGTCTGACGCTCAGCATCCCCGTCGAGCA
The DNA here is from genome assembly GCF_053603655.1 of Kribbella sp. NPDC004138. Classification (NCBI taxonomy): domain Bacteria; kingdom Bacillati; phylum Actinomycetota; class Actinomycetes; order Propionibacteriales; family Kribbellaceae; genus Kribbella; species Kribbella sp. NPDC004138. Next base: position 152,651 of record NZ_JBSGFZ010000009.1, read on the forward strand.
GGGCATCTGGTGCGCCGGCTCGCACAAACCGGACCTGCGCGTCTCCGGCATCCAGTCGGGTAACTACTCGGGTCCTGTGGGCAGCACGATCGGCCAGCAGCCGTACCGTGACGGTCTGCTCGTACAGGAGGAACAGGAGCCGTTCTGGGGCTGGACCGCGGACAGCGGGTACGTCGAGCTGCGGGCCAGGGCCGACATCGCCCCGGGCTCCATGGTGTCGCTCTGGATGGTCGGCCTGGAGGAGCAGCCGGACCGCTGTGGGGAGATCTGTGTCATGGAGGTGTTCGGCGACACGGTCGTCCCCGGTGAGTCCGCCTCGGTCGGCATGGGCCTCAAGACCATCCGCGACCCCGCCGTACCCCAGGACTTCGAGGCGGTGCGGTTGCCGATCGACGTCCGGGAGTTCCACACGTACGCCGTGGACTGGTCCGGCGGTACGGCGACGTTCTCGGTCGACGGCACGGCGATCCGCAGCTGCCAGGGCGCACCGACGTACCCGATGCAGCTGATGCTGGCGGTGTTCGACTTCCCCGAGCAGTCCGGGCGGGACCACGTCCCCACCTTCACCGTCGACCACGTCCGGCACCGCGTGCGCTAAGGTCGGTGGCATGTTCCAGCGCGCGAGTATGTGGTGGGCCGTCGACCAGACGGCCTGAATCCGCGCGTACCCACCCGGCCGTCTCCTGCGAGGCGGCCGTTGTCATCTTCTCCTCGTGGGCGGCCCAGCACCCTGAGGAATGCCGATGGCAACAACACTCCGGACGTGGTCCGGTCTGATCTCCGCGCTCCTGGCCGGCTCCGACCTGTCGGCTGCGGACACCGGGTGGGCGATGGACCAACTGGTGCTGGGCGACGCGTCTCCGGCGCAGATCTCCGGGTTCTTGATCGCGTTGCGAGCAAAGGGAGAGACCGCGGACGAGCTCAATGGGCTGGCCGAGGTACTGCGCTCGCACGCGACGCCGGTGCGGATCGACGGACCGTTCGTCGACATCGTCGGAACGGGCGGCGACCGTACCGGCGCGGCCAACATCTCCACGATGGCGGCCGTGGTTGCAGCAGCTGCCGGTGTCACCGTCGTGAAGCACGGTGGGCGGGCCGCGTCCTCATCTGCTGCTGGTAGCGGGGACCTGGTCGAGCAGCTCGGCGTTCCACTCGACTTGTCGGCCTCTGACGCGGCTCGGACGGCCGCGGAGGTCGGACTGACCTTCCTGTTCGCTCCACGCTTCAACCCGGCCCTGCGCCAAGTTGCCGTCGTACGGCGTGAGTTGGCAGTGCCGACTGCGTTCAACGTGCTGGCGCCGTTGCTGAATCCGGCCCGCCCTCAGCACCAGCTCGTTGGCGTGGCCAACCCACGCATGCTGCCCGTGCTTGCAGGTGCGCTCGCCGAGCGGGGCACATCCGCACTGGTCGCCCGTGGGGACGACGGGCTGGACAAGCTCACTACGACTGGCTACTCACGGATGTGGGTCGTGCATGGCGGGTCCGCGTCGGAGGTCGTCTTCGACCCACGCTCGCTGGGCCTGCGGCCGTCGTCCTTGGCAGAGCTTCGTGGCGGCGATGCGGCCTTCAACGCACAGCTGCTGCGCCGGCTGGTCGACGGAGAACGCGGACCGGTGCGGGACGTCGTACTGCTGAACGCCGCGGCCGCCGTGGCCACACTGTCGCTGGAATCCGGTCTGGAGCAGTTGGCTGACTGCTTCGAACGCTGCGAGGAAGCTGTGGACAGTGGCCGGGCAGCCTCGGTGCTGGACCGCTGGGCCAACCACTCGTTAGCGTGCGGGTGATGCAAGACCTGCTGGACGCCGCACGCGCGGGTGACGAGCACGCCTTCGGACGCTTGGTCGATCCGTGGCGTGGTGAGCTCCACGCGCACTGCTACCGGATGCTCGGCTCCGACGCCGACGCCGAGGACGCTGTCCAGGAGACGTTGCTGCGCGCGTGGAGCGGCCTGCACGGGTACGAGGACCGCGGGTCGATCCGTCCGTGGCTTTACAAGATCGCGACGAACCGCTGCCTGACCCTGATCGAGCGGCGCGGTCGGCGTGAGGTGGAGACGCTGGACCCGTATCCGGACAGCAGGCTCACCTGGACGTCCACTCTGACACCAGAGGCCGAGCTTCTGGCGCTAGAGTCCGTTGAACTCGCCTTCGTCGCGTCACTGCAGCACCTGTCCGCTCTGCAACGTGCCGTCCTGTTACTGCGAGACGTACTGGCTTTCAGTGCTCGCGAGGTGGCTGAGTTGCTGGAGACGACGGTTGCTGCGGTCAACAGCGCGCTGCAACGAGCACGGGCTGTCGTGAGCGACGTACCGAGTCAGCAGCAGACACTGCGCGCGTTGGGCGAGTCGGGCGAGCGCGACCTGGTACGGCGGTACGTGGCGGCCTGGGAGGCGCGTGACGTCGACGCGATCGTGGCCATGCTGGCGGCGGACGCGAAGTACTCGATGCCGCCGCTGCCCGACTGGTTCCTCGGGCGGGACGCGATCCGCGCGTTCCTGCTCGACGGGCCGCTGCAGGAGGAATGGCGCTTCCTCCCGGCTCGCGCGAACGGTCAGCTCGCCTTCGGCACGTACCTGCTTCAGGGCGATCGCTACGTACCCGGCGGACTGGACGTCGTCGTCCTGCGAGGGTCGGCGATCGTCGAAGTGGTGTCGTACCTGGAAGCGGACTTCCCGGCCTTCGGGCTGCCCGCCGACCTGCCGCGATGAGTTTGCCGGACATCGCAGGTTGTAAGGGGTGAAGACGACCTTTCCGAGGGAGAGACATGACTGACGAGCAGGCGATCCGCACCCTGATCGAGACCTGGGTCGCGGCCGTGCACGCCGGCGACCTGGACACGGTGCTGGCGCAGCACGCACCCGACCTGGTGATGTTCGACGTGCCCCCGCCGTACGACGGTGTGCGCGGCCTGGACGCGTACCGCGACACCTGGCCCGGCTTCTTCGAGTGGCAGAAGTCCGGCGCCTCCTTCGAACTGGAGTCGCTGGACGTGACCGCGGGCGCCGACGTCGCGTTCGCCTTCGCCTTGCTGCACTGCCGCAACGCGGACGACGATCCGCGACAGTTGCTGCGGCTCACGATCGGCCTCCGCAAGATCGACGGCCAGTGGACTGTCACGCACGAGCACCATTCGTTCCCGCACGACGACTCGGCGGCTCCCGCGATCACGGCGGTGCTGGACCGCTGGAGCGCGGACACGACCGCGGGCGACCTGGACGCCCTGATGGAGCCCGTCGCCGAGAACGTCGTCTCGTACGAGATCGACGGCAACTACACCGGAAAGCAAGCCGTCCGCGAGGTCTGCGCCGCCGGCCTGGCCTCGAGCCCGGGGCCGATCACCTTCACCGTCCCCGACCCGACCATCGAATCCGCCGACAACCTGGCCGTCGCCTGGTCGGTCGACCACGTCACCGCCGACGGAACCGAAACCACCTCACGCGCCACCCGCGTCTTCCGCCGAACCGCCACCGGCTGGCAACTGATCCACCAGCATCTGTCCTATCCGGCGTCCTAGCCGGCTGCGAACCGCAGGATGGTGTCGGTCACCAGCTGTGGTTCGCGGAGGCTCGGGAAGTGGTCGGTGCCGGGGAGCCAGACGAACTGGCAGCCGGGGATGCGTGCGGCGGTGGCGCCGGCCACGGCTGCGAGGATTGGCCGGTCCTTGTCGCCGACCATGACGACCGTCGGGGCCTGGATCTCGTGCAGCCGGTCGTAGACGGGCGGATCCGGTTTCAGGTACTCGTCCTGGTCGAACCACGCCGGGACAGCGGCGCGGAGCTGCGCGACCACAGCGTCGTCAGCACCTGCTGCAGCCCAGTGCCGCAGGCCGAACTGCACGAGCCCCTCCACGTCCCGGTCCGCGGCCAGTACGTCGTACTGCGCGTCCAACTCCGGCTCCTCCGGCATCGGGAAGCCGGGGATGCCTGGACAGAGCAGCACCAGCCCATGGACCCGCTCCGGATGCGCCAGCGCGAAGCTGAGCGCAGTACTGCCGCCCATCGAGCAGCCGACCAGCAGGACCCGTTCCAGGTTCAGCTGGTCAAGGACTGTCTCGAGGTCGCCGAGCAGCGAGAACTCAGTTGTCGGTTGCGGTGAGCGCCCGTACCCGCGGACGTCGTACCGGACAACTCGTCTGCCGTCGAGCCCTGGCATCACGAGGTCCCACGACCGCGAGTCCCCGATGCCCGGGTGCAGCAGCACGATCGGCACTCCCTCGCCGGCCAGATGCTCGGTCCAGACCGTGTCTTGCCCGACCGGGATCGTCAGTTCCATCTCTTCAGCATGCCCGTCCGTGCGTACCAATGCCCGCCAGCTCGCAGGTGCTTGACGAACGCTCTTTGCAGCGTGGTCTCCTGCGGGATCTTGGCGAGGTCCTCGTCAGTCAGTTGGTGATCTGGGACTTCCAGGTGCAAACCAAGCCGCATCAGCTCACGGTCGCCCTCGGTGGGCTCCTCGGGCGGCAGCAGCGGCAGCAGGTCGAAGCGGCTCTGGAAACGGATGATGTTCGACTCCGGGCGCAGGTACTCGGCCAACTGCGGGTCCAGCAGCCAGGAGTGGCAAACGAGCCCGGCGATCGGCTCCTCCGGGTACCAGCGTTCGAACGACTCGACCGCGGTCGCGATCGACTCCTCCGACTCCTGCGCGTCGAGCGGGCCGATCGGTGGGATGTGGATGGAGAGCACATGGCCGGACACGCCGTCGCCCAGACCCATGTGCGTGCGGGTGAAGTCGTGCCGGCCGATCTCGTAGTCGGCTCCGCGGAACCTCAGTGGCGGGCCCCAGAGCGGCATCAGCCCGACGCCGGCACAGCCGAAGATGTGCCGGTGCGTGCCCATCACGCCACCGAGCGCCGAGGCTGTTGCGATCGTCACGGACTCCGGTACGCCGCGCTGCTCATGGAGGTCACGCAGCCTCGGCAGGTTGGCCAGCAGCGCCCACGTCGGCGCAAACAGTCCCGTCGGCGACGCGTCCCGTGGTACTGCGGGCCAGCCTCTGAACCCTGTGGACGGCAGGGCCAGATCCAGGTCCCGTTCGACCTCTCCTGCGAGAGCCCACGTGATCGCCCACCACTCGGGCTCGCGGTCGGGGTCCGGGCGCGCCGCCAGCATCGCAGCACGATCAGCCGGGTCCACACCGCAGTACGCCAGCAACTCCTCGGCGTCGTCAGGCACCTGTGGGTCGGGGCCGACCTCAAGGCCCTCCAACCGCGTCAATGCCTGCTTCGTGAAGCCCACTCGTTCTGCCGCGCTCAGAACGTCCACAGCCGTGTCCTCCCACCTTCGGATCCGTCCCTCGACCTCACCACGGGCCGTCGGTCTCGCGCACGACTTTTGTGTCCTAGGTCACGGCTAGGCTCGCCGAAACGTCTAGTGAGGGAGTTGAGAATGGCTAAGTTCGGGGAGTCCGACGACCTGGCGGGTGCGGAGTTCGTCGGGGCGAATCTGCGCGGCGCCCGGTTCGTCGAGTCCGATCTGTCCGGTGTGGTGATGCGCGGCATCGACTTGCAGGGCGCGGACATCGACGCGCCCTGGATTGTCGAGCCGGGCGGCAGCCTGAAGGTGAACGGCGTCGAGGTCTCGGGCTACGTCGAGGACGAGCTGAACCGCCGGTTCCCGGGCCGGGCGGAGCGCCGGGCCAAGGACCCGGACGGCCTCCGCGCCGCGTGGACCGCGGTCGAGCGGACCTGGGCGACCGCGATCGACCGCGTGGCGACCATGCCCTCGGGCACCGCCGACGTTTCCGTGGGCGGCGAGTGGTCGTTCGCGCAGACCCTGCGGCACCTGGTGCACGCCATCGACCTGTGGTTCGGCCGATCGGTGCTCGAGCGCGAGGACTTCCACCCGCTCGGCCTGCGGTACGGCGTGGAAGGCTCGCCCGACCACCCGCCGTACGCCGAGGTGCTCGAAGTCCACGCGAGCCGCTTCGGCCTGGTCCGCGACTTCATCGCCACGGTGACACCGGCCGAGCTCGACACAGCCCGTAAGAACCCGCACAACGCGAACCCCGAAACCACGAGATCCTGCCTGCACGTGATCCTCGAGGAGGCCTGGGAGCACTACCGTTTCGCCACCCGAGACCTCGACACCATCGCCGCGAGCTGATCGGCCGCTGTCAGAGCCGCAGCAGTCCCGCGGCGAGCGACTCGCGCAATCCGGCGGGCGGCTCCTGGTAGCCCTCTTCCCACAGCGCACCGGGAAAGCCGCCGGCCGCGAACGCCGTGTTGAGGTCGTCGACGAACCAGATCGTCGGACCCACCTTCCCGTCGATTCCCACGGCCGGCAGGTCGATGCCGTACGGCGCGTCTCCGCTGATGTTCGCCTTGTGGAGCTCGTCGGGCGCATAGTCCAGCTGGAACGCGATACCGGCGTCCTGGCGCGCAGTGTCCTTCAGGTACGCGGCGTGCTCGGCCTCGAAGTAGGAGCGCGAACCGCCGTGCTCTGCCCATTCCAGCTGCACCACCAGCGGATCCGCGAGCACGCTGGACGACCACCCCGGCAAGTCCCCGACGAGCCACACGTCGCCCACCTGCCGGATCCACGCGCTCACCGTCATCGGGAACGGCGCGAACGTCGTCTCCAGCCAGTCGGCCAGCGCGTCCGCGTCCGGCGACGGCGGAACATGGGCACGACACGGCGTGCCCTCGTCGTCGTTCACCTCCGCCCGGAACCCCTGCGCCTGCAGCCGCTCGACGAGCATCTCGACGTTCCTGCGAGCCCGGCCGGCGAACTCCCGCGCCACCGCCTCGGCGTCCTCACGATACGGAGCGTCGAAGACCTGAAGGCCGAGACCGCACAGGTCGCGCCATACGTCGTCGGGATCACCGGACACGTACCGCGCGTGAAAGCTCACCATGGCCGCAATCCTTGCAGAGCGCGACCACCGCCGCCGACACAGCACGGGCCACGTCGGCCTTGGGGGCAACGGCCAGGTGCAAGTGCTGCGTTCCAATGGACCCAGAGTGTCTGCGTGGCCACTCTGAATGCTCTGCCGCTTCGACGGCTGGACTCTGGTACTGGCCTGGGGAGAGCCTTTGAACATGCCTTCCCCGGGGGGTCTAGTCGGACGGGAAGCCGAGCTTGCCTTGGCTGCGGCTGCCGTGCGCGATCTCAGCGAGGGCAGGGCGTCGACGCTGGTGATCGAGGGGGAAGCCGGGATCGGCAAGACCCGGCTGGTGGACTGCATCGTCGATGACGCGCGTTCTCGTGGAGTTGCCGTGTACGGCGGCCAGGCGCATCCCTTCGAGCGCACCCGCCCGTTCGGTGTGGTTGCTGAGGCCCTGAGTCTGAGCCGGCGGTCGCCCGACCCGCGCAGGGCTGCGATCGGCGAGCTGCTGGACGGCCGGGGCCTGGGGATGTCTGCGCCACCCGCCGGCGACATCCAATACAGGGTCGTCGAGGAGATCGTGGACCTGGTCGACAGCATGTGCTCGGAGAGCCCGGTGCTGCTGGTGGCCGAGGACATCCATTGGGCCGACAGCGCAAGTCTCTTGACGATCCTGTCGGTGGCACGGCAGCTTCCCCTGGCGGCGTTGCTTGTCGTGGTGACAGCCCGGTCCTCGCCGCGGTCCGCTCAGCTGGAACTGCTGCTCACCGACCTAGCGGCCGGGGGCGCGCACACCCTGCAGCTCCAGCCGCTGTCGCCCGACGAGGTGGCCGCGCTCGCCCGCGACGCGCTGGGGGCTTCTCCTGGCCCCACTTTGACCGCGATGCTGACCAAGGCCGGTGGGAACCCACTGTGGGCCGTGGCCATGGTGCGCTCACTGGTCGATGACGGCCGGCTGCGCCGCATCGGGGACATCGTCGACGTCACGACGTCGGAGCTGCCGGCCTCGCTGAGCGACCTTGTGGTTCGGCGCCTTCGCGACCTGCCCCCGGCAGCGCTGGAACTGCTGCAGGTCACGGCTGTTCTGGGCGATTCCGTTTCACTTCGCGACGTCGCAGCCGTGACCCGCCAGCCGCCGGCCGAGGTGGTCCGGCATCTCAGCCACGCGTTCGACGCTCAGCTCCTGGACGTGGCCGACGAACGCGTCGTGTTCCGGCACCAGCTCGTGCACGACGCGATCTACCAGCACGTGCCGCCCGCGGCCCGCCGTCTTCTGCACCGTGAGGCAGCGGTCGTACTCATGGCGGGGGGCGCAGATCGACTGGACGTGGCGGATCATCTCATCCTTGGCGCGGAGCGGGGTGACGAGCAGGCGGTTGCCTGGTTGCGGGACGCCGCCCGTGAAGCGTCGGCCCGGTCGCCGTCCGTCGCCGTCGAGCTCACGCGCCGCGCCGACGCGCTGCTGCCCCGCGGTCATCGCGAGGCGGATCTGGTGTCGGCGGAGTTGGTCCAGGCGCTGCTGCGCGCCGGGCAGCCTGCCGAGGCGTCTGACCGCGCACAGGCGGTGCTCGCGCGGCCGCACGCCACCGAGGTGCACACACCGTTGCGCGTGGCGCTGGTCGGTGCGTTGGCCCTCCAGAACCGCGCCGCCGAGCTGTCCGCCGTCGTCCAGGCAAGCTTCGCCGACCCTGTCCGGCTTCAGCCCTCCGATCGGGCGCTGATGCTGGCCCAGCAGGGCTGGGCCCTGACCTATACGGGCGATCCGAGGGCGGGCGAAGCGTCCGCCGGCCAGGGACTGGCCATCGCCGAGCAGGCGAGCGATCCGGCGATGACGGTGTGGGCTCTTACGGCGTTGATGGTGGCGGTGGGCCGGCAGGGCCGCTTCGGTGAAGCGCTGGTCCACGCCCGGCGCGCATCTCTACTGGCTGAGAACTCGCCCGACACGAGATCGCTGCCGCTGCGGCCGAAGTTCTTTCTCGGCCTGGCGCTGTTCGACTGTGACCTCGTCGGTGAGGCGCGAGCGGCGTACCGGGCTGCTCTCGACGACGAGTTCGGCGCGGGATGGTGGCTCTCCGAGACGCTCATGGCCGACGCCCAGGCATCCTTCGCGCTCGGGGAGTGGGACGACGCCGTACCCGGCCTGATCGCCGGCGGCCGGACCGCGCTGGAGAAGGGCAACCCGCTCCTGGTGTCTCAGTCGCTCGCCTACCGGGCCATCATCGCGACGGGCGTGGGGGATCATCGGACCGCCGGCGAGCTGACCGCCGGAATCGCCGCCTCGCTGGACGGCGACCAGCTCAGCTACAACGCTGGAGTCCTCGCCTTCGCGGTGGCGGGACTCAGAGCGGCCCAGGGGGATCATCAGGCTGCCTATGACCTGCTGCTGCGGTGCTGGCGGTTCGACGCGGCACGAGACAGCCGTTTCTACCATCGCTGTCTCGCGCCCGATCTCGTGCGGCTCGGTCTCGAACTGGGCCATCGTGACCTCGCGGCCGAGGTGGCCGGCGCCGTAGCGGAGGGAGCGGTCCTGGCACCGGAGGTTCCGACCGTTCAGTCCCTGGCGCTGCGCTGCCGGGGCATGGTCGACGGCGACGTCGAGCCGATGCTCCATGCCGTCACACTCGCCCGCCAGGCCCCGCTCCTGGTCGAGCACGCCGGCGCCTGCGAGGACGCGGCAAGGCTACTGGCCCATGGCGGGCGTCGGGACGAAGCAGCGACGCTGCTGACCGAGGCACTGGAGCGCTACGAGCAGGCGGGGGCCGACGCCTGGGCGGGCCGCGTCCGGGCGCGGTTGCGCGAACTCGGCATCCGGCCTGGCCCCCGTGGGTCGAGGCACCGCCCGGCGGGCGGCTGGGACAGCCTCACCACGACGGAGCAGGCAGTCTCGCGGCTGGTGGCAGAAGGGCTCACGAACGGCGCCGTGGCCAGGCGGCTCTACATCTCGCCGCACACCGTCAACACCCATCTCCGGCACGTGTTCGCCAAGCTGGGCGTGTCCAACCGGGTCGCGCTCGCCACCGCCGTACATCACACGATCGAGTGATGTCTTCGCCGCTCGCGGCTCAAAGAATCGATCGCAGGCAGCAACGCACGCTGCAACCACAGACAAAGGGGGGTGCCACGATGGACCACGCTACGACGATGCGGACCACCTACGAGCTGATCAACGCGGGAGACCTCGCAGGGTTCGGCGACCTGGTCGCGGACGACTTCGTCGAGCACCAGGGCGGGCCGGGCTTTCCGACCACGAAGGAGGGCACGCTCGACTTCTTCCGGGCGCTGCTGACCTCCTTTCCCGACTTTCGGATGAACGTCGAGGATCTGATCATCGACGGCGACAAAGCCGTGGCCCGAGTCAGGGTCACCGGGACCCATCAGGGCGACTTCATGGGTGTGCCGCCGTCCGGCAAGAGCGTCGAGGTGGACCTCATCGACATCATGCGATTCGACGGCGCCGGCCTGCTCTGCGAGCACTGGGGCGTCGCGGACATGCTGTCGCTCATGCAACAGCTCGGCGTCGTCCCCACAGCCGCTCCGGCGTAGCACAGCCCGGCTCTCACCGCCGGGTGTCCCGAACACACCACGCAAGGAGGAGTTATGCCCACGATCATCGTGACCCACGATGTCACCGACACCGACCACTGGCTCACATCACCGAAGCGTGAAGAGCTCCTGCCCTCGTTGGGCGCCAGCAATCTCCGGACGTTCGTGAACCCCCAGGACCGGACCAAAGTCGGCCTGGTCATGGACATCGCGGATCTCGACGTCCTCTTCGCCGTGCTGGCCAACCCATCGGACGAGCTGGCCGAAGCAATGAAGTACGACACCGTCGTCCCCGAGACGATGGCGATCCTCGTAGCGTCCTGAACCACCGCGATGCGCTCGAGAGGTACGAGCGCAGAGACGACAAGTTTGCCCGGCAGTGACGCCTGGCGGAGTGCAGTGCGAATCAAGCTCGGGTGCCTGACCAGCAGCCGGGAACCCGTCCCGATTTCAAACCGCTCGCAGCGCCTCCGCCAGGCCGATCACACTTCCCTCTCCCGGGAATCGACGCCGCAGCTCCTGGTCCAGCTCACTCGCGATCATCCGCGAGCGCACCTTGCTCTGCCGCCTTCCACACCGAGGCCAACAGCCTGCTCCAAATCACCATCACGCCCGGCAACAGTTCGGTCCCTTCCGGCGCGACGTCGTCGCTGATGACGGACGTCGCGTACTCGCTCGCCTGCGCGTCAGTTGGACCTGAACTCAGGCGCCCTGAGCAACTGCCTGTCCAGTCGCGATGCATCGACAGGCCGACGGAACTGGCCTTATGTCAGGGCGAACCGAGCGGTCGTCTCGTGCCTCCACCCAACGATCTCCGGGTGTCCTGCCGCCGCGCTGAGTTGGGCGGCCGCAACGCGTGTGGATTCCGCGGTTGTTCGCATCCCGCGAGCAGCGCGAGCCAACCGCCGGCCACCAGCAGATCCGTGTGCGCCCTCGCCGGGCTCCAGGCACTGCTCGACGTCTTCGTCGAGGAGTACAACCACCGCCGCCCGCACCGGTCCCTGCCACGCCCGCCCGAAAGCCGGCCCCAGCACCGACCGCACCGGCGAGGTTCATCACCGCGTCCGCACCGACCGCGTCGACCACACCGGCGTGGTCACCCTGCGAGTCAACGGGCGACTCCATCAAATCGGCATCGGACGAACCCACGCCCGAACCCACGTCCTGATCCACGTCCACGACCTCGACATCCGCGTCATCGACGCCGCCACCGGCGAACTCCTCCGCGAACTCGTCCTCGACCCCACCAAGGACTACCAAGCAACCGGAAGACCCCCAGGGCCCGCCCCCAAACACCCCAAATGACCAACACCCGAACCCACGAATCGTGGGTTCGGGTGTTGCCGATGTCTTGAGACATCACAGAGCGGAGGGTGTGGTGTTGTGGTTCAACACATCCCGGACGGGTGTCTCACGACATACCGGACTGATGTCTCACGACATCGGAGACAGTTCGTGGATGCTCGGGGATGTCGAAGGCCCGGTTGGTGAGCACGGCTGTAGTGGTGGAGAAGCGTCCGGTGGCCGAGGTGGTCGCGCAGTACGGTGTGGCGCGGTCGTGGGTGTACGAGCTGCTGGCGCGGTGGCGCCTGGAGGGTGAGGCGGCGTTCGAGCCACGGTCGCGGCGGCCGAAGACCTCACCGCGCGCCACCGCGCCGGTCGCGGTCGAGCTGGTCTTGCGGTTGCGCAAGGAGCTGGTCGAGGCGGGGCTGGACGCGGGCGCGGACACGGTCGGGTGGCACCTGCAGCACCACCACCAGACCGTGTTGTCGCGGGCGACGATCCACCGGATCCTGACCCGGGCCGGCGCCGTCGTAGCGGATCCCGGGAAGCGGCCCAGGTCGTCGTACCTGCGGTTCGCCGCCGACCAGCCCAACGAGTGCTGGCAGTCCGACTTCACCCACTACCAGCTCGCCGGCGGTCGGGGCGTGGAGATCATCAGCTGGCTGGACGATCACTCCCGTTACGCCCTCTCAGTGACCGCCCACGCCCAGATCACCGGTCCGATCGTGGTCTCTACGTTCCGTGAAACCGTTGTGCAGTACGGCATCCCGGCCTCCACGCTGACCGACAACGGCATGGTCTACACCACGAGGTTGTCGGGCGGGAAGGGCGGCCGCAACGGCCTCGAGACCGAACTCCGCAAGCTGAACATCATCCAGAAGAACTCCCGCCCGAACCACCCAACGACCTGCGGCAAGGTAGAGCGGTTCCAGCAGACGATGAAGAAGTGGCTGCGCGCCCAGCCGGTCCAGCCGGCCACAGTCGCTGAGCTGCAGGCGCTGCTCGACGCCTTCGTCGACGAGTACAACCAGCGCCGCCCGCACCGGTCGCTGCCGCACCGAGCCACTCCCGCGGCCGCCTACACCGCCAGGCCGAAAGCCGGCCCCAGCACCGACCGCACCGGCGAGATCCACCACCGGGTCCGCACCGACCGGATCGACCACACCGGCGTGGTCACGCTCAGGGTCAACGGCCGACTCCACCACATCGGCATCGGACGAACCCACGCCCGAACCCACGTCTTGATCCTCGTCCACGACCTCCAGATCCGCGTCGTCGACGCCGCCACCGGCGAACTCCTCCGCGAACTGGTCCTCGACCCAGACCGCGACTACCAGCCCACCGGCAGACCACCCGGACCCATCCCCAAAACAAGCAGGTGAACCCACGAATCGTGGGTTCACCTGTCCGGTATGTCTTGAGACATCACAGAGCGGAGGGTGTGGGATTCGAACCCACGATGACGGTCACCCGCCATACCGGTTTTCAAGACCAGCGCACTCGGCCGCTATGCGAACCCTCCTGGCGTTGCCGCCGAGGGTTGAGGATACCGGGTGGAAACGGAGTGCGGGGGTGGGGAGGGGCCGGTAGGGTCGGCGCAGCGGCGAGGTCGTCGCTGTGGGTATGGACGGAGGTGGGAGCAATGTCTCGGTCGTTCGAGGGCATCGCACACACCGGCCGGTCGGCACGTTGACGTTCTGACCGGGCGGGACCGGCCGGCTGCTCGGCCGGGGGCCATCGATTCGTCATGCCCTCAGGAGTCCATATGCGTTCTCTCGGTGCCTACCTGGCTCCGTCCGAGCTCGGAGCGGATTTCCGGAAGATCTTTCCGGCCGCGATCATCTCCAACCTCGGTGACGGTGCGCTGATCGCCGCCGGTCCGTTGCTCGTCGCCTCGATCACCAGTGAGCCCGCGGCGGTCGGTGCCGCCGCGTTCGTCCAGCAGCTGCCCTGGCTGTTGTTCGCGTTGTTCAGCGGAGTCCTCGTCGACCGGCTCGACCGCCGGTTGATGATCGTTGCCGCAGACACCTTTCGCGCGATCGTCCTGGCCGCGCTCGGTCTCGCCGTACTGCTCGACACCGGTCCGCTCTGGGCGGTGTACGTCGCACTCTTCCTCCTCGGTACGGCGGAAACGCTTGCGGACAACGCATCCGGCGCGCTGCTGGTCAGCGCCGTACCGAAGGATCACCTCGGACAAGCCAACGCCCGGCTGTTCGCCAGCGGCACTGTGCTCCAGCAACTCGGCGGACCGCCGCTGGGCGCACTGCTGTTCGCTGCGGGGGCCGGTATCCCGCTGGTCTTCGACGCGATCACCTTCGCTGCCGCGGCGACTCTGATCGCCCGCGTCGCAGTCCGTCCGCCGTTACCGGACGACTCCGCGCGGACAGCCATCTGGCAGGAGGTCCGCGAAGGAGTCCGCTGGCTCTGGCACCACTCCGGCGTACGGACGCTTGCCTTGTCGATCCTGGTCATGAACATCACCTTCTGCGCCGCGTTCGCGACCTGGGTGTTGTTCGCGCGCGAGCGGCTCGGTCTGACCGAGACACAGTTCGGCCTGCTCGTGTCAGTCGGCGCAGTGGGCGGTGTGCTCGGCATGCCGACGTACCACTTCCTGGAGCCGCGCCTGGGCTCTGTGACGCTGCTACGCGCCGGGCTGGTCATCGAGACGACGGTCCACCTCATCTTGGCGCTCACCAGGAGCCCGTGGGTTGCCGGCGCGACCATGGCGGTGTTCGGCGTCCACGCGGTGGTGTGGGGCATTGTCTCGACCACAACGCGTCAGCTCGCCACACCGGACGCTCTGATGGGCCGGGTGAACAGCGTGTACCTGCTGGCCTCAGTGGGCGGTGCTGCGGTCGGCTCCGCGCTGGGCGGCGTACTGGCGCAGCGGTTCGGGCTGGCCGCACCGTTCGCGATCGCGTTCGTGGCGATGGTGGTAATGACAGCGGTGGTTTGGCGCCCGCTACGGAACGTTGCGGTACGACGGGTGTCCGCGGCCGACTGAAATGGGTTGGAATGGGCTGGCGAGCGCTTGCTACGGTTCGCCAGCCGCCGAAACCGACCCGATGGGAGCGCTCCGCCATGCCCGCAGCCGCGTCACTCGGCCTGCCGAACGTTCGCGGCCGGGTCCCGTTGCTGGCCGGTCTGGCGATCGACTCGTTCGGCGGCGGCTGCGCCGGCCCGCTGCTGTTGCTGTTCATCAACAAGGTCGCCGGCATCCCGCTCGGCACCGCCGGCGTGATGCTGACGGTCGCGACGCTGTTCTCGATCGCGGCCCCGGCAGCGGTCGGAGTGGTGATCGATCGGGTCGGCCCGCGGAACCTGGTGGTGGCCGCCCAGTTCGCGCAGGGCCTGGCGTTTACCGGCTTCTTCTTCGGGCGGTCGATCTGGCTGCTGTTCCTGTGCGCGCTGGTCACGACGACCGGGCAGCGCGTGTTCTGGTCAGCGATCTTCAGCCTGCTCGACGATGTCGCCGACAAGGGCGAGCGGGACAAGTGGTTCGGCCTGGGCGGCATGATGCAGGCCGGCGGCCTCGCCCTGGGCGCGCTGGTGGCTGGGTGGCTGCTGGCGATCGGCGGTGACGCACCGTTCCTGTTCGCGATGGCTCTCAACGCGGTGACCTTCTACGTCGCCGGACTGCTCCTCCTGCGGCTGCACCCGTCACACCATGCGCGCGCCGACCAGGACAGCGGACCGGCGCCGCAGTTGCGCAAGGACAAGACGTTCCTGGCGCTGATCGCGGCCAACACGTTGCTGGCGCTCTGCACGATGATGCTCGGGGTAGGCGTGCCCGTGTACGTCACCGAGGCGCTGGCGGTGCCGAAGTGGCTGGTCGGCGTACTGATCGCGGCGACGGCGGTCGTGCTGGCGACCGGGCAGACGCTCGTCGTACGACACACCGAGCGTCGGCGTCGTACGAACGTCATGGTGGTCGCCGGCATCACGTACGCCGCCTGGGCGCTGCTGATGGCGCTGCAGGTGCACATCCCGGGCGGATGGGTCGTCCCGGTGCTGGTGCTCGCCACGGCCTGCTACGCGTTCGCCGACGTACTGCACGCGGCGACGAACAACGCCCTGTCGGCCGCGGTGTCGCCGGTGGTCGGCCGGGGCAAGTACCTGTCGTACTGGCAGTACTCGTTCACCTTCTCGAGCGTGCTGGCGCCGGCGTTCTTCGCACAGCTCTTCGAGGTGCGGCACGAACTGCCGTGGCTGGTGCTGGCGGCGCTCGCACTCGTCGCGAGCCTGACGTTCTACGTGCTGGCTCGCGCGGCGCCGCGGCTCAGTGCCGAGCGGCTCTGACCGACCGGTTCCTCGACCTGTCAGGATGTGATGTCTCAGGACATCGGTGACAGCTCTGTGTCAGGACGTGGGTGACACTCGATCTCTCAAGACATCGGTGACTCTCGTGGCCAACCACGGCATCTGCTCGGCCCGACCTGGCGCGCTCGCTCAGCGGCAAATCCGGACGTTCGGTCTGGCCGACTCCACTGGTGCGGACTGAAGTGCGGAACCAGGTCAGGATGCTTGGCAACGCCGTTGTTGCGGAGGTCGCCAAGCGACGCGACTCTCACCGCCGTTGGCTCCGGCTCGGCCCGCTCGGCGGCGGAGTGCACCTTCTGGAGGTCGAGGTCCCGGTCGGCGTCGACCCGGCCGACTGGCCTCGGGACGAGGGAGACTATGTCGTCGTCTCCCAAGAGACCTTCGCTTCGCTTGCCGAGGCGTTATCTGTCTTGGAGAGCCGCGGCATCGACACTGACACCTTCGACGCTGTCTAGAAGACGGAGAACCCGTTCTAGCGCCCGTCGGCCAGCGCACGCGTACTCTCCGCGGCATGTCCGCGCATCAGGCGAATGGCCTTGTTCCTCGCTCGGCAGGGCGGCTACATCTCACCGTTGTCGCGGTACGCATCGCCCATCGGGGTGAAGGTGAACGTATCTGCGAAGGCGCCGCCGCCGTACCGGACCGCCACGAGCACGGGCTGGGTTTCCGGCTGCGGATCGGGGGCGGTCCAGTCGTAGGTGCCCGCGAAGTGCAGGCAGACCAAGCCGCTGTCTCGGTCCGTAGGGGCATAGGCCAGAGTCTTGCCGTACCGCGGGTTGTGGCCACCAAACAACACCGAAGGCGGCCCGAGTTCGGCTTGGATCTCATCAAGCTGGAAGTCCCGAGCACCCCACCGACCGCTGTCGGCGCTCAGCTGCCGGTGTTCCTGGTCTGGCAGGGTTCGATCAACGGTCAGCCAACCGTGTCGCCAAGCGATTTCCGCGTAAACCGAGGCCACCGCTGCATCCGTGTCCGCGTATCTGGGCAGGATCGCCGCAAACGCACCGCGAACACCAACGGAGGTGAACGCAGCTCGGGCCCGAAGGTCGTCATGTTCCCGCCCCCACTCTTCGTGCCCTCCGTCAACGAAGGCGACAGCATCCAGGAACAAGCGGATGGTGACCTCTCCACCCCACATTCCGGGACGCCGCAACGCTTGGTTGAGCCGGTCCAGGTTGTACCGCCGAATCTCATCCCGGCCCGGCAAGGCAGGGATATCAGGTTCCACGCCTAAGATCATCCCAGGTCGTCACCCGGGCACTGACCGCGGCGAATCGGTCCTTCTGGGCGACTTCGACCGCGACGTCTGGGACAAGGGCGGACTGCGTCCCGACTTCCCTCGAAGAGTCGAGAGCGTCGTGACCGACCTGCTGCCTCCACCTGACATGGCAAGTTTCGTGAGAGCCCGACCTGAACGGTAGGACGGAAGCTCTCCGCGCGGCTGTCGATCTGCCACGTCCCCACATCGGCAGATCCGTGCTTCACCGACAACGGCAGGTCAGTGGGGTGTGGCACCTGGGAGTCTGGTCTGGAGTTCGGAGAGGGGGTAGGTCTGCGACCGGTTGACGTCCAGGACGTCGTAAACGGTCGCAATGCCATGCCCGAAGTCGAGATCGACGTCAAACACGTGAACTGGCTGCGTCTGTCCTCCGGACCGGATGCGTCAAGTTCACGCTGAAGTGTATCCGCCATGAATCCGTCTCTGTCCTGTTCCAGCAGCTCTCTCAGCAGATCCACAACTGAAGTGTCTGGCACCCGGCCCCTCGGCGCACGCACATCGGCAGATCCGGAAGGACATACCTTGCGCGCCGGGCCGAACAAGTGTCACCACCAAGTGCCCGGAAACGTCACCGATGTCCTGATACAGATTCGTCACCGGTGTCTTGAGACATGACACCTGACCTGTCAGGATGCGTTGCATCGCGTCGAACATCTGTTCTAATGTTGGCTCAGTTCGCGGTTCTCCACCCGGATTGTCCGCCGGACCGAGCCTGCCACCTTCGATGTGGACGGCCCGGAGGACACCGCCGCCCGGGTTGTGAGGACCCGGGCAGTGGAGAGTCCGCATCGACCGGGTAGACAAGCTGGAGCGAGGTGATCAAGCGACGAGAGGACAGCGACAGATGCTGCTCGAACACCGCGGCCGTCGACCGGTCATGCCCGAATCCGCGTACGTCGCCCCATCGGCCGTGCTCTGCGGTGCCGTCGTCCTCGGCGAAGGCAGCAGAGTCCTGCACGGGGCTGTACTGACCGCGGAGAACGGCGAAGTCCGGCTCGGTGAGAACAGTGTGGTGATGGAGAACGCCCTGGTGCGCGGCCGGGCGAACCATCCCGCCCTGATCGGCGACGCGGTTCTGGTAGGTCCCCATGCGCACGTCAACGGCGCCACGGTCGAGGACGAAGTCTTCATCGCCACGGGCGCCGCGTTGTTCCCCGGTTCTGTCGCCGGCGCAGGCGCGGAGCTTCGGATCAACAGCGTGCTGCACGTGAATTCGCGGCTGGAAGCAGGCACGGTCCTCCCGATCGGATGGATCGCAGCCGGCGACCCGGCCCAGCTCTTCTCCCCCGACCGGCACGAGGAGCTGTGGCAGATCCAGCGCGACCTGGACTTCCCCGGGACGGTGTACGGCGTGCCGCGCGGCACGTCCATGCGCGACATCATGGCGCGCCAGTCGGCGTACTTCGGCGAGCACGCTTCGGACCGCCCGGTCGATCCGTCCTGACCCTCAGGCGGTGATCAGGGAGTGCAGTTCGAAGCGACGGACCTGGGCGGGAGAGGAACCTGCGCAGGTCAGGCGGGCATCGACGGTGTCGAGGTGCGCCGAGACTTCGACGGCGAGCGGGCCGTTGGTGGATGCGAGGAGGATTCGCCAGCGGTGGTCGTCGAGAACTTCGACGGATTGCGGAAGGAGATTGCCGACCGCGGGTGAGTGACCGGCGGCGCGGGCGAAGTGCTGAGCGGCTTGGACGGCGGGGTTGAACGCACCTGATCCACGGAGGAGATCGGGTACGACGACACCCTCGTCGTACCGCTTGGCGAGCTCGACGGCGCGGGCCGGTGGGACATGCCCGTAGAACAGGCCGTGGGGCAGGACGACGACGTTCGCCGCGAAGCGGTCACCGCCGATGTGGCTGCATTCCCAGGTGCGTTCCGGGTAGGCGGTCGCCAGCGCTGCGGCGACAGGCCGTCCACGGACGGCGCAGCACGCGTCGTGGCGACCGTGTGTGCAGACGAGATACACCGGTTCGTCGCTGACCTGTCCTGGATCGTTGCCGGCGAGGACCTCGAGCAGGTGCTCGTCAGCCGGCAGCTCACCCCACCGAACAAGCTCACGCCGAGGCCGACAGTCCACCAGCCCCCAACGCCGCGGCCCGCTCCGATCCACACGCCCATACCGCCGGATCAACACCGGCCGAATCCCAGCCTCACGACACATCCGCGCCACCAGAGCACCCAACTCCCCACCTGACAAACCCTCCCGAAGCCCGCTGTGTCCGAGGGAGGTGAGGGCCTGGCGGGGCCAGGGGGTATGGGATTCGATGAGGAGCCAGCGTTCGGCGGGGGGAGCGGTCGCGGTCAGGGCGTCGCGACGGAGGTCGGCCTGCGCTGCACAGCCGGTCTCCGGTCGATACCTGACGCCGTCTCGGTCCACACCACCTCACGATACTGTTGCCACTTCAACTACCAGGATCCCCTGACCGCACGCCGCACGGCGTACCCGGGACCGTCGGCTGATGCACACCACCGTGAGCGGGCCCAGAGTCGACGACCTACTGGGCGACGATGACTGCCTCGGTGAGGAGGCGGCGGACCAGTACTAGTTGGTCTGCGTCGTCGAGCTCTGGGAGGTCGCCTACCTTGCACTCGGCGCCGGAGATCAGTTCGGTGACTGCTGCGGCGGTGGTTGGCGGGAAGGTGATGGTGCGGTCGGGTAGTTGCAGGACGAGCGGGTCGCCGGGGACGAGGCGGCAGCGGAGGCCGGCGCGGAGGCGGACCGTCGTGCCGACTGCGAGGGACGCGATCGAGGCGGCGTGGGCCAGCGGTGGCAGCGGAGCCGGGCGGTTGCTCGTCCACGTGCGTCGGCGCAGACGGTTGGCCAGCGCGTCCGGGGTCGCCGTACGGAGCTCTTGGGTGAAGAGCTCGACCACCTCGGGCAGGACCTCGGCCAGTTGCTTCGGATCGCCTGGGTCGAAGCCGAGGGGCAGCGCAGTGCGCAGCGACGGCTGGTTAGCAGCAAGAGCAGCCAGTTCCTGCACCAACAGGTAGCGCGTCAGCGTGTGCAGCCCCACCGTCAAGTGCGCGCTCACACCACCCAGTGCCTTCGCCGAGTGCAGGAAACCGCGCGGCACGTAGAGCGCGTCACCAGGCCGCAGTACGTCGTCGATTACCGGCGCCTTGTCACGCGCTGCCGCTTCAACGGCCCGCGCGTGATCGGTCCACGGCTGGTTGCGGAGCGGGTCGACATGGACCGGCTCATGCACAGTCCAGTACTTCTCACCGGCGACTTGCAGGACGAACACGTCGTGTACGTCGTAGTGCGCGGCGAACCCCTGCGACTCAGCCGGGGTGATGTACGCGTTGATCTGCACCGGGTGCCCCACGTCGGCCGACAGCTGAGTGGAGAAGTCGACCAGCGCCGGCCACGTGCGATGCAGCGCCTGCAGGACGACGGTGTGCCCGCTCGCGAACAGCGCGGCCACCTTGTCGTCCCGCACCTGGTCCGCGATCTCCGCACCCACACCGGCCGATCCGGTGAACTGGCCGTCGCCGACCACCGACCCGTTCTTCGCGATCCGCAAGAACGGTGTCCGCAGGCCACGACGGGACAGGAGTTCGTCCACGGCGTCGAGACTGAACAGGTCGTCGTACGGCGCGGGGAGGTCGGGCCCGTGGGACAGCAAGGCCCGCGAACCCCAGTAGGAGTTGGCGAACTCGTCCAGATCGCCCGCTATACAGCGCCGGAGGGCCGGGCGCTCAGCTCGCAACAGCTCACCGCCGTCCGGCGCCGACTGCTCGGCCGGATGGTTGTTCTGCGGGAACGGCCCGGCCTCCGGCACCGTGGTCACCAGCTTCCGGAGTTCCCGCCGACGCCGCCGTCCGCGCCGCCATCGGCACCGCCGTCAGTCGCGTTCGGGTTCGCGCCACCGTCCGCGGGCCCCTCGCCACCCGCGCCACCGTCAGCCCCGCCGTCACTGCCACCTGGGTTGGCCCCGCCGTCCGCGATGCCCTCGCCGCCGGCACCACCGTCGGCGCCGCCGTCCTGCGTGCCCTGCGAGGCGCCACCGTCAGCAGGCCCTTCGCCGTAGCCGCCACCGGCTCCACCATCTGCCCCGCCGTCGGCACCACCGTCAGCGCCACCCGGATTGGCCCCGCCGTCCGCGACGCCCTCGCCGCCAGCACCGCCGTCCGCGCCACCGTCCTGCGTACCCTGCGAAGCCCCACCGTCAGCAGGCCCTTCGCCGAAGCCGCCCCCAGCACCGCCGTCGGCGCCACCGTCCTGCGTGCCCTGCGAGGCACCGCCGTCGGCCGGCCCTTCGCCGAAGCCCGCGCCGCCATCGGCCCCGCCGTCAGCACCACCGTCCGACGACTGCCCGCCGTACCCACCACCGGGAGCAGCCGTCGAGCCGCCTCCGTGCTCACCGCTGCCTTCGGACGAGGTGTTCATGTCGTCATCGTCGAGACCCATTGTGCTGCTCCCTTCGCGAACGGCCAGAAGTTGCCCGAGACATACCAGCCGGGGCACTGGTCATCTTGTGCGCAAAGTGGACCTCAGCTAAACCCCCGTCGCGTTACAGCGCCAACTCGATTAGCACCTTCACCAAACGGTCGGTGACGTCCTCGGGCCGTACGGCGATCCGCAGCCAGTCCGGCCCGAGCCCGGGGAACGTGTCCCCGCGCCGCACCGCGAATCCCTGCCCACGCAGGGATTCCCGCACTCCGGCGGCGCCAGGGAGGTGGACGAGGACGAACGGCGCCCGTGCCACGCCGAACGTCGAGAGTCCGTTCACTGTTCGGAGACTGTCAAGCAGATGGACACGTTGGCGTTCGATGTCGAGCGCCGCCTGCGCCGCTTCCGCGACGGCCCGCTCGTTGCTGCAGGCAATTGCCGCCGCGAGCGCAGGAGTGGACACCGGCCAGTGCGGCTGCACGGCGGCCAGCTGCTCGACGAGTCCCGCGCCGGCGACGACGTACCCGACCCGCAGTCCCGCGAGTCCCCACGTCTTCGTCAGGCTCCGCACCACCACGAGCCCGGGGATCGACGCGCCGACGAGCGATTCGGGCTCCCCCGGTACGGCGTCCATGAACGCCTCGTCGACGACCAGGATCCGGTCGGGCCGGGCCAGTTCGCGCAGCTCGTCGGCGCGGTGCAGCACCGACGTCGGGTTGGTCGGGTTGCCGATGATCACGAGATCCGCATCGGCCGGTACGGCGGACGGATCGAGCACGAACCCGTTCTCGGGCCGCAGGATCACCCGGTCGACCAGGTGCCCGGCCGAACGCAGCGCCGCCTCGGGCTCGGTGAACTGTGGATGCACCACGACCGGGTGCCGCGGCCGGAACGCCCGCGCGATCAGCACGAACGCCTCCGCGGCTCCGGCGGTGAGCAGCACCCGGTCCGGCGCGACGCCATGCCGGTGCGCGACCGCGGCGACGGCCGCGTCCTGCCGCGGGTACGCCGCGAGGTCGGTCAGGCTCGCCGTGATCGCGTCGAGCAACCAGCGCGGCGGTGTGCCCGCGCGGACGTTGACGGCGAGGTCGACCAACCCGTCGCCGACCTCGAGATCGCCGTGATGCTCCAGATCAAACCCATCCGCCACGCCCAGGAGGCTAACGGGTCAGGGAGTGATTCGGACCAGCCGGTCCGCGCACTGGTCAACGGGGTGTGACGGTGTACCTGCGGTTCTGCAGCGACGGGTTGCGCTTGCGTACGTCGGCCAGCCGCTCGGCCGAGATCTCGGCGACCGCCTGTCCGTCTGCCTCACCCACCGACGCGAGAGCGACGCCCTGCGGGTCGATGACCTGGCTGAGGCCGCAGTACTTCTTGCCGTTCTGTGCGGCCGCCGCGACGTAGCAGGTGTTCTCGACGGCGCGGGCCGTGAGCAGCGTCGTCCAGTGGTGCTCCTTGAGCGGTCCGCGGACCCAGGCGGCCGGTACGACGAGCACCTCCGCACCAGCGTCGACCAGAGCGCGCGACAGCTCCGGGAACCGCAGGTCGTAGCAGGTCATCAGTCCGAGCGAGTGATCGCCGACCTGGATCACCACCGGAGCTACGTCACCCGGGGTGAGCTGGTCGGACTCCTTGTACCCGAAGGCGTCGTACAGGTGGATCTTGCGATAAGCGCCGAGCAGCACACCGTCAGCACCGACCGCCAGGAGCGTGTTGTACGGCCGATGCTGGTCGCAGCTGCGCTCGAACATCCCGGCCACGATCGCGACCCCGTGCTCGACCGCGGCCTTCCGCAGGGTCGTGACGAACTCACCGTCCAGCGCCTCGGCGGCCTCCGCCACCGACTCACCTTCGACCGCGAAGTCGGACATCATCGCTTCCGGCAGCACGACCAGGTCCGGCCGGCCCTGCGCCGCATCCGCGACGAGCCTGGCAACCGCGTCCCGGTTGGCGGCCTTGTCGTAGCTGCTGGCGGTCTGCACCACGGCGATCCTCATCTCCCCATGGTGCCGCACAAACCCACGACTTGAACCTCACGTGACGTGAGCGAAGGCGACAGGCCAGAGAGACGCGGATGCCGAAGGGCTGATGCGAGACTGCAGCTGTGGAGTTCGATGCGATCGTGCTGGCTGGGGGCGGGTCCACTCGGTTCGGAGGCGTGGACAAGGCCATGCTGGTGCTCGACGGGGTGTCGTTTCTGGATCGGGTACTGACGGCCACGGCACGAGCCGTGTCGACCGTGGTTGTCGGCCCGGTGCGTACGACGTACCGGGACGTGAGCTGGACCGTCGAGGACCCGCCGTCGGGCGGCCCGGTCGCGGGACTCGCGGCTGGACTTCAGCACGGGGCAGCGCCCATCGTCGTCGTGGTGAGCTGTGACCTGCCGTGGATCACCGAAGCCGATGTGACAGCGCTCGTCGGGGGGATCGCGGAGCACGACGGACACGGATTGCGCGACACGGACGGCCAAGAGCAGCAGCTAGCCACCGCGTACCGGCGTACCGCATTGGCCGCAGCGATCCAGCAAGTCGGCGACCCGAGGGACAAGTCGGTACGCCGGACGCTCGCCGGTCTCGACCTCACCTGGACCGACCCGACCCACGCGGGCGACGACGTGGACACCTGGGCGGACCTGGACGACTGAAAACCGCTGGACGCCGTCCATAAGTTCGACACATGGATGTCGCGCAGCTGGCCCGGGACGCGCTGGGAGTCGAGGCCGGCGAGGTGATCGAACGCACCGGCGGACAACTGAGCACCGTGTACGAGGTGCGGACGGCCGGCGATCCGTTGATCGTGAAGGTCTACGCGCCGGAGTGGCGCTGGAAGCAGGCCAAGGAAGTCCACGTGTACTCGATGCTCGAGCCCGAGGTCGGCGGCTCGATCCCGCGCGTGCTGCACGTCGGTGACGGCGTCACGATCTTGTCGAAGATCGACGGCGTACCGCTGTCTCAGGTCGAGCCGCCAGACTGGCGAGCGATGTACGCCCAGCTCGGCGAACTATTGCGCCGGGTGCATCGGATCGGCCAACCGGCGTATGGGTATCTGACCGACGAGATCCTCGACCCGCTGCCGGACAACGACCGGTACATGCGACGGCAGTTCGCGAAGAAGCTGCAGGAGTTCGAGCAGCTCGGCGGCGACGCGAAGCTGCACGCCGAGATCGCGACACACGTCGACCGGCACGCGCACCTGTTCGCGGACAACACGGCTGCGGTCCTGTGTCACAACGACTTCCACGAAGGCAACATCCTCGTGGATCCGGACACCTGGCGCGTGAACGGCTTCATCGACGTCGAGAACGCGATCGCCGCCGACCCGCTCGTGGATCTGGCGAAGACGATCCAGTACTCCGTGCACGACAACGCCGAGAAGCTCGCCGGTCTCACCGACGGGTACGGGCCCGTCCCCGACGACCGAATCGACCTGTACCGGCTCTACCACTCGCTCGAACTATGGGACTGGTTCAAGTCGATAGGCGAGACCACTTACCTCGACTCGATCGCTCGAGACATGGCGAAGCTCGTCGAGCGCTGAGGGTAAGAGGTCGCGCCAAGAGGTGACACCGTCGCGAGCGGCGCGCAGCAGGTGGCATCTCTTGGCGGGACCTCTTAGGTTGGGCCGCATGCGAGCTGTCGTGTGTAGTGGTGCGGGCGGGATCGACGTGCTCGGGATCGGCGAGATCCCGGACCCGGAACCGGCTGTCGACGAGGTGGTCATCGACGTCGTCGCCGCCGGGGTGAACCGTGCCGACCTGCTGCAGCGGCAGGGGTTCTATCCGCCGCCACCCGGCGCGCCGGGGACGATCGGTCTCGAGGTGTCCGGCCGGATCGCCGCGGTCGGCGCCGAGATCGAGGGCTGGTCGGTCGGGGACGAGTGCTGCGCGCTGCTGGCCGGCGGCGGATACGCCGAGAAGGTCGTCGTACCGGCTCCGCAGGTGATGCCGGTTCCGGACGGCGTCGACCTGGTGAGTGCGGCCGCGCTGCCCGAGGTCGTCGCGACCGTCTGGTCGAACGTCTTCATGGCCGCGCACCTCAAGCCAGGCGAGACCCTGCTCGTGCACGGCGGCTCGTCCGGGATCGGCACGATGGCGATCCAGCTCGGCGTCGCGCACGGCGCGCGCGTGCTGACCACGGTCGGCAACGCGGAGAAGATGGAGTTCTGCACCCGGCTCGGCGCGGACGTCGCGATCAACTACAAGGAAGCCGAGTGGGCGTCGGTGGTGAAGGAGGCGACCAACGACGCCGGGGCCGACGTGATCCTCGACATCATGGGCGCCAAGTACCTGACCGACAACGTGAAGACGCTCGCCTACGACGGGCGGCTCGTGGTGATCGGGATGCAGGGCGGCGCGAAGGGTGAGCTGGACCTCGGGCGACTGCTCAGCCGGCGCGGTTCGGTGATCGCGACCGGCCTACGGTTCCGTTCGGTGGCGGACAAGGGCCGGATCATCGCCGAGGTCGTCGGCCACGTCTGGCCGTTGATCGCGGAGAAGAAGGTCCGGCCGATCGTGCACTCCACGTTCCCGCTGGCCGAGGTCGCCAAGGCGCACGAGACGTTGGAGCAGTCGACGCAGCTCGGCAAGGTGCTGCTCACGCTCTGAGGCGGACCTCCACCACTCACCAACTCGCAGCCGCGGCCGGTCGTCACGCTCAGCCGACGATGGTTTGTGCCGCCGGAGCGGACTTGGTGAGTGTGGGAGATCCGCAGCCCGGGGTCATGGCGCCGTGGGCAGGTTGGCCGCGGCCCATTCCGGGTCGGGCGCGACCAGCTGGATCACGTCGATCCAGGTGCCGGCCGGGTCGCGGACGAAGAAGTGCCGTTGCCCGAACACCTCGGTCATCGGCTCGGTCTCCAGCTCCACACCGCCGGTGCGGAGCGCGGCGGCGACCTTGTCCGCGTCCTCGACGATGAAGCCGAAGACGTTGCTGCTCTCCTTCTGCGCCGACACCGCCGCCGGGATCGTCGGGTGCCCGCGCTCCATGATCGCGAGCTCCCAGTCGGCCGCGCCCCGGCGGACCGTGATGAACCAGCCGAGGTCGATCCCGACCTGCAGGTCGAGGTACTGCGTGTAGAAGGCGGCGACCTCCGAGGGGTGGTCGGTGACGACGGTCGCGCCGAATGCCGCGGGTTGCATACGTTCTCCTGACTACTACAGCTGTTGTTGTTGTGTACGACAGTTGTAGTGGAACTCTGTTAGCCTTGTCAACATGCCCCGGAATCCGGAACGTCGTACCCAGCTGGCCGACGCCGGCCTCGCCGTGCTCGCGGAGGCAGGGGCCCGCGGCCTCACCCACCGCGCCGTGGACGCCGCCGCCGGACTCCCGGCCGGGACGGCGTCCAACTACTTCAAGACGCGTGACGCGCTGCTCGGCGCGCTCGGCGAGCGGATCTTCGAGCGACTGGCGCCGGACGAGGCCGTCATCGCACCGCTCGCCGAGCGCGAGCCGAGCCTCGACCTGATGACGGACTACGTGCACTACATCGTCGAGCGCCTGCTCGGCCGCCCGGAGATCACACTCGCCCTGCTCGAGCTCCGTCTGGAAGCAGCCCGCCGTCCGGGCCTGCACGAGATCCTGTCGCGCACACTCCGGCAGGGTTTCGACGCCGACGTCGCCTTCAACGCCAACGCAGGTCTGCCGGGCGGCGCTGAGGAGATCCGGCTGCTGCACTTCGCCATCGACGGCCTGGTCCTCGACCAGCTGACGCCCGGCACCGGCCGCCCGTACGACGTGCAGGCGATCACCGCCCGGCTCGTACGCCGTCTGACCCGCGACGATTGACGCCCGCATACTCGGTATGCATACTCAGTATCTATGTCGATCAAGCACGGATTGCTGGCGTTGCTGCAGGACGGGCCGAAGTACGGCTATCAGTTGCGGGGTGAGTTCGAGGCCGCCACCGGAGCGACCTGGCCGCTGAACATCGGGCAGGTCTACACGACGTTGACGCGCCTCGAGCGCGACGGGCTCGTCCAGGCCGCGGCGGCCCGGGCGGCGACCGTCGAGGATGACGGCCGGTCGATGTACGAGATCACCGGTGCCGGGCGCGACGAGCTGGCGAAGTGGTTCGAGACACCGGTGACCCGGGAGTCGCGACCGCGGGACGAGCTCGCGATCAAGCTCGCGCTGGCGCTCGCAGTGCCCGGCGTGGACGTCGGCGCGGTGGTCCAGCGACAGCGGATGTCGACGATGCAGTCACTGCAGGAGCTGACCCGGCTGAAGCGCAACAGCAGCGACGGCGAGATCTCCTGGCAGCTGGTCGTCGAGTCGATGATCTTCGGCGCCGAGGCCGAGATCCGCTGGCTCGACCACTGCGAGGCGATGCTGTTACGCCACCGCGCCACACCCCGGCCGGCGCCGCGAACCTCCGTCGTACCGGACGAGCAGGAGGCCCGCTCGTGATCCTCGACATTCGCAATCTGACCCGGACGCACGGACAGGGCGAGCAGGCTGTGCACGCCTTGCGCGGGGTCGATCTGACCGTGGCTCCGGGCGAGCTGGTCGCCGTGATGGGTCCGTCCGGGTCCGGCAAGTCGACGTTGCTCACCTGCGCCGGCGGCCTCGACCGGCCGACCGCGGGTGAAGTCATTGTCGACGGCAACGACCTCACCACGCTCAGCCGGAACGCCGTGGCCGCGCTGCGGCGGCGCCGGATCGGCTACGTGTTCCAGGACTTCAACCTGATTCCGGCGCTCACCGCGGCCGAGAACGTCGCACTTCCGCTGGAACTGGACGGCACGCGCAGCCGGACGGCCCGCAAGGCCGCCGTCGCCGCGTTGCAGGAGGTGGGGATCGACGACCTCGCCGATCGGTTCCCCGACGACATGTCCGGTGGTCAGCGGCAGCGCGTGGCGATCGCCCGCGCGGTTGTCGGCGAACGGCGCCTGCTGCTCGCCGACGAGCCGACCGGCGCACTCGACTCCGAGACCGGCGAGGCCGTTCTGCGGCTGCTCCGGGATCGCTGCGACCAGCACGGCATCGGCGGGGTGCTCGTCACCCACGGTGCGCGGGACGCGGCCTGGGCCGATCGCGTGGTCTACCTGCGCGACGGCGTCCTGGTGGGACAGGCCGGCCCGCTGCCCGAGGCCGACGCACTGCTGGAGCGCCGCTGATGGGCCAGTGGGGTCCGCCGTTGCGGATCGCCCGTCGTACGGCGCGACGAACGCTCGGCCGCACCTTCCTGGTCGCCGCGCTGATCGGACTGCCCGTGCTGGCCGCGACGTGGCTGGGCATCGTCCTGAAGTCCGCGAGCCCGACCGGTGAAACGCTGGCCGCCAACACGATCGGCCGCGCGGACGCCCGGCTGGACGTCACGCAGTACGGCAAGCTCCAGGTGCCGCCGGGCCAGGAGATGACGTACGGCGAGCCGCCGCCGGCCGAGGGGTACGACAAGGCGGTCCGGACTCCGGCGACGTTCGACCCGACGCCGCTGCTCCCGGCCGGGACGAAGCTGGCCCGTTCGTTCGTCGACTCCGGCATGGCCGAGATCCGCGGTCCGGAAACAAAGACCTCGGTCATCCTGCTCACGGGCGACGGCGCGAACCCGCTGACCACCGGGACGGTCAAGCTCGACAAGGGCCGCCTGCCGGTGAAGGCCGACGAGGTCGCGATCTCGCCGTCAGTCGCGGAGTACCTCGGGCGGACCGACACCGTCGTGAGCACGAGCGGCCGGAGTTACACCGTCGTCGGCATCGCCCGCATGCTCACGGCACAAAGCACCGGGGCGATCTTCGCCACACCGGACTCCACGCTGTACGAGCCGGACCCGACGCGCACGGTGCAGTACCTCGTCGATCTGCCCGACTCTGCCGACGCCGGGCAACTCGGCACCGAACTGGTCGGCAAGGGCCTGTTTCTCTTGCCGCGAGCAACCATCGTCGACCCGCCGCCGGACCCGTACGGGACGTCGGCCGACGACATCGGCCCGTACGCTGCGATGGCGCTCGTGATCGGCTTCGGGATCCTGGAGATCGTGCTGCTGGCCGGTACGGCGTTCGCGGTCGGCGCCCGCCGCCAGACCCGTGAACTCGGACTGGTGATGGCAGCCGGGGGTACGCCGGGAGACGTGCGGCGGGTCGTCCTGATGCAGGGCCTGTTCGCCGGGCTGGTCGGTGTGACCGGCGGGCTGGTGATCGCGGGGATCGCCGCGTTCAGCGCGAAACCGGTCTGGGAGGCGATGACGGACTCGATCTTCACCGCGTGGCAGATCCCGTGGGGCACGATCGCCGGAATCGCGGTGCTCGGTCTCGGTGCAGGACTCGCCGCGGCCGTCGTACCGGCGATCGGCGCCGGCCGGCAGGCACCCATGGCCGCGCTGACCGGGCGGTTCACCGTCGCCGCGAAGACGACACGGATCCGGATCGCCGCGGTC
Organism: Kribbella sp. NPDC004138; assembly: GCF_053603655.1. NCBI lineage: Bacteria > Bacillati > Actinomycetota > Actinomycetes > Propionibacteriales > Kribbellaceae > Kribbella > Kribbella sp. NPDC004138. Next base: position 182,661 of record NZ_JBSGFZ010000009.1, read on the forward strand.
GTCCTGCTCGCCGGCGGAATCGGGTGCGTGTTCGCCGGCAGCGCGATGATCGGCGCGGCGCTGAAATCGGCACGGACGTCGCAACTCGGGCAGCAGGCGACAGCCACGCCGACCGGCCCGATCGCGCTGGTGCTGCTCGGCATCACCGCGTCGATCGCCGCACTGGTGTGGATGCTGCCGAGCCTGGTCGTGAAGGTCGCCGGCCTCGCGCGGGTGTTGCCGCTGAGCGGCCGGATGGCGATGCGCGACGCCGCGCGCCATCGGCACCGCACCGGTCCCGCGACCGCGGCGATCATGATGGCCGTGGCCGGTACCGCCGCGGTCGCCTTCGCGGCGTCGAACTCGATCGCGGCCGACGCCGCGGACTACACCGCGACAGCGCACCGGGGCGATGCGGCGGTCCGGTTCAGCCAGGACGTCCCTGGCGGGATCACGTACACACCACAACTCGGCGCGCAACTGGCCGGGCTGCTTCCGGTCCGGCAGCAGTACGAGCTCGGGTATGTCCAGTTGCCGAACACAAAAGCCAACCAGTACGGCTACACCCCCATTCTGGCCGTCGCCACACCGGAGAATGGCATGGGGATGACCGGGATGCCGTTGCAGGCAGCCGATCCCGCCTTCGTCGAACGCTTCGGTGAGTACGGCGCGCAGGTGGCGGCGGCGATGCGCGCGGGCAAGGTGGTCGTCCCGGACGTCCGGCTCGCAGCCGGCCAGACAGTTGCCATGCACAACGATGACGGCGACGACTATCTCCGGAACCTGCCGGCGGTGTCGTTCGGGCCGCCGCCACGGGTCCAGTTCTTCCGCGACACCGCGCTGATCAGCCAGGAGGCCGCCCGTGAGCTCGGCACGATCCAGGTCGCGGAGGTGCACTTCGAGCTCACCCGGGAACCGTCCGCCGACGAGCTGGCGGCGGTCGCCCGGCTGCTCGGCGCGGATGACCGGCTGGTGGTCGAGAAGGGGTACCAGAGCCCGGCGCGGCTGTTCCTGATCGGGATCCTCCTCGCCGCCACCGTGGTGACCCTGCTCGGCGTCGCGATCTCGGTGTCGCTGTCAGCCGCCGAGGGCCGGGCCGATCTGGCCACCCTCGCTGCGGTCGGCGCGCCACCGAGGCGGCGGCGGTCGCTCGCGGCGGCCCAGGCGTGGGTGCTCGGACAGTTGGGCTGCGTGCTGGGCGTGGGGGTCGGCGCGCTGTACGGCTACACGGCGCACGCCGCGTTCGGGTCGCCGCGCTTCGTGGTCCCGTGGGCGGAGATCGGCGGCATCGTTGTCGTCGTACCGCTGTTCGCCGGGCTGCTCGCCTGGCTGCTGACGCGATCGCGGCTACCGATGGTCAGCCGTATCGAGTAGCGCGACCTCGGGATACGCGACGGGGTACGGCGGTGTGCTGGTGACGCGCCATTGGCCACAAGCACACCGCTGGTACACGACCAGTCCCTCGCTGACGGGGTGGCTGGAGATCGCGGACCAGCGATGACGGTGAGTTTCAGTCATGCACCCATCGTGATGTAATGGCATTATGCATCTCAACCCTTACGGCGCCGACGCCGTCCTGCTCGCGGTGAACCTGGCCACCCGCCCGGCGACCACGCCGGACGAGCTGGCCGAGCGGTGCGAGGAGAGCGGCGTCGAGAGCCGCCTGGTGCGTGACCGGCACGTCACGGCGGCGGATCTGGCGGCCGTCCGGACCGCGCTCGACGAATGGCTGCAGGTCGTGGACGCGCAGGACGAGCAGACCCGCGTCGACCTGGTGAACGCGATGCTCGCGAAGTACACGGAGCATCCCCGGCTCACCAACCACGCCGGCGACGGCTGGCACATGCATTACCGGCCGGACCACGTCCCCGTCGGGCGGCTGGTCGCGACGCTGATCAGCACTGGTACGGCGCTGCACCTGGCCGGCCGCGGGATCACCAGGCTCGGCCGTTGCGCCACCGAGGGTTGCGCCAACGTGTACGCCGATCTGTCGCGCACCGGCCGCCAGCGTTACTGCAGTCCCGCCTGCGCGAACCTCGACGCCGTACGCCGTCATCGCGCGCGGGCATCCTAGAACGCCCGGCGGGTACCGCAAGGGGACCGCGAACTAGGATGGGGAGATGAGCGAGAGCAGCAGCGAGGGCCAGGAAGTTCCGATGGCCGGGGCGCGGACCGAGGACGGCAAGGTGCTGATCGTCGGGCCGGACGGCATGGCCGTCGAGGGACCGCCGCGCTCCGACGACGACCACGACGAGCAGGACGAGCCGCGCTCGGTGACCGAGCTGGTCGAGCAGCCGGCCAAGGTGATGCGGGTCGCCAACATGATCCGGCAGTTGCTCGAAGAGGTGAAGTCGGCGCCGCTCGACGAAGCCTCCCGCGCGCGGCTGCGGTCGATCCACGAGGCGTCGATCAAGGAGCTGGAGAGCGGCCTGGCGCCGGAGCTGGTCGAGGAGCTCGAGCGGCTCAGCCTCGACTTCACCGACGACAGCACGCCGACCGAGGCCGAGCTGCGGATCGCGCAGGCGCAGCTGGTGGGCTGGCTCGAAGGCCTGTTCCACGGCATCCAGACGGCGTTGTTCGCGCAGCAGATGGCCGCGCGCCAGCAGCTGGAGCAGATGCGCCGCGCACTGCCCGGCGGGCAGCAGCTCCCCGACGGGCAGTTCCCGGAAGCTCCGCAGGCCGGTACCACCGACGGCCCGGGTAGCGGCGGGATGTATCTGTAACGCCTTATTTCAAAGGCTGGAAGAACTCTTCGAGGACGGCGGCGACGCCGTCCTCGTCGTTTGCGGGGGCAGTTCTGTCCACCACCGCGAGGACTTCGGGATGCGCGTTGGCCACGCCGTACGACGTGCCGGCCCAGGCGAGCATCGGCAGATCGTTGACCGAGTCACCGAACGCGATCGTCTCAGCAGCCGAGATCCCTTGCTCTGCGGCGAAGTCGGCCAGCATCGCCGCCTTGGAGACCCCGCTCGCGGAGATCTCCACCAGACCGTGACCGCCGCTGTGACTCGCGGTCACTCGTTGGCCGACCAACGGATTGACCAGACCGAGCAGGTCGTCGGCGGGCAAGCTCGGATGCCGGACGAGCAGCTTTGCGGCCGGCTCCGTAAGGAGTTCCTCGACCGCGGCGATCAACGAGTTGTCCGGATTCGGGTAGGAGTTCTGGTAGACCGGTTCCTGTCCGTAGCGGTCCGGTCGCTCGATGGCGAACTGCACGTCCGGGATCGCGGCGCGGATCGCCTGCGCCACCTCGAGAGCCACCGCGGGATCGAGCAACCGGGTCCGAATCGCCTTGCGGCGCGGGACGTCGTACAAAATAGCGCCGTTGGCAACGATCGCGACGCCGTGGTCGCCGACCAGGTACGACAGGTCGTGCAGCCAGCGAGGTGGCCGGGCGGTGACCATCACGAAAACACTTCCGGCCCGCTGCGCCGCGAGGACGGCGGCGCGGGTTCGGGCGGACACCGTGCCATCGCTGCGGACGAGCGTTCCGTCGAGATCGGTAGCTATCAGGCGGGGGTACTGCGAAGCCGTCACGAGGCCAACCGTATCGTCGGATGATCCCGGTGCCGCATTACCCTGGTCAACGCCTCGGGCGCAAGCCGTACGACGTCGGCTTCAGGTCTTTTTGACTTATCTCGTTGAGCTTTTGACAACGTCATCAGACCGTTACGGCAGGATCCTGCAAAGGCAGCAAGTTCCCCTGCGCCGCGCGGTTGGTGCGTGATTTCATGCGGAGGTCTGGCGGGGAACCGGGGGCTGTTCGTTCGCGTCGTAGGCGTGTTCTGGATCAGCGCGAACTGATGCCGCCCCACCTCCGGAAGCACACACAAACGTCGAAGAACTGTTGCGGAATTGGCTGCAACCAAAACCGCAGTAGTGACGTCAACAGTTATGGATCGGTGCGTCCCGCGCCCGGGACGACACGGTGGGCCGGTGACAGTACGCGGGTCCATCAGCTAGCGGATCCGTGCGGACGAACGTCGTTCACCGTTCGTTCATTCGGGTCTTGATACTTGGGGAGCCTTGATGACCGTCAACAGCGCCAATCTAGCGGGGCCAGGGGGCAGTAGCTCTCGAGCTGCTGTCGACACATGTTCTACCGGGGAGGGGTCAATGACCGGCTGCATCGCCCGCTCCGACATCTTCCAGCACCGCTTGATGGAGGAGCCGCCGCCCGCGTCCGCGACCCGTCGCACCCGCGAGCGGTACGAGCAGCTCGTCCGTGAGGCCAAGGCGCTGTGCGCCTCGTGCCCGCTGTTCACCGACTGCCTCTACAGCGCGGTCGCCGAGCACGACGTGAGCGGCTTCGTCGCCGGAACCACTGCTGTGCAACGGCGTTCGATCCGCAACCTGCTCGACGTCGAGGTGCAGGCGGACGACTTCGACCAGCTGGCCGGCGCGCGCGGCACCCGTCGCCCGGTGAGTCACGAAGAGGTCCTGCGGCTGCGCGCGCAGTACCCGAACGACAGCCTCGAGTCCCTGGCCATGCGGTTGGGCTGTTCCTTGTCGACTGTCAAGCGGCACCTTCGGCGGGCCCGCCGCGGCCAGAGCCCGGCCGCCAAGGCTCCGCGGCCGCGTCCCGCGGTCGAGGCCGTGCTGGACGCTTTCGACACCGTCGTCGACCAGCAGCACCAGCCGCGCCGCGCCGGCAGCACCCGGGTCGCCTGATCCGATACTCGGCCCGCCAGCGGACTATCGGAGACTGAACGACCGAAGGCCCGGAATCCCCGCGAAGACAGGGGTTCCGGGCCTTTCGCTTGCCTGCGGCATCGGATGCGTCAAGGGTTTCGGTTGTCGCCGAAACGCCTTGACTCAGAACCAGCGGTTGAGTATGGCCGCGACGCCGTCGTCCTGGACCGACTTGGTGACCTCGTCGGCGGACTCCTTGACCTCGTCCGGCGCGGAGCCCATCGCGACCCCGAGACCCGCGTAGCCGAGCATCTCGATGTCGTTGCGCCCGTCACCGATCGCGAGCAGGCCGGCCGGGTCCAGGTCGTACTGCGCGAGCGCGACCTTGAGTCCCGTCGACTTGTCCACACCCTCCGGCGCGATGTCGAGCCATGCGGTCCAGCCGACGAAGTAGCTGACCCCGTGCAGGCCGAGACGTTCGGCCAGGTGGACGAAATCGCTCTCGGACTGGTTGGGGTCCCGGATGATCAGCCGGGTCACGGGCTGCGGTGCGAGCTCCTCGTCGGTGACCACCCGGATCCGCGCGTCCCGGCCTAGGTCGCCGTCCGGGAACGGCTCGGTGACCAGGTAGCTGCCGTCGTACTCCTCGACCGCCATCCGCGCGTTCGGCGCGTACCGCCGGACGGACTCGATCACCATCGACGGATCGAAGGTCCGCTCGTCGACGACCTGGCCGTCCGGGTAGCGGAGCGTGCGCGCACCGTTGCTACAGACAACGAGTCCGCCGGCCGGCAGCCGGAGCCGCTGCGCCACTGGCCTGGTCGTCGACCAGGCCCGGCCGGTGGCCAGGATCACCGGCACCTGCTCGGCCGTCCGGCGGACCGCGTCGAGGACCGCGGACGACATCCCCTCGTCGTGATCGATCAGGGTCCCGTCGATGTCCAGGGCAACGGCTGTCGGCCGCTCGAAGGGTGGGCTGTCGGTCATCGAGCGACCGGTTCGAGCACCTCGCGGCCACCGACGTACGGCTGGAGCGCGGTCGGGACGCGGACCGAACCGTCCGCCAGCTGGTGGGTCTCCAGGATCGCGACGATCCAGCGGGTGGTCGCCAGCGTCCCGTTCAGCGTCGCGACCGGCTGCGTCTTGCCGTCGGCGTCGCGATGCCGGATGTTCAGCCGGCGGGCCTGGAAGTCGGTGCAGTTCGACGTCGACGTCAGCTCCCGGTACCGGCCCTGCGTCGGCACCCACGCCTCGCAGTCGAACTTCCGGTACGCCGAGACGCCCAGGTCGCCGGTCGCGGTGTCGATCACCCGGTAGCTCAGCTCCATCTTGTCGAGCATCTCCTTCTCCCAGGCCAGCAGCCGCAGGTGTTCCGCCGCGGCGTCCTCGAGCCTGCAGTAGGAGAACATCTCGACCTTGTCGAACTGGTGGACGCGGATGATCCCGCGGGTGTCCTTCCCGTGCGACCCGGCTTCCTTGCGGTAGCAGGACGACCACCCGGCGTACCGGATCGGGCCGTTCGACAGGTCGAGGATCTCGTCCATGTGGTAGCCGGCCAGCGCGACCTCCGACGTACCGGTGAGGTACAGCTCGGGGTCCTCGAGCCGGTAGACGTCGTCGTGCGCCGTCAGGTACCCGGTGCCGCCCATCACCTCGGGCTTGACCAGGGTCGGCGTGATCATCGGGGTGAAGCCCGCCTCGACCGCCTGCTGGATCGCCAGCTGCAGCATGCCGAGCTGGAGCAGCATGCCGGCGCCCTTGAGGAAGTAGAACCGCGAGCCGGAGATCTTCGCGCCGCGCTCCATGTCGATCGCGTCGAGCAGCTCGCCCAGCTCGAGGTGGTCACGGGGCTCGAAACCCTCGGCGGCGAAGTCGCGCGGCTTGCCGACCTCCTCGACCACCACGTAGTCGTCCTCGCCGCCGACCGGGGCCTCGTCGGAGACCAGGTTCGGCAGCGCGCGGGCGAGCTCGTCGAAGCGGTTCCCGGCCTCGTTCGCCGCGGCCTCGTTGGTCTTCACCTCGGCGGCCAGCGTCTTGGTGCGCTCCAGCAGCGCGGCCCGCTCGTCACCCTTGGCCTGCGCGACCTGCTTGCCGAGCGACTTCTGCTCGGCCCGGAGCGCCTCGAAGGCGGAGATGGACGATCGACGCTCACTGTCGGCGACCAGGATCTGGTCGACCAGGTCAGTACTCTCGCCGCGCTTGGTCAGGGCGGCGCGCACGACATCAGGGGTCTCACGGAGCAGTTTCGCGTCAATCACACCCTGAGGGTATCGGGGCGTGTCAGAACCGGCGAAGTCTATTCGGGATGATGGGCTAGCAACACGTGACCATCGAGGGGGATCTGAGCGGGCGATGAACCACCACCCACCCAGTCAGGTAGGCCGTGTGCTCACGGTCGTGCTGGGTGCGCTGCCGTTCGCGGTGATCACGGTGCTCGTGTTCACGGAGTGGCCGCCGCTGGCCCGCTGGGACCAGTCGGTCGCCGCGCGCGCCGCGTCGTACGGCGCTGCGCACGAAGGCTTCGTCGACTTCTGGCAGGTGGTCGGGGCGGTCGTGCTGCCGTGGACCTCACGGGCGGCGATCGTGATCGTCGCGGCGTACCTGTGGCATCGCCGGGCCCGCCTGCTGACGTTCTGGTTGCTGACGTCGGCGATCGCTGAGCTGGCCCTGGTCCAGGTGGTCAAGGCGATCTTCGAGCGGGAGAGGCCGGCCGGGATACTCGTCGACGCGTTCGGCTTCTCGTACGTGTCCGGTCACGCGACGGCCGCCTTCGTGATGGCCGGTGCGCTCGGCGTCGTGCTGCCGTCGGTGCGCGGCTGGCGGCGCCGGTTCCGGCTGCTGGTGCTGCTGCCGGTGCTCGCGGTGGTGTGGATCGCGTCCGCGGACCGGATCGCGCTGAACGTGCACTACGTGTCCGACATCCTGGGCGGCTGGGCGCTCGGGCTGGCGATCCTGACCGCGACGTCGATCGGGTTCGGCCTCCGGCCGGGGCTGCGGCGGCGCCGTCGCCGGATCCCGTCGTCCGCCGGCGACGGTACGACGTCGCCGCCGAGGGCCGCTGTGATCGTGAACCCGATCAAGGTCGGCGACGGTGTCGCGTTCCGCCGCAAGGTGACGCGGGCCCTCGCGGTCCGCGGGTTCGACGACCCGCTCTGGCTGGAGACCCGCGTCGACGACGCCGGGAACGCGATGGCCAAGCAGGCGATCGAGTACGAATCGGACCTGGTGCTGGTCGCGGGCGGTGACGGCACGGTCCGGGTGGTGTGCTCGACGCTCGCCCACACCGGGATCCCGGTCGGCGTGATCCCGGCCGGCACCGGGAATCTGCTGGCGCGCAACCTGCACATCCCGCTCGACCTGGACGACGCCCTGGAGCGGATCCTCGAGGGCCGCGACCGGCGGATCGACCTGGTCCGCGTCCACGGCGACGAGCTGGACACCGACCGGTTCGCCGTGATGGCCGGGCTCGGCCTGGACGCCGCGATCATCTCCGACGCCCCGCCGCACCTGAAGAAGCAGATCGGCTGGACGGCGTACCTGGTGTCGGCGGCGAAGAACATCAACCACCCGTCGGTCCGCGTCCAGCTCACCATCGACGACGGCGAGACGATCGAACGCCGCGTCCGCACGGTCGTGATCGGCAACGTCGGCATGCTGCAGGCCAATATCCCGCTGCTCCCCGACGCCCGTCCCGACGACGGCCTGCTGGACGTCGTCGTGATCGCCCCGCGCCGCGTCACCCAGTGGCCGATCGTCGTCTGGCGCCTGATGACCCGCACCAACCGCACCGACATGTACCTGGAACGCTTCACCGGCCGCAAGGTCGAGATCCACGCCGCCGTGGACGTCCAGCGCCAGCTCGACGGCGACCCGATCGGCCCCGGCCGCTCCCTCTACACCGAGATCGAACCAGGAGCGCTGACCGCCCGGGTCCCGAAACGCCGGTGACGTCGTACGGGGCCGGCTGCGAGGTCAGTCGACCGTGGGGCCGGCCTCCTTGCGCAGGTTGTCCAGGGCCTCTTCCTCTTCGGGGGAGAGCTTGGACTCGCTGGTGAAGGACTTGATCTCCTTCGCGTACGTGCGGGCGTCGGCGCGGCTGTTGATCGAGGTGAGGACGACGCCGTCGCCGTTGTCGTCGAGGATCGCCATCGACCACGAGAGCTTGCCGCCCGTCTCGCCGAAGGCGTCGTACCGGACGACGGCCAGGTGCTGCAGGGACCCCTTGAGTTCGGCGCGGGTGACGTCGAGGTCCTTGCCCAGCTTGCGCAGTTCCGACTTCACCGTGCCGGGCTTGGCCTCCGGCTGGGCCGGTTGCGGTTCGGGCTCGGGGTGTGCGGCGGGCGGCACGTGGTCCGACGAGACCGTCCGGGCCCGGAGGGCCTGGATCGCGAACACCAGGGCTAGCACCGCCACGAAGAGGGCGGCGACCCCGAAGGCACCGGCTAACGACGAAGACACGCACGAGAGCCTAAAGCATCGCCTGAGTGTTCAGGTGATCGCACAACGTGCACAGGACGGGACGGATGCGGCACCTCGGGCCGGAGCAACGTAGATTCGCGGCGTGACACATTTGCCTGACCAGGGGGTACAACCGGGCGTCCACGACCTCGGGTACGCGCGGCTCGACACCGATCGGCTGGAGCGTACCGGCGACGCCGAAGTCGTCTACGGGGCCGGAAAAACGCCGTCTCAGGTCGTGGAACTGCTGCGGACCCTGCACGCCACCCACCCGGAACACGCCGTGCTGGCGACCCGGCTGACCGACGAGGCGCAGCACGCCGTCGCCGCCGCGCTGCCGGCTGCCGTGGTCGACCCGGTCGGACGTACGGCGGTGCTGGGCGAGCCGCCGACGCGCCGCGGGACGGTCGCTGTCGTGGCCGCTGGTACGTCGGATGCCCCGGTGGCCGCGGAGGCGGCGACGACGGCTCGGGTGTTCGGGGCCGGGGTCGACGTCATCACCGACGTGGGTGTCGCGGGGCTGCACCGGATCCTCGGCGAGCGCGAGCGGCTGGACGCGGCGGACTGCCTGATCGTGGTCGCCGGGATGGAGGGCGCGTTGCCGAGCGTCGTCGGCGGACTGGTCGGCGTACCGCTGGTGGCCGTGCCGACCTCGGTCGGGTACGGCGCCTCGTTCGGCGGGCTGGCCGCGCTGCTCGGGATGCTGAACTCGTGTGCGCCCGGGGTGAGCGTGGTGAACATCGACAACGGGTTCGGGGCCGGTGTGTTCGCCGCCCGCGTCGCCCGGCAGTCGGCTCCGCGTGAGCGGAAGGACGCCTGATGCGCACCGCCTGGATCGACTGCTCCGCCGGCGCCTCCGGCGACATGCTCCTCGGCGCCCTGATCTCAGCCGGCGCCGACCTGGCGTTCGTGAACGCGGCAGTCGCCGCGGTAGACCCGTCCCTGTCCGTCACCGTCACCCAGACAGCCCGCCACCAGATCGCCGCCACCAAGGCCACGGTCAAGGTCAACGGCACGCCGCACCCCGAGAACATCCCGGATGCAGGCGAGCAGGACGCCGGCGGCGGGCACGCACATGGCGACAGCGCGGGGCACGGCCACGAGCACGACGCGGGACACGGACACGACGCCGGCGCAGGACACGGGCACGGACACGACGCCGGCGCGGGACACGGGCACGAACACGACGCCGGCGCGGGACACGGGCACGGGCACGGGCCTACTCGGGCTTGGGCGGAGGTTCGCCGGCTGCTCGGCGAGGCACCGCTTGACGACGCCGTGCGGGAGCGGGCGCTCGACACGTTCGGGCGGCTGGCTCGGGCCGAGGCGGCTGCGCACGGGGTCGAGCCGGACACGGTGCACTTCCACGAGGTCGGGGCGCTGGACGCGATCGCGGACATCGTGGGCGTCGCGGCGGCAGCGGTCAGCCTCGGGCTGGAGCATGTGGTCGTGTCGACGATCGCGCTGGGTGGCGGGCGTCAGGTCCGCGGACAGCACGGCGGCATCCCGATCCCCGGGCCTGCGGTGCTGCACCTGGTGGCCGAGGCCGGCGCACCGGTCGTCGGCGGCACGGCGCCGTACGAGATGACGACCCCGACGGGCGCCGCGCTGCTCGCCACGCTGGCGGACGAGTTCGGCATGATGCCGCCGATGCGCGTCGGCACGACCGGTGTCGGCGCGGGCGGGCGCGACCCGGCCGAGGTCCCGAACATCCTCCGCGTGATCGTCGGCGAGTCCACGGACCGCCCGGCGACGGAGCTCGTCTACGAGACGAACGTCGACGACCTCGACCCCCGGCTGTGGCCGCAGATCCTGGCGAGCCTGCTGAAGGCGGGCGCCGCCGACGCCTGGCTGACCCCGATCCTGATGAAGAAGGGCCGTCCGGCGCACACGCTATCGGTGCTGGTGACGAGCACGAAGGCGGAGGCCGTACGGCGGGTGATCCTCGCCGAGACGACCGCGATCGGGCTGCGCGAGTACCCGATCAGCAAGCACGCCGCGGACCGCGAGTTCACCACGATCAAGCTCGACGGCCAGTCGATCAGCGTGAAGATCGCCCGGTACGACGGTCAGGTCGTGAACGTGCAACCGGAGTACGACGACGTGGTCGCGGCCGCGGCCGAGCTGAACCAGCCGGTGAAGCTTGTCCTGGCCCGCGCGGTCGCCGCGGCAGAGGCCCTCTGGAGCTAGACCGACGCGGCCTTCTCCGGGAGCGGCTTCTGCTTGCGGCGGGGCCAGTCGTACGGCCACCACTGGGCGCCGTTGCGGCGTGCCCAGACGATCAGGCCGACCAGGACCGCCAGCTCGACCGCGGGGCAAATGGTGTCCCGCAGTCGCGCGCTGAAGAACTCCAGCGAGTCCGACAGGCTGGCCGCGACCTGCCGCGCGTGTGGATCCCGGCCCGGGACGTACGCGATCGCGAGCATCGTCGTCCGGATGACCATCAGGCTGTCGACCTTCGACGCGGCGACCGCGGCCAGGGCGACCCACGCGATCACGTCGTACCAGGGCAGCGAGTACATCGCAGTGAGCACCCAGGCGATCGCGTAGATCGCGGTGTACCGGATCGCGGCCGGTGTCGGGTCGTCCGGGTGTGTCTGCGGCACCAGCGACTTCGGGAACACCTGCGTCAGCAGGATCGCGACCACGATCAGGCCGACCCACGCGAGGATCGCCAGAACGGTCCGCACCAAGCCGTTCGGCAGGAACAGCGTGAAGAAGCTCAGCAGCACCTTGTGCGGCGTGCCGGTGGAGATGAACGACGTCTGCGACCGGGCCTGCTGGAACGCCTGCAGGCCGACGATCGCATACAGCCCGCCCATGGCGAGCGCGCCGCCGCCGCAGAAGTACAGGCACTTGCGCCGGTCGGCTCGCAGCGCCCACAGCATCGCCACGCCGACCAGGCCGATCGACAGCTTCGTGCAGCCCGCGACGCCGATCATGATGCCGGCCAGGAACACGTGCCGACGGAAGAAGACCAGCGCGATCACCGCGAACATCACCGCGATCGCGTCGTTGTGCGCACCGGCCAGCACCGACCACAGGATCAGCGGGTTCGCGAGGCCGAGCATGATCACCCGCCGCCTGGCCGGCAGGTCCTTGCCGACCAGCTTCACCAGCAACAGCCCGGTGACGACGATGGCGATCCCGACCGACAACTGCAGCATCCACACGGTGAGCTGCGCGGAGTCACCGCCGATCAGCGACGCCAGCCACTGCACCCAGGTCGCGATCGGCCCGTACACACTGCGGGCGCCCTGCCACGGCCGCTCGGTCGCGGCGATCACCGGGTCGTACCCGAGCCGGATGGTGTCGGCCGGGGACACCGTGTACGGGTCGCCGCCGAGCGCCATGATCCGCCCGTACGCCGCGTAGATCAGAACGTCCCCGGAGGCCATCGGCGGGACCAGCGTGACGGCCGCCGTCGCACCGATGCCCAAGGCAATCAAACGGTCGACCCGCGGCGCCCACCCGTGCTTCAACGCCTTGGTGGCCAGGAAAACGCCGTACCCGCCGAGCAGGATCGCGACGTAGATCATCACCGTCACGAGCCAGTCGTTCGGCTTGGCGTCGAACCAGTACGACGGGAGCCAGGCGTGCGGGTTGGTCAGCGTGAGCACGACCACGGACGGGCCGAGCAGGCCGACCGCCACGATCAGCGCCGTGCACGCGATGTAGAGCGCGACAGCCCAGCGGCCGTACCTCAGGCCTGCGTCAGTGCTCATTGCGAAGTCTCCGCGGGAACAGACTGCGCAGCGACGGCCCACCACCGTCCGCGGGCAGCGCACTGCGGGCGGCGAGCGCACGGCGGACGTGCAGATACTGCTTCGCGCGGTGCAGCTGGCCGCGCAGATCGGTCCCGGTGGCCCGGTGCCGGACGTCGATCGGCACCTCGAGGATCCGGAAGCCCTTCCGCCCCAGGTCGATCGTCAGCGCGGTCTCGACCCCGAAACCGGCGGCCAGCGGCACCGCGGAGTCGAACGCGGCCCGGGTGAGGCAGCGCTGACCGGACAACGGCTGCTCCGGCGCCCAGCCGGTCGCCTCCTGGATCCCGGCCCGCGACAGCCGGACCACGAACCCGTGTCCGCCCGCCTTCGAGCCGTCGGCGCGCACCTGGGCCGGCAGTGTCCCGATGGTCATGTCCGCGCGGCCGGTCTGCACCGGCTCGATCAGCGGGCCCGCCCCGGACGCGGTGTCGGTCAGGTCGGCGTCGAGGAACAGCAGATGCCGCGGCCGGGCACCGTCGCGCTCCGCAACGGCGGCCGCGCCGGTCTCCATCGCGGCGGCCTTCCCGCGGTTGCGCTCGTGCCGCACGACGACCGCGCCGGCCTGCTCGGCCGCCTCGGTCGTGCCGTCCGTGGAACCGTCGTCGACGACCACGACCAGGTCGACGCCGATGATCTTGTGCACCGCGTCGACGGTCGCCGCGATCCGGTCGGCCTCGTCCTTCGCCGGGATCACGCAGGCGACGGCACGCTCGAACGGTTCGGGGGACAGGTCTTCATCGGGCACAGCACTGCAGCCTAGTTCCTCCGCAGCCGATCGACTGCCTCAGCGGCCACCGCCTGTGGATTTCTCGTTCTTTCGAACGAGCCTGTGGAAAACCGCCGGACGGGGTCCGGATCACGGCATCTTCTCTGTCGACAGGCCGCGCCGTCGGCCCGGTGGCCGCCCGATATCGGCCGGCTGGCAGATGTTCCCGGGCGGCCGCGGCGGCAGGATTTCAGGTGTCAGGCAGGACCGATCAGGAAGAGGTAAGGACATGACGCGCACTGTGACCGCCAACATCTCGCTCTCGCTCGACGGGCGGGTGAACGGCGCCGGCGGCGACTACGACATGAGCTGGATCGTGCCGCACGCGATCACCGAGGGTGCCCGGGACCACATGATCCGGGTGACCCGGCCGGCCACCACGATCCTGCTCGGCCGGAAGAACTACGAAGGCTTCGGCGGCTTCTGGCCGGCGGTGGCCGACGACGAGAATGCGGCCCCGCAGGACCGCGCGTTCTCACAGTGGCTGAACGAGACCGACAAGGTGGTCTTCTCGACGACGCTGACCGAGGCGCCCTGGCAGCACTCCCGGATCGCCGACGGCGAGCCCGCCGACGTGGTGAAGCAGCTCCGCGCCCAGGACGGCGGCGACATCATCGTGCTGGCCAGCTCGAGCGTGATCCGTGCACTGCTGGCCGCCGACGAGATCGACCGGCTGAGCATCACGCTGGACCCCGAGCTGGTCGGCGGCGGCGCCCGGCTCTTCGAGGACGGGCTGCCGGCCACCTCCTGGAAGCTGACCGACTCCACTCCGACCGAGTCCGGCGCGCTCTGCCTGATCTACGACCGGGTCCGCTCCTGACCGATTGGCCATCCGACGCATATTGTCGGACAATCAGACAGATTGACCGGGTTGCCGTAGCGTTGTGGGCACGGCGGAGGCGAAGGGCGGACGGATGACCGAGACGCGGCAGGACGGCCAGGGATTCCGGGGCGGCACGGCGTACGGCGTCGACAGTGAGGTCGGTCCGCTGCGGACGGTGATGCTGCACCGGCCGGGCAACGAGCTCCGTCGGCTCACGCCGCGCAACAACGACAAGCTGCTGTTCGACGGCATCCCGTGGGTCGGGCGGGCGCAGGACGAGCACGACGCGTTCGCCCAGGCGCTCCGCGACCGCGACGTCGAGGTGCTGTATCTCGGCGAGCTGCTGACCGAGTCGCTCGACCATCCGGAGGCCCGCGCCCAGGCAGTCGCCGGCGCGACCGAGGACCTGCGGCTGGGCGACACCCTCCGCGACTACCTGCGGGCCGCCCTCGGCGGCCTGGAGCCGGCCGCGCTGGCCGAGGCCCTGATGGCCGGCGTGCGCAACGACGAGGTTCACGCCGGCGGGCTGGTCACCTCGCTGCTGGCGCACGAGGACTTCCTGATCGACCCCCTGCCGAACCTGCTCTTCACCCGCGACTCCAGCGTCTGGATCCGGGACTCGGTGGCGGTCACCTCGCTCGCGATGCCGGCCCGGGCGCGTGAGACACAGCTGACCGAGCTGATCTACACGTTCCACCCGCGGTTCGCGGGGGCCGACAAGGTGTATGACCACCAACTCGAGCATGTCGAGGGCGGGGACGTGCTCGCGCTCGGCCCCGGCGTCCTCGCGGTCGGAGTCGGCGAGCGGACGACGCCTGCCGGCGTGGAGCGGCTCGCCCAGCGGGTGTTCACGAAGGGGCTCGCTCACACCGTGCTCGCCGTACCGATCGCGCAGCAGCGGGCAACGATGCACCTCGACACCGTCTGCACGATGGTCGACACCGACGCCGTCCTGATGTATCCGAACATGGCCGAGGAGATGCGGGCGCTGGCGGTCACCACCGACGGCGACAGCTTGCACGTCGCGGAGTCCGAGCCGTTCCTGGTCGCGGCGGCGAAGGCGCTCGGCATCGACACCCTGCGGCGCATCGACACCGGCCTGGACCCGGTGACGGCCGAGCGCGAGCAGTGGGACGACGGCAACAACACCCTGGCCCTGGCGCCGCGGGTGTGCATCGCCTACGAGCGGACCGTGGAGACCAACGCGCGCCTGGAGGAGTCCGGCATCGAGGTCATCCGCATCTCCGGCTCCGAACTCGGCTCCGGCCGCGGCGGCCCCCGCTGCATGTCCTGCCCGGTCCTCCGCGCCCCAGTCACCACCTGACCGGTGGGCTTGTGAGCCTGGCGACACGCGGAGTGAAATCGGGGGTTGTGCGGAGCCCTTGGCCTGAGTACTCTTCATGCCTAGGCCCAGGCCCTGTTGCTCCCCCGTCAGCAGGACTTGGGCCGTCCACGTTTCTGAGGTCAGATCGCTGCGGCGGCCTAGACCGTTCTCAGTAAGCACAACGCCCACCCGGCTCAGCCGAGTGGGCGTTTGTCGTTGGCGTGGCCAACCGCCGGGGTGGCTCCCCCACCTGTCGCAGGGTGAGGAGTCAACGGCCGCCTGGATGGTCGACCGCTCAAACCGCCGAGCGGGAGCAGGAGCGCCCGGCTGATTGTTCAGCCGGGCGTTCGCACGCTGGACCGGTAAGCGTGGGATCCAGCGTTTGTCGTGCTGGGGTCAGCGAATGGTGAGTTGGCGGCTGGCGAGGCCGGCGCGGGCGGCCCGTTCCTCGGTGGTGAGCGGGGCCTCGGTGGCGAGCGCCTTCTCCAGCGCCGTCGCGAAGTCGGCGGCCGGCTTCTCGACGTCGGCAGCCTCGGTGCCGGCGGGCAGCTCCCAGACCGGTGCCAGGACGCCGAGCGCACGGAACGAGCCGATCAGCCGGCTGCCGTCCACGATCGCGGACGAGCCCGCCGCGTGCAGCCGGGCCAGGGCGTCGAGCAGCGTGTCCTCGGTGTGCGGCAGCACCCAGCGCAGGTAGATGCGGTCGCCGATCTGCGTCCAGTAGGCCGCCTCGACCGACTCCAGCCGGACCGTCGGGGCCGCCGCGGCGTTCGCGCGCTCCAGGCCGGCCGCGACCTCACCGGTCGGGTCCTCGACGTTCTCGCCGACCCAGTACTCGAAGCCGTCGTGGACCTTGATGTCGAGCGGCTTGCTCGTGTCGATGAGGTCCTGCAGCCGCGGGCCGTCCTTCATCAGGTCACCGACCTGCACCGGGTTTCCCGGGTCGGTGCGCAGCGCGGCGGTGATCGCGTGGCCGAGATCGCGGCTCGGGTCGCCCGACGAGGCGTGCGTCTGCATCCCGATCCAGATGGTCTCGTCGTCGCGCACCACGCCCGGCATCGCCATCGGGAGCAGAGTCACCAGGTTGATCACCTTGCCGGCGTGGTCACCGACGAGCTCGACCTGCACGGTGCCGGACGGCACGATCTCCCGGAAGGCGATCAGGTCGCACTCCGACGGCAGCCCCTCGAACGGCCGCACCACGAAGCTGTCCGCGGTCTGCGCCCGGTCCTTGCCGTGGCACTGCTTGAACCGCTTGCCCGAACCGCACGGGCAGGGTTCGCGCGGCCCGACGTCCACCAGATCGGCCGGGTCGAGCGTGACGGTCGTCGTCGTGTTCTTCGCGCGCTGCCGCGACTTCTTTCCCATAACCCCGCAGTCTTACAGCCGAGCCCACCCGAGGGCCAACCAGCGCCCACCACACGCGAAGGGTTAACCGTTCGTGGTGGGGGTTCTCCGCTCGCAGACCAACGGAGAACCCCCCGCACCAGGGGATATCCGGCTCTCGTGTTGGGGCGGGCGCCGGGGAGGCGCGGGGATCAGTTCGGGATGACCGCGTGCACCGTGCGGTGCGAGCTGGCGGTGCGGACGTCCCAGCCGGAGGTGAGGACGTCGACGATGGCCAGGCCGCGGCCGCCGATCGACTCCGGGTGCGGGTCGCTGATCCGCTGCGGCTCGGTGTCGCCGCGGCCGTCGGTGACCTCGACATGGATTCCTGCCTTGTCGATCCACCACGCGGCCCGCACTTCACCGGCCGGCAGCGGGGGTGCGTACCGGATGGCGTTGGAGAGCAGCTCCGAGAGCACCAGTTGCGCGTCGTCAGAGGCGGCAACGGTGACCCGGTAGCGCTTCAGGTAGGCGGCCAGACGGCGGCGGGCGTCCGCTACCGCGGACACTTCATGCGGCAGTACGACGTCCACGACGCTCACGTCGGCGGGCAGGGTCGCAGAGGACAAGCACGGTCTCCTCGATGATCGGTTCAGCCACAGGAACTTCTGCCCACGAACCACGCCCGGAAAACACCCGCAAGTATTCCGTTACATAGCCTCCCGAAGATCACGGCCAAAAAAGCTGAAACCGTAACGAAATCGACGGAATTGAACGTTTCCGATAACCGCCTGCATTCATGTCGCTACGTATCCGAACCGCGTGACACAAGCCACACAATTTCGTCCCGGCGTGTCACAAACCCGCCGGTCAGTTACGACGTCCTACACCTTCCGGCCCTCCGCAAGGACCCGGAGCGCGACGTCCGGGCGGTCGCTGATCACCGCGTCGACGCCGATGTCGCGGCAGTGCCGGATGTCGTTCTCGGCGTTCACGGTCCAGACGTGGACCTCGTGCCCGTGCTTGTGCGCGCGGTCGACGTACTCCGGATGCGCGGTGACGATCTCCAGGCTCGGTCCGGCGTACGAGACGCCGGTCGGCAGCGAGCCGTCGCGGAAGCGCAGCGGGACGCGGTCCATCAGCAGGACCGTGCGCAGGCCGGGCGCCGCGGCGCGCATCCGGCGCAGCGAGAGCCAGGAGAAGCTCATCACCCGGGCCGGCGACTCGCTGCCGACCTTCGGGTGCGCCCAGCCGAAGCGGTCGAGGGCCTCGATCAGGCGGCGCTCGACCAGGCCGGCGTACCGGGTCGGGTGCTTGGTTTCGATCGCCAGCTCGACCGGCCGACCGGCGTCGCGCACGGTGGCGAGCAGCGTCTCGAGCGTGAGCACCTTCCGGACGTCGAGGCCGGGCAGCTCGGCGTCCTCGTCCAGCTCGGCCCACGGGTGCTTCCAGGAGCCCCAGTCGTACGTCTCCAGCTCCTCGAGGCTCATCGTGGACAGCACGCCGCGACCGTTCGAGGTGCGCTCGATCCGGCGGTCGTGGACGCACACCAGGTGCCCGTCGGCGGTCAGCCGGACGTCGCACTCGAGTCCGTCCGCGCCGACTTCGATCGCCCGCTGGTACGCCGCGAGAGTGTGCTCAGGATTGACGTCACTGGCGCCGCGATGAGCTACGACGCGCGGGAGCTTCCGCATGACAGAAACTCTTTCACAGGGTCGGCGAAGATTGGCGGCATGGACATGCGGGCGATCGTGCTGGACGGGCCGGTGGAGCCGGAGGAGCTTCGGGTGCGGCGGGTGCCGGTGCCGGAGCCGGCGGCCGGCTGGGTGCGGATCAAGGTGGAGGCGTTCGGGCTGAACCGCTCGGAGTACCACCTCCGCGCCGGGCTGGCGACGAACGCGCGGTTCCCGGTGATCCCCGGCATCGAGGCCGCCGGGACGGTCGACCTCGCCCCGGGTGGTGAATTCACCAGCGGGCAGCAGGTGGTGGCGATGATGGGCGGGATGGGCCGCGAGTACGACGGCGGGTACGCCGAGTACACCGTCGTCCCGGCGTCGTCGGTGATCCCGGTGACGACCGACCTGGACTGGGCGACGCTCGGCGCGCTGCCGGAGATGCTGCAGACGGCCCACGGCTCGCTGTACACGGGCCTCGGGATCGAGCCGGGCCAGTCGCTGCTGGTCCGCGGCGGTACGTCGTCGGTCGGCGTCGCGGCGGCCGTCCTGGCGAAGGAGCACGGGCTGACCGTGTTCTCGACGACGCGGAATCCGCAGCGCGTACAGGTGCTCCGCGAACTCGGCGTCGATCACCCGATCGTTGACGACGGCAACGTTGCGGAAAAGGTCCGGGAGATTCTGCCGAACGGCGTTCACGCGGCGCTCGAACTGGTCGGGACGAATGTCCTCCCCGACACTCTGAAAGCCACGGCTGTGCACGGCACGGTGTGTTTCACGGGAATGCTCAGCGACAGCTGGACGATCCCGGACTTCTACCCGATCGGCTACCTCCCGAACAGCGTCCGGCTGACGGCGTACGGCGGCGAGAGCTCGGACCTGCCCGCCGACGCGTTCCAGCGGTACGTCGACCTGGTCGCGGCCGGCACGCTCCCGATCCGGATCGACCGGGTCTTCACGATGGACGAGATCGGCGAGGCGCACCGCATCATGCAGGACGGGGGCGCGGTGGGGAAGCTGGTCGTGCGAGTCGGGTGAGGCCGCGGCTGGTGCTGGGCTGGCCACCTGACGCGCCCAGCACCAGCCCGTTCAGGCGGTCGCCTCCTGCGGTTCCGCCGTCCGCCCAGCGGGCCGAGGCAGGCCGTAGTGCTCGCGCAGGGTCGTGCCGGTGTACTCGGTCCGGAACAGGCCGCGGGCCTGCAGGATCGGGATCACCTCGTCGACGAACGTGGTCAGACCGGACGGCAGGACCGGCGGCATCACGTTGAAGCCGTCCGCCGCGCCGGCCTCGAACCAGTGCTGGATCGCGTCCGCGACCTGCTCCGGCGTGCCGGTGAAGGTCCGGTGCCCGCGCCCGCCGCCGAGCCGGCCGATCAGCTCGCGGACGGTCAGCTTCTCCCGCCGGGCGAGCGTCACGATCAGCGTGTACCGGCTCTTGGCGCCCTCGATCTCGTCCTCGTCCGGCAGATCGGCGGGCAGTTGCTGGTCGAACGGCAGATCCTCCGGCGCCACCCGCAGTGTGCGGGCCAGCTGCAGCCGCGCGTACTCCGGCCGGATCAGCGAGTCCAGCTGGTGTTCCAGCCGCTCCGCCTCCGCGACCGTGGACCCGATCACCGGCACGATCCCGGGCAGGATCTTCACCGACGACGGGTCCCGCCCGAGCGCCGCCGTCCGCGCCTTCAGATCGCGGTAGAACTCCTGCGCGTCCTCCAGCGTCTGCTGCGCGGTGAACACGGCTTCGGCGTACCGGGCCGCCAGGCCCTTGCCGTCCTCCGACGACCCGGCCTGGACGATCAGCGGGTGCCCCTGCGGCGAGCGCGGCAGGTTCAGCGGCCCCCGGACCTGGAAGTGCCGCCCGACGTGGTCGATCGGCACCACGCGCTCGTTCAGCGCCCACACACCGGACGGCTTGTCCGCGATCGCCGCGTCGTCCTGCCACGAGTCCCAGAGCTTGTACGCGACCTCGAGGAACTCGGCAGCGCGCTCGTACCGCTCCGCGTGCGCCGGCTGGTCGGCCAGGTTGAAGTTGCGCGCCGCCTCCGGCCCGGCTGTGGTGACGACGTTCCAGCCCGCGCGGCCGCCGCTCACGTGGTCGACGCTGGCGAACCGCCGGGCCAGGTTGAACGGCTCGTTGTACGTGGTGGACGCGGTGGCGATCAGCCCGATCCGCGACGTGACCGCCGCGATCGCGGTCAGCAGCACGGTCGGCTCCAGCGAGCCGGCCGGGCGCCGCCCGACGTCGCCGAACAGCACCGGCGAGTCCGCGAAGAAGATCGAGTCGAACTTGCCGCGCTCGGCCAGCTGCGCCAGCGCCTGGTAGTGCGCCACGGACGTGTTCGCGTACGGGTCGCTCTCCGGCAGCCGCCAGGACGCCTCGTGGTGACCGGTGCTCATCAGGAACGCGTTCAGGTGCAGTTGTCTACTGGGCCTGCTCATACCGAAACTCCCAAGGCGTCGAGAAGCCGCGACCGGACCGCGGCGAATCCTGGATCGGCCGCGCTCCGGGGCGCCGCCAGCGTGATGGTTTCCTCGGCGACGATCCGGCCGGCGTCGAGCACGATCACCCGGTCGGCCAGCACGATCGCCTCGTCGACGTCGTGCGTCACCAGCAGTACGGCGGGTTGGTGCGCCGCGCACAGCTTCCGCAGCAGCGCGTGCATCTTCAGCCGGGTCAGCGCGTCCAGCGCCCCGAAGGGCTCGTCCGCGAGCAACAGCTCCGGCTCTCGCACGAGCGACCGCGCCAACGCGACCCGCTGCTGCTCGCCGCCGGACAGCTCGTTCGGCCAGGCCTTCTCGCGCCCCGCGAGCCCGACCTCCGCCAGGCTCTCGCGGCCGCGGTCGTCCGCAGCGCCCAACCCGAGCACGACATTGTCCAGCACCCTTGCCCACGGCAACAGCCTGGAGTCCTGGAACACCACCGAGACGTTCGCCGGGACGGCCAGCTCACCGGTTCCCTCGACGTCGTGGTCCAGGCCGGCGAGGGCCCGCAGCAGCGTGCTCTTCCCGGATCCGCTCTTCCCCAGCAGCGCGACGAATTCGCCGGGCGCGATGTCCAGGTCCAGCCCGTCCAGGACGGCGCGGTCGTCGTACCGGCGGATCAGGTCGCGGACCTGGACGGTCAGGAGGCCAACGTTCGTCGCCATGACAGCGCCCTCCTCTGAACCAGGCGGACGACCGCGTCGGACAGCAGACCGAGGACGCCGTACACGACCAGGCCGACGATGATGATGTCGGTCTGCCCGTACGTGCGGGCCAGTTCCATCATGTAGCCGATGCCGCTGGTGGAGTTGATCTGCTCGACGACGACCAGCGACAGCCAGGCGCCGGTGACGGCGAACCGCAGCCCGAGCAGGAAGCCGGGCAGCGCGCCCGGCAGGACGACGCGCCGGACGAACTCCCACTGCGACAACCCGACGGTCTGCGCGAGCTCGACGTACCGGCTGTCGATCGTGCGCAGCCCGTTGTGGGTGTGGATGTAGATCGGCACGAACACCCCGAGCAGGATGGTGACGATCTTCATCGACTCGCCGATGCCCAGCCAGAGGATCAGCAGCGGCAGCAGCGCCAGCGACGGGATTGCGCGCTTGATCTGGATCGGGCCGTCGAGGACCGCCTCACCGAGCCGGGACAGGCCGGAGATCAGCGCGAGGACAACGCCGAGCAGGATGCCGAGCGCCAGGCCGACGAGCGCACGCTGCGCGGACGTCCACAGGTTCGACTGCAGGCGGCCGTCGGCGATCAGGTGGCCGGCCGTGGTCACCACGGTCCACGGCGCGGACAGTACTCGTTGGTCGATCCAACCGGTGGCGGATCCGATGCTCCAGATCACCAGCAGCAGCACCGGCCCGATCGCGGACCCGAACCGGATCGGCGTGCCCGGTCCGAGCCGGCGGCGCCGTACGACGGGGCTGGTCGCGGCGCGCGGACGCAGCCCGGGCAGGGTGGTGGCGCTCATTTGGCGCCTGCCTTGATCGCGTCCGCGGCGACGGTCTGGAACCGCAGGTCGTACAGGTCCTTGGCCTCGATCACCTTGTTGCCGGTCTCGTGGGCGAGCAACTCGATCGTTTCCTGCTGACGCTGGATCGCGTCGCTCCAGTCCGCCGGGATGTCCGGGTGACCGGCGTTGTCGACCAGCCACTGCCCGTCGGCGGCGCTCAGGCCTTGGTTCTTGACGTAGTAGCCCTCGATCCACTCCTTGGGGTGCTTGTCGATCCATTCCTGGGCGACACCCCAGGCAGCGACGTACGCGCGGATCGCGGCGGCCTTCGCCGGGTCCTCGAGCGACTCGACCGGACCGTAGAGGTGGCCGGCGTCGTCGCGCAGGCCGTGGTCGATCGTGCTCGCGCCGTCCTTGCCGTACTTCGCCAGGTACCGCTTGATCTGGACGCCGCCGATCGGGGCGACGTCGACCTGCTTGCCGGCGAGCGCCTGGGCGTAGACGTCGCCGGTGCTCGGCAGTTCGACCAGCTTGACGTCGTCCTTGGTCAGTCCCGCCTTCTGCAGGACCTTCAGGATCAGCGCGCCCTGCGCCTGCCCAGGGCTGTACGCGATCTTCTTGCCGCGTAGGTCACCGGGGGTCTTCACCGACACCCCGGGAGCGACGCCGAGCTTGTAGATCGGGTGGTGCAGCGGGTCCTGGCGGAACTTGGAGGCGACGATCTTCACGTGCAGACCGGTCCAGGTCGCGTGGATCGGGGGAATCTCGGCGACCGAGCCGAGGTCCAGGGCGTGCGCCCGGAACGCCTCTGTGGTCTGGGGACCGCCGCTCAGGTTCGCGAACTGGACGTACTTCGCGACCTTGTCGTACTGGCCGGAGAGCTTCAGCGCGACCTCGGTGGCGGGATCGCCGACGACGATCTTGGCGCCGTCCGGGACCGCGGTCGGCAGTGGTGCGTCGAGCGAGAGCTTCGCGGAGTCGTCGGCGGCTGCGTTCGCGCCGCAGCCGGCGACGAGGGCGAGCAGGGCGAGGGCGGGGAGGAGGCGTTTTCTAGACATGGTGTGCTTTCGCGTAGCGGCCGTCGTGGTAGAGCAGCGACTCGTGCTCACGGCGTTCGGTATGGGTGGCGAGGCGGGCGACGACCAGGTAGTGGTCGCCGACGGCGAAGCGGTGCGCGATCTGCGCCCGCAGGAAGCTCGGGGCGTCGTCGAGGACGGGTTCGCCGGTGGGCAGCCGTGACCAGCGGGTCGGTTCGTCGAACCGGTCGATGCCGCTGGTGGCGAACCGGCCGGCGATCGCGTGCTGGTCGGCGGACAGGAAGTTGATCACCACGCTGCTCGCCGTGCTCACGGCCGGCCAGCTGGACGCGCTGGTGGCGATCGCGAACGAGACGAGCGGCGGCAGCAGGCTGATCGAGACCAGCGAGGTCGCGGTGAAGCCGACCGGGCCGTGCCCGGCGTCCGCGGTGATTACCACGACGCCGGCGGCGTGGCGACGGAACACGGAGCGGTAGACGTCGGCGTCCACCGTTCGCTCCACGGATCGGTCCGGGACGACGGACAGGGCAGGACGGTTCAAGGCAGGTACAGACATGTCTCTCCCTCGGAACGGGGCAGGGACCACAGGTGAAGTGAGGCGTGATCAGACAGGCCTCATGCGAGCAGCAGCGAGTGAACGGGTCACCGACAGGTGGCGCTCGCCGTCCGCAGCAGGTCGATGACGCGACGGCGGGTGAGGTGTGTCGTCGTCATGTCAGCTATCTTCGCATCAATGTCCACCAAGTAACTAGACAATCTCGTGATCCGGACTCACACGCCGCGACCCCGATGCGTTCTACTTACGTGATGGCTCTGCGGTTACCCCCGTTCCAGGCGTTGATCGACGCGCACTGGCAGGACGTGGCCAGGCTGGCCCGAGCGCTGGCGGGTCCGGACGACGGCGACGACGTCGCGCAGCGCGCCTGGGAGAAGGCGTACGCGGCGTACCCGGCGCTGACGTCGGCGAAGAACCTGCGCAGCTGGCTGCTGACCATCACCGCCCGGTGCGCGACCGACGTGCACCGGGCGCGGAAACCGCAGCGCCCGCTGGACGAGGCGCCGCCGGTCGCGGTCGACGGGCCCGAGACCGCGGACTGGCCGGACCCCGACCTGTGGCGGGCGGTCAACGACCTCCCGGAGCGGCAACGCTTCGCGATCACGCTCAAATACGTCGGCGACCTGGACCACCACGGCGTGGCCGCCGCTCTGGACACCACGCCCGCCGCGTCGCGCCGGCTCGTCAGCGACGCGCTGGCGACCCTGCGCACGAAACTCGGAGTACACCATGACTGATCTCGAGAGCCGGCTGACCCGGCTCAGCACCCCCGGCCTCAGGCCGCCCGTCCTGCCGGACGCCGACGTGGCCTACACACTGCACGACACCCCGATCGGCATGATGCTGCTCGCGATCTCGCACGGGCGGGTGGTCGCCAGCTCGTTCGACGACGAGGAGACGATGACCGACCGGCTCGCCCGGGCGGTGTCCCCGCGGGTACTCCGCCAGCCGGGCCCGCTGGACGACGTACGGCGGCAACTCGACGAATACCTCGCCGGGCAGCGCAGGGCGTTCGACTTGGACGTCGATCTGGTCCTGGCGTCACCGTTCCAGCGGCTGGTGCTCGAGGACCTGCCGACGCACACGAGCTACGGGCGGACCACGACGTACGGCGCGGTGGCCGGCGACATCGCCCGGCCGAAGGCGGCGCGCGCGGTCGGGACCGCGCTGGGCGCCAACCCGGTGTGCGTCGTGCTGCCCTGCCATCGGGTGATCGGCGCGAACGGCGCGCTCACCGGGTACGCCGGGGGCCTCGAGGCTAAGCGATTCTTGCTGAATCTCGAAGCAAAAAGCTGAGTTTTCCTGAATAGCCCGGAATGGTTTTACACTCGAAATTCAAAGGAGCAGATCCCCAATGTGGAGTGGGGATCTGCTCCTCCTGACCTGTCAGGAAGTTGCCGGTTGGTGGATCTCCAGGATGAGCCGGCGCCGGCCGCCCCAGTCGCGTTTGTAGACCTTGTAGTCGTCGATTCCGGCGGCCGCACAGAGCCGGCCGTAGCTGATCTCGTCGTGGATGAAGTGCACGCTGCTGCGGTCGTCGTCGTGCTCGGTGGTGACGATCCGGTGCTCGGGTCCCTGCCGCATCCCGTTGGCGATCTCGGCCGCGGTCGCCGGGCCCCAGGACGGGCCCTCGATGATCGCGATCCCGCCCGGCTTCAGCACCCGGGAGATCTCGCAGATGGTGGAGATCTGCTCGTCTTCGGCGAACAACTCGTGGAACGCCGTCCACAGGCAGATCACCGCGTCGAACGAGTCCCACTTGTACGGCAGGTCGGTCATCGAGCCGATCGCCCAGTCGATCGCGAGCTCCTCCTCGGCGGCCGCGGCCCGGCCGGCCTCGAGCAGGTTCGGCGAGATGTCCAGCGCCCGCACCACCTTGCCCGCGCGGCGCAGCGGCAGCGCGACCCGGCCGTACCCGCAGCACAGGTCGAGCACCGACTCCCGACCGACCAGCAGCTCCTCGACCGCCGCGACGATGGCGGCGTCCCGCTCGGGCGTTGTCCGCGCGGCCAGTCCGTCGGCGCCGAGCTCGGCGTATTCGGCCCGGCTACGCAGTGCGGAATTCAGCATGCGGCAAGTATTCCGGTCCCGGTGGGTCAGTTGTCCAGCAGAGATCTGCCGGCGGTGAAGAATTCCAGTACGTCGGACAGTTCGGCCAACGTTCGGGTGGCGCCGAACGGCGCGTTCCAGAAAGCACCGGTCCGCGGCGTCCAGGGCCCGATGTACGCGTACGGCTCGGGCAGGTGGTCGTCGCCGGGCGAGACGCCGTAGTTGACCTCGTCGACGGTGATCCCGACGTCGAAGTGCTCGGGCCACAGGACGGGTGTCTCGCCCGGCGCGAACGCCCGCAGCGCCGCGTCACCGCGGGCGAAGGCCTCCGCGAGCAACCGGGCCGCGGCCGGGTCGATCTCGAGGTGCTCGTGCGGGGCGATCATCGGGCCGCCGGAGTACACCTCGTCGAGCGGCCTCGCCTCGAGGCCCACGGCGGCAGCGAGTTCGGCGTACGTGCCGGTCAGCCGGACCGTACCCGCCGGCGCGACGAGCGCGTCGCCCTCGACCCGGAAGTCGCCGTCGGTGGTGCCGAACCCACCAGGGACGACGCGCAGCCGGATGCCGCCTCCCCGGCCGTGCTGCGGCCCGGCGAGGACGAGCTCGGCGACGCCGTGCAGGGATCGACGGGTTACGGCGAGCGAACGTTCGTCCATGGCTGCGGTCTCCTCTGTAACGCCCAGGCCGTGTGTCGGCACTGATCACCTGATCGATTGGTGCCGCGAAGGGTGGGAGACGTTACATGGACTGGCATCGGGTGGACGAGGTCGACGTACCGGCGGACGGGCGCGTGCGCAGTGTGGTGGTCGACGGCCGGAGCATCGCGCTGGCCCGCTGCGGGGCGCGGCTCGGCGCGCTGGAGAACAAGTGCCCGCACCAAGGGGGTCCGCTCGGGGAAGGGTCGATCGAGAAGGGGCTGCTGCGGTGTCCGTGGCACGGGTACGACTACGACCCGATCAGCGGCCGGCCCCCGGAGGGGTTCTCCGACAGCGTCCCGTCGTATCCGGTGGACGAGCGGGCGGACGGGGTCTATGTGCAGTTGCCGGACCGGCAGGAAGCGGTCCGGACCGTGGCCGACGTCCTCGTGGAGACATTGGTTGCCCACGGCATCAGCCATGTGTTCGGGATGGTGGGGCACTCCAATCTCGGCTTCGCCGAGGCGATGCGGCGGGCCGAGGACCGCGGTGAACTCACCTACATCGGTATCCGGCACGAGGGCGCGGCCTCGTTCGCGGCTGGCGCCTACGGCAAGCTCACGGGCCGTCCCGCGGTCTGCTTCGCGATCGCCGGTCCGGGATCGACCAACCTGCTCACCGGACTGTACGACGCCAAGCTCGACGGCTCGCCCGTCCTGGCCGTCTCCGGACAGGTGCCGTCGAAGTGGCTCGGCCGCGGCGCGTTCCAGGACCTCGATCTGACCGCGGTCTTCAAGGACGTCGCCGTCTCGAGTACGGCGGTCCAGGCCGGCAGCGATCACGCCGAGCTGGCCGCGCTGGCGGTCAAGCACGCCATCGACGGCCGCGGCGTCGCGCACCTCGTGCTGCCTGACGAGGTACAGGTTCAACCGTCCGACGCGGCGGCCAAGAACCCCAGCGGGCGGCTCTCCGGCCGCCGGATCCGGCCGGACGAGGACACGCTGGTCCGCGCGGCGGCACTGATCCGCGACGCACGGCGGCCGGTGATGATCGTGGGCCACGGCGCCCGTGGAGCCGAGACCGAGGTCCGCGAGCTGGCCGAGCGCCTGAACATGCCCGTGCTGACCACTTTCAAGGCCAAGGGACTGTTGCCGGACACGCATCCGCTCGGCGCCGGGGTGCTCGGCCGCAGCGGTACGCCGGTCGCGAGCTGGCTGATGAACGAGTCGGACCTGCTCGTCGTGGCCGGCGCCTCGTTCTCGAACCACACCGGCATCGCGGCGTACAAGCCGATCGTCCAGATCGACGACGACCACACCGCGATCGGACGCTTCGACGCGGTCGCCGTGGACGTGCTCGGCGACGCGCGGCTCGCACTGTCCGCGCTCACCGGCATGCTCGGCGAGGTCAAGGCCGAGGACCAGCGGCCGGACGTGGCCGAGCGCTGGGCGATCTGGCGCGCGGAGAAACAGCGGCGCGTGAACGACGACCGAGGCCGCGGCGTGTCGGCGGCAGCCGTGTTCGACGCGCTCTCGAAGCATCTGCCCGCGGACGCCGTCGTGACCGTTGACGTCGGCAACCATGCGTACTCGCTCGGCCGGTACCTGGAGTCGAAAGGCCAACCGGTGCTGATGTCCGGCTACCTCGGATCGATCGGCTTCGGCTATCCCGCCGCACTCGGCGCGTGGGCGGCGGCTCCAAGCCGGCCGATCGTCGCGGTGACCGGCGACGGCGGCTTCGCGCAGTACGCCGCCGAGCTCACGACCGCGGTCAAGTACGGCATCCCGATCAAGCACGTGCTGCTCGACAACCACTCGCTCGGCAAGATCAGCAAGGAGCAGCTCGCCGCCGACTACCCGGTCTGGCACACCTCGCTGCACAACCCCGACTGGGCCGCGTACGCCGACCTGTGCGGCGCGACCGGCCTGCGGGTCACCCGTCGTCAGGACCTGGACGACGCGATGACCGAACTGTTCACCGCCACCGGCCCGGTTCTGCTCTGCGTCGAGCAGGATGCCGAACTTCTCTGAGGAGCGACGATGACCGAGTACGACGACCTCCGCGCCCTGTTCCTGAACTGCACGCTGAAGCGGTCGCCGGCCGTCAGCCACACCGAGGGCTTGATCGACGTCAGCCGGAAGATCCTGGAGAAACAGGGTGTCCGGGTCGACGTGATCCGCGCGATCGACCACGACATCGCCACCGGGGTGTGGCCGGACATGACCGAGCACGGCTGGGCCACCGACGCCTGGCCGGCGATCCAGCAGCAGGTGATGGCGGCCAACATCCTGGTGATCGCCGGACCGATCTGGCTGGGCGACAACAGTTCGGTCACCAAGCAGGTGATCGAACGCCTGTACGG
Organism: Kribbella sp. NPDC004138; assembly: GCF_053603655.1. Lineage (NCBI taxonomy): Bacteria > Bacillati > Actinomycetota > Actinomycetes > Propionibacteriales > Kribbellaceae > Kribbella > Kribbella sp. NPDC004138. Next base: position 211,985 of record NZ_JBSGFZ010000009.1, read on the forward strand.
CAACTCGTCGATCCTGAACGAGCACGGGCAGTACGCGTACTACGGGCGCGTCGGCGGCTGCCTGATCACCGGCAACGAGGACGGCGTGAAGCACTGCGCGATGAACGTGCTGTATTCGCTGCAGCACCTCGGGTACACGATCCCGCCGCAGGCCGACGCCGGGTGGATCGGCGAGGCCGGCCCGGGACCGTCGTACCTGGACGAGGGTTCGGGTGGGCCCGACAACGACTTCACCAACCGGAACACGACCTTCATGACCTGGAACCTGCTGCACCTCGCGCGGATGCTGAAGGACGCCGGCGGCGTACCGGCGCACGGCAACCAGCGCTCCGAGTGGGACGCCGGCTGCCGCTTCGACTTCGAGAACCCGGAGTACCGCTGACGTCCGGGGTGCTGCTGTACCGTCGGCTTGTGGGGGTGGTGCTGCCGACGGACGACGTCCTCGTCGCCGGGCTGCGGACCGGGGACGAGGAGACGTTCGCGTGCCTGCTGAACGGCTGGTCCGGCTCGATGCTGCGACTGGCCCGGTCGTTCGTGTCCACGTCGGCCAGTGCCGAGGAGGTCGTGCAGGACACCTGGCTGGCGGTGTTCGAGGGGATCGACCGCTTCGAGAGCCGGTCGTCGCTGCGGACGTGGGTGTACCGGATCCTGGTGAACATCGCCCGCAAGCGGGCCACCCGCGAGCAGCGGACCGTCCCCTGGACGAGCCTTGCGCCGGACAGCGAGCCGACGGTCGACCCGCAGCGTTTCCGGGGCGCCGACGACCAGTATCCGGGCGGCTGGCGCACGTTCCCGGACCGCTGGCCGACCACTGAGAGCGAGGTCCTGGCCCACGAGGTCCGGTCCACCGTGGCCGCGGCGATCGAGGGCCTGCCGATCCGGCAGCAGGTCGTGCTGACGTTACGAGACATCGACGGACACGCCGCCGAGGACGTGTGTGCGTTGCTGGAGATCTCCATGGCCAATCAACGGGTCCTGCTGCACCGCGCCAGGGCAGCCGTTCGCGGCCGGCTGGACCACTACTTCACGGGAGCTGACGCATGACATGCGCCGAGCTGGTCGAGCTCGTCACCGCCTATCTCGACGGTGCGTTGGCCCCGGAGACCGAGCAGCGGTTCGTCGAGCATCTGGCGCTCTGCGACGGCTGCGAGATCTACGTCGAGCAGATCCGGCGCACTGCGGCCGAGGTCGGGCGAGTCGAGCCCGAGAACCTGCCCGAGGAGACCCGCGACCGGCTGCTCGACGCCTTCCGCTCCTTCCCGCGCGGTTGACCGCGTAACGTCCGGCCGCGTCGACGGCACTGAAGCGGTATGCCGGACGTGGAGTTCACCAACCTGTTCGCGGTCGTCCTGATCGCGCTGCTCGCACCGCTGCTGCTCGGCCTCGCACCGCGACTCCGGGTCCCGGCGGTCGTCCTCGAGATCGTCGCCGGGATCGTGCTCGGTCCGCACGGACTCGGCCTGATCGACGTCGACCTGCCGCTGCAGATCGTCTCGCTGCTCGGGCTGGGCTTCCTGTTGTTCCTGGCCGGCCTCGAGATCGACGTACACCGGCTGCGCGGACAGGTGCTGCGGCTGGCGGTCCTGGGCTATCTGGTGACGTTGCTGCTGGGCGGGCTGGCCGGCTTCGGGTTCTCTGCGGCCGGCTGGGTGAACAGCGCGCTCCTGCTCGCTGTCACGTTGTCAGCGACGTCCTTGGGTCTGGTCGTGCCAGTGCTCAAGGACGCGGGCAAGGCTGAGGGCAGCGTCGGGCAGTTCACCATCGCGGCCGCATCCGTCGCCGACTTCGCTGCCGTACTGGTGCTGTCACTCGTCTTCTCGACCGAAGGAGGCAGCGCGGGCGAGCGGCTCGTCATGGTCGCGCTGTTCGCTCTGCTGGTGGTCGTCACGGGTCTCGTGGTCGCCACCGCCGGACGGTCGCAGCGACTCGGCGGGGTCCTGCTGCGGCTGCAGGACACCACAGCGGAGATCAGGGTCCGGGCCGCTGTGGTGCTGCTGGTCGCCTTCGTCGCCTTGGCGGAGCAGTTCGGGCTGGAGACGATCCTCGGGGCGTTCCTGGCCGGAGCGGTGGTCGGACTGGTCGACCGGGACGCCGCCTCGCATCCACGCTTCCGGATCAAGCTGGAGGCGTTGGGCTACGGGTTCCTGATCCCGGTGTTCTTCGTGACGAGTGGACTCCGGCTCGATCTGCGCGGCCTGCTCGAGGACCCGGCCGCGCTCGTCCGGGTGCCGTTGTTCCTGCTCGCGTTGCTCGTCGTCCGCGGCGCACCGGCGTACCTCGCAGTGCGGACACTCGGCCCCCGGGCGACGGCTGCGGCGGCGCTGCTGCAGGCGACGTCGCTGCCGTTCATCGTGACGGCGACGCAGATCGGCGTGGCGACCGGGCTGATGAGCCCGGTCACCGCCGCCGCTCTGGTCTGCGCCGGACTGCTGTCCGTGCTGGTGTTCCCGGCGGTCGCGCTGGTGCTGCTCAGGCAGCCTGCCGCCGACCGATCCGGCCGAGCAGTACCGCAGCCACCATCGAGACGATGATCGACGTGTACGTCGCGCCGAGCCAGCTGGGCACAGGCTGGTCGTTGAAGAGGGCCTGCTGAAGCTTGGTCCAGAACGGCGACCAGCCCGCGACGGTGCCGGGGTTCACCAACTGGTACGCGACGAAGCCGATCAGCCACGCGACGGTCGGCTGCCAGCGGAACTTCGCCGTACCGGACACGTCCCACTTCATCTTGCTGACCACGAAGAAGTCGGCGATCGCGACCGCGAACAGCGGAACGAAGACCGAGCCGATCAGGTACAGGAACTGCGTGTAGCTGCCGAGGTCGATGAACAGCGCGATTCCGGTGGCGATCACGCCGATCACGACCGAGATCCACCGCCGGTCGATGTGGCCGATCAGGTTGTGCGCGGCCATCGTGGTCGAGTAGACGTTCGCGTACGCCTCGTCGACCTCGTCCACCAGCAGCACGAGCAGAGCGATCGCGCCGGCCGGCAGCGTGACCAGTGCGGTGATGACGTCGTCGCTGTTCGTCCCCAGCGTCGCAACGGCGACCACGCCGAGCGCGTAGTACGCGATGGCGGCCAGGCCGTAGCCGAGCGAGGAGCCGGCGAACGCCGCCTTGTTGGTGCGCGAGTGCCGCGTGTAGTCCGCGGCCAGCGGGGCGAACGACACGACACCGGCCGCGGCGAGGTCGACCGCCGGCCAGAAGCCGAACACGCTGTCCTGCGGCAGGGCGTGCGTCGGCTTGCTCAGCACCTGCACGAACAGGTACACCGACGCGATCAGCACCAGCCAGACCATGAACTTGCGCAGGATCTTCACGCTGCCCAGCGGACGCACCGCCATCGCGGTCGCGATCACCCCGGCGAGGACGACGAACAGCCAGCGCCAGCGCTCACTCGTCACCGCGACCGCGGCCTGCGAGATCACGATGATCTCCATCGTCGCCCAGCCGACGTTCTGCGCGATGTTCAGCACGGTCGGCGCCATCGAGCCGCGGCGGCCGAACAGACCACGCAGGCACGCCATCGCCGGCGCACCGGTCTGCGAACCGAACACGGCCGCACCGCCGAGCACCAGCGCACCGATGCCACAGCCGACGACGACCGCGAGCAGGCCCTGCCACAGCGAGCCGGTGTACGCCGCGACCAGCGCACCGGTCACCGGCCCGAACAGCGAGATGCCGAAGTTGCCCCAGAGCGTGAACTGGTCGAAGAAGCCGAGCGTGCGCGGCGCATCGGTGGTGAGAACGAGCGGAGCCTCGGTGGAGCTCGACGGACGAACAGCTGTATCGGTCATGAGTGACCCCACTCCCTACGCCGGCATTACCCGGTCAGGTTCAGGCGGTCGGCGACCCAGCTGTCGCCCTCTCAGCCCGCGCATCCTCGGTGCGAGCTCCCGCATAGGTTGGTGGTGCAAGTTTAACGCGTCAGCTACTTTCCGGCAGCGCGGCCGCCCGTTCTATGAGCGCCGCCACCTCGGGGCCGTTCGTGACGACCGGCATGTGCGCACCGGTCTCCAGCGTCCGCGCCTCACCGTGACTGAGCTCGGCGAGCTGCTCGAGCCACTCCTTCGTACACATCAGGTCGTGCTTGCCGCGGACCAGGACCACCGGCGCCCGGACGTGCGGCATCACCGCGGCCAGGTCGTGGATCCGCGACGCCTCCCCGGCGCGGGCGATCGACGGCAGCGTCGTGCGCGCGTACTGCGGGCTGATCCGGACCAGCTTCGGCACATCCGGGATGGCGGACCCGACCAGCCGGACGGCGCGGTCGACCCAGCTCGACATCCGGGCATCACCCGTCGGGGCCACGAGCACGAGCGCGTGCACCAGCTCGGGGTAGCGCACCGCCGTCTCGACGACGACCTGACAGCTCGCCGAGTGGCCGACCAGCACCGACCGCTCGCGGATCTTCTCGGCCAGCGCCACCGCGAGCGCCCGCGGATGCAGGTCCTCCCGAGCGCCCGCCGGTTCGCCGTACCCGGGCAGCGTCACCACGTGGTACGGCGTGACGAGATGCTCGGCGGTCCGCGCGTACGACTCTGGGCCGAGGCCCAGGCCGGGCACGAGGACGATCGGTGCGCTCACTCCCAGGGCGCCTTGGCCGGAGCGCCTTTGACGACGGGGTTCGCTACGTCTGGCTTCAGCTCGCGGTACCCGAGGAACAGGCCGAGGGCGAGAAGCAGCAGGCCGACCCCACCCCAGCCGTACGCCGTGGGCAGCCGGTGCAGCGCGTCGTCGCTGCTGCCCAGCCCCGTGGACAGCACCATGAGCAGCCAGACCAGGATCAGCACCACCGACACCGCGACCAGCAGCAGCCCCGCGAGCTCGGCCGGCTCGGGCCGACGACCGGCCTTGCGGCGGGCCAGCACGTCCCGGATCCACATCACCAGCGCGCCGGTGCCGACGACCAGGAGCAGCAGCTGGCCGATCGCGTCGAGCACGTCGGTCCGCAACGGGTGGTTGAGCGGCGAGCCGGGCGCCTGGGAGATCTCCCGCAGCGCGACGCGCTGGACGGACACGACGAGCAGACCGTAGATCGCGGCGATGAACGTCGCCAGGCCTACGACCCGAGCGGCACGCGGATCCCGCGACGGCTCGTCCCGGCCGTACGTCGGGAGCTCATGCGGCTGCGGGCTCGCTTCGGCGCCGTAGGGTGCGCCGGGGCGGTAGGCCGGGGGCTGGTGGTACGCCGGGTTGCCCTGCGGTTGCGGCTGGGTCCCGTACGGCTGCGGCTGCGCGTACTGGAACTGCTCCGGCGGGGCAGGCGGCCCGGCGTACGTGCCGCCGCCGTACGGCGCGGGCGGAGCGTAGTGATGCTCCTCACCAGCTGCCTGCTGCTTCTCGGGCTCATCGCCCCGGCCGTACGTCGGGAAGTCCTGTGACGACATCGGTGCTCCCTCCGTCGCGCCCAGTCTCTCAGGTGGCCTTGATGGTCGGCCAGGCGTTCGGTAGGCAGCCGGCCAGACCCTTGGTCTGCTGCATCATCACCGGCGCGGGGGTCTTCGGGGTGGTGCAGGTGGAGTGCCCGTGGCCGAGCGCGTGACCGACCTCGTGGTTGACCAGGTAGCTGCGGTACATCTCGACGTTGCCGTTGTACGCCGGGATCGCGTAGATCCACCGCTTGGCGTTGAGCACCACCCGGTCCTCGACGCGGCAGGACACCTCACCGCCGGTGTCGAGCGGCAGACAGAGCTTGTCCGTCAAGGTCGGCGTCGCGAGGATGATCCGGAGGTCGGCGTCGACGCGGTCCGTCCGCTCGAAACTCACCGGATGCAGCGCCTGCCAGCCGCGCGGATCCGTCAGCGTCTTGTGGATCGCCGCCGCCACCGCGGCGCCGTTCACCGACACCCCTTGCTCGATTTCGACCCGGTACGTCAGCTTGTCGCGCACCCCGGTCGCCTTGTCGGACCCCGGCACCACCGCAAGCTTCCCGCTCGAGACCAGCACGTTCGGCTTCGCGTTCTTCGGCTTGCGCGTCAGCGTCGGTGCCGGCCGCAACGGCGTGGTGAACTTCTGCGTCGGCGTGGCGATCGGAGTCGGCTTGGGCGTAGCAGCCACCGGCACCTCCTCGGCGACAGCGTCAACCCCCGCCACCGCCTGCGCCGCAAGACTGTTCCGATGCGCCACATCCGGATGCGCCACCACCACAGTCCCCAGCACCGCCAACGCCGTCACCACAAGCCACTGCCCCTTGTACGACTTCCGCCGACTGTGCCGCCCACCCCGACGCCTGGACACGTCGGCCCGCTGGCCGCTCCGCCGGGTGGTCATGACAAGTGACCCTACCGATACCTGCCAAAGCACGAAAGCCCGGCTGTGTTAAGCCGCGGTCAGATGAGCCGGAAGAGGAGGAGCGGCTCCCACGGACGGCCTGCTCGCAGTTGGCCGCAGGCGCAGCACCCGGTGAGAACCGAAGGTGTGTGCAGGCGCCACCTCGGGGGTGGGTTGAGGGCGGTCGGTTCGCCGGCGACGGTCATGCGCGGCCCGGTATCCGCTTGCAGTCACGCCGCGCGGCAGCGCGAACACGCGGGCGCCGGCCCTCACACTTCCCTGCTCCACCTTCACCACTCACACCTCCCCGCTCACCCCTCCGCCAGTTGTCAGGCTGTGCGGGTGCGGAGGAACTTGCCGAAGTGGGGGACGGTGAAGGCTACGGTGCCGCGTTCGGCGGAGAAGACGAGGCCTTTTTTGATCAGGCCGTCGCGGGCGGGGGAGAGGGATTGGGGTTTGCGGTTGAGAGTGCTGGCGACCTCGGCGGTGGGGACGGAGCCGTCGTCGACGCCGATGCCCAGTTCGGCCATGGCGCGCATGTACTCGCGTTCCGCGGGTGTGGCGCGTTCGTAGCGGGAGCCGAAGAAGCCGACGGTCAGCTCGGCGGATGCTTCGGGGGCGGCGACGGCGACGTCCTTGATGGTGATGGGTGAGGTCGGCGCGTGGTCCCAGGTCGAGTGCGCGAACGCCTGCACGAAGTACGGGTAGCCGTCGGTCTGCGCGTACAGCTCGTCCAGGGCCTCCTCGTCGTACTGCACGCCTTCGCTCTCGGCCGGCACCATCAGCGCCCGGTCGCACGCTTCACGCGCCAGCCGGTCCACGCGGATGTAGCGGAACAGCCGCTCGGAGTACGACTTGCTGGCCGACAGTACGGCGGGCAGGTGCGGCAGCCCGGCGCCGACGACGACCAGCGGGGCGCTCTGCTGCGAGATCTCGTGACAGGCGGCGCACAGCGCGGACAGGTCGTCGGTGCTGATGTCCTGCATCTCGTCGATGAACAGCCCGACCCCGACGGTCAGGTCACCGGCCAGGTCCGCGGCGTCGGTGAAGAGCTCGATCAGGTCCATCTCCAGGTCACCGGAGTCGGCTCGGCCTTTTGCCGCGGCGACGTCGACCGGCGGATGCCAGCGGATGCCTTTCCGGTCGTTGACCGCGGTGCGCAGCGCGAACGCCTTCAGTACGGCGCTGAACTGGTCGACCTTCCTGTCGTCGCGGTGCCGGTGGCCCAGCTCCCGCATCGCGGTGTGCAGCGCCTGCGCGATCGGCAGCCGGATGCTCTGGTCCGGCCGGGCCTCGATCTTGCCGGTACCCCACGCTCGCTTGATGGCCTGTGAGCGCAGTGTGTTGAGCAGGACCGTCTTGCCTACGCCCCGGAGTCCGCTGAGCACCAGGCTCCGCTCCGGTCTGCCTGCCGCGACCCGTTCGAGCACTACCTCGAACTGCCGCACCTCGGTGTCGCGTCCGGCCAGCTCAGGCGGCCGCTGACCGGCGCCGGGCGCATAGGGATTCCGGATCGGATCCATGCTTTCACTGTATGAGCGCGTCTAGCGTTTTCCGTAGATTGACCGATCGACGGCCAGAGCGTGTCGCGAGTGCTCTCTACGGCTTTCTAGTGAAATAACTAGAAATCGATAGACACCGTGAGCGACCCGAAGACCACTATGGTTCCGCCATGGTGGAGTGGGCTCCGCAGGCAGGGGCGTTGTACGAGCGGGTGCACCAGCAGTACGTCGGCGGCGCACGCAAGCTCGAGGCGCTGATCAACGAGCTGATCGGCGAAGAGGAAGGCATCAACTACCTGAGCGCGACGGCTCGCGCGAAGGACCCGGAGTCGTTCCTCGCGAAGGCGTCCAAGCCGCACCCGGACGATCCCGCCAGGCCGAAGTACGACGACCCGCTGAACCAGATCACCGACCTGGTCGCGGCCCGGGTGATCACGTTCCTGGTCGAGGCGGTGGACCGGGTGTGCGAGGTGATCGAGGAAGAGTTCGAGATCGTCGAGCACACCGACATGGGCGCGCACACCCGGGCGCAGGGCGTCTTCGGGTACGCCAGCAAGCACTACCTGGTCCGGTTGAACGAGCACCGCCGCGAGCTCCCGGAGTACGCCGTACTGAAGAACCTCGTGATGGAGATCCAGGTCCGTACGGCGGTCCAGCACGCGTGGGCCGAGTTCGAGCACGACATCCGGTACAAGCTGGACATCCCGCCGGACCGCAAGCCCGAGTTCGACCGGCGGTTCCTGCTGGCGGCCGCGCTGATGGAGCTGGCCGACAACGAGTTCACCGAGATCGACCGCCTGTACCGCGAGCTGGCGGCGACCGCGGAGGACAAGGCGCCGCTCGACCTCACCACGGCCACGCTGACGACGTACCTGACCCGTCGCTATCCCGATGCGCCGCACGCGAAGACCACGCACTACGCCTGGATCCTGGGCATCCTGCACCGCCTCGACATCACCACGGAGGAGCAGCTCACCGAACTGCTCACCGGGATCGACAGTGAAGCTGTGCAGGCCGCCATGACCCACCGAGCGCCGGCAGGCACGGTACGCCGCCTCGACGACGACCTGCTCGCTGCCAAAGGCCCTGCCTACTTGGACCTGTTCCCGGACGAGGAGCGCCGCCAGAAGATCCTCCGCGGCCGGCTCAAGGCACTGGTCCGGGCCGAGATCATCCAGCCCTGACGAGGTCCTCTGCCGTACGGCGGGCCCAGCGGGTCGTGGTGATCAGACCGAGCACCAGTACCAGCGCACCGCAGCCCGCGATGATGTACCAGCACAGCTTGGCCGCGTCGACGAACCCGGACTCGAAAGAGCCGGCCAGACGCGCCGTGAGGACAGTGCCCGCGACGGCAACACCGAGCGAGGCACCCACCTGGCGACTGGTCGACGCGATCGCTGCAGCGACGCCGGCCTGGGAACGTGGCATCCCGGAGACCGCCGCATTGGTAATAGGTGCATTCAGCATCCCGAAGCCGAGCCCGAAGACCAGATAGCTGACCAGCAACCATGCTGTGGAAGTAGTAGTGGTCAAGTGGGACAGCAGGAGACCCGCCACAGTCAGCATGGTGCCCGCGACGACCAGCGGTACCCGTGGGCCGCGGTGACCGACCAGCCACCCGGACACCGGCGCGAACACGACAGTCATCGCAGCCATCGGCAGGGTCAGCAGACCGGCATGCAGTGCGCTGAACCCGCGCACAGACTGCAGATAGAGCGAGTTGAGGAACAGGAACCCGGACAGCGCCGAGAACCCGCACACCGCGATCAGTGTGGCCCCGGAGAACGGCGCGCTGCGGAAGAATCGCGGGTCCAGCAGCGGCTCCTCCCGGCGACGCTCGTAGTACACGAGGGACGCCAGCGAGACGACGCACACCACGAAGCACCCGACGATGAGCGGCGACCCCCACCCGGCCGACCGACCTTCGATGATTCCGTACGTCAGGCTGCCCAGCAGCAGGACGACGAGCACCTGCCCGACCGGATCGATCCGCCGCGGTACGGCGGCCCGCGACTCCGGTACGAACAGCGCCGTCATGACGAAGGCGGCGACGGCGACCGGCACGTTGATCCAGAAGATGAACCGCCACCCGGCCGCATCCACGAGCGAACCGCCGACGACCGGGCCGACCGCCATGCTCAGCCCGACGACTCCACCCCAGACCCCGATCGCCTGGGCGCGCTCACGCGGGTTGGTGAACGTGTTGGTGATGATCGACATCGCCACCGGGTTCAGCATCGACCCGCCGACGGCCTGGAGCACCCGGAACGCGATCAGCAGGTCGATGCTCGTCGCGACTCCGCACAGCAACGACCCGATCCCGAAGAGCACCAGCCCGGCCTGGAAGGTCCGCCGCCGCCCGACGCGGTCCGCGGTCGACCCGGAGACCATCAGCAGACAGGCCAGCACCAGCGTGTAGGCGTCGATCGTCCACTGCAGCTTGGCGACCGGGGCGTCGAACTCGGACCGGATCGCCGGAAGCGCCAGGTTCACGATTGTCGAGTCCAGCCCGACGATGAACAGGCTCGAGCAACAGATCGCGAGCACCAGCAGCCGCCGACCGCGGGTCAGCTCCTCCACCCGGCTCCCTCCATCCGTTGAAGACTGTACTACCTGGCCTGGAAACGGTTCCCGACCGTCCACGAAAACGGTTTGACGGACTGTCGGCGGGGCCGCCTACGCTTGTTCCATTCGCCTGGTCAGGTGCCTTCTTCCAATCCTTCTATGCCTCTTTGTGAGACGTCATGTCCTTGCGCCTCATTCCGTTCGCCGATCCGGGTGTGCCGGACACCCGATCCGGCCTCCGACTCATCATCTGGCTGGAGCACCAGCAACTGCGGGGGCAAGTCCTCGCAGTGTTCTGGGGACTGGTCTACTTCGGCGGTATCGCCGCCGCTCCGGTCGCCGTCGGTCTCGCCGTGCAGGCGGCGATCGACCTGTCCTGGCCCAAGCTGATCCTGGCCGGCGCGCTGCTGCTGGCCTTCGGCGCGGCCAAGGCCGGCGCCGACTCGTTCTTCCACAAGGCCGTGGTGACGAACTGGATCAGCACCGCGTCGCGCCTGCAGCAACTGCTGTTCCGCAAGGCCGCGGAGCTGGGCTCGTTGCTGACCCGCCGGATCGCGGCCGGCGAGGTGGTCGCCGTGAGCAGCGGCGACGTCGAGAAGATCGGCTGGTTCGTCGAGGTCCTGGGCCGCTTCGTGGCCGCGCTGCTGACCTGCTTCGCGGTCGTCATCGGTCTGCTGCTGTACGAACCGCAGCTCGGCCTCGTCGTCGCGATCGCCGTACCGGTGCTCGCGTTCTCGATCGTGCCGCTGATGGGTCCCGCGGAGCGCCGCGCGGACGAGCAGCGGGCCAAGGGCGGCCGGGCCACCGAGCTCGCCGCCGACACCGTCGCCGGTCTTCGCGTGCTGCGCGGCATCGGTGGTGAGCAGCTGTTCCTGCAGCGCTACCGCGAGGCGTCGCAGCAGTACCGGAGCAGCGCGGTGCGCAGTGCCCGGATGTGGTCGCTGATCGCGGCCCTGCAGGTGCTGCTGTTCGGTCTGTTCCTGGTGGTCGTCGTCTGGATGGGCGTCCGGCTGGTTACCCAGGGCCGGATCTCGGTCGGCGAGCTGGTCACGACGTACGGGTTCATCACGTTCATGCTGGTTCCGCTGCACACGTTCGAGGAGACGGCGAGCGCGTTCATCTTCTCGAAGGTGTCGGCGCGCCGGGCCGCGCGCGTGCTGTCGCTGCAGCGGACCGACGAGACCAAGGGGACGTCCGCGGCCCAGCTGCCGGAGGGCGACCTGCTCGACCCGGTCACCGGGCTGAACGTCCCGGCCGGAAGCTTCACTGCGGTCGTCTGCGGCAACCCGGACGCCGGTGGTCTGCTGGCCGACCGGCTGGGTGGCCACAGCCCGTCCGCCACCGACGAGGCCTCCGTCCTGCTCGACGGTGTCGCACTGGACGACCTCCCGCTCGAGTCCGCGCGCACCGTCGTCCTGGTGCAGGACAAGGACCCGGTGCTGTTGTCGGGGACGGTGCGGGAGTTGTTCGACGTGCCGGCGAGTGGTGCGGTCTCACCCGAGACAGCCCTGGACGCAGCGCAGTGCGAGGACATCCTCGACGTGCTGCGGCAGACGCTGCCTGCTGGTGAGTCCGACGCCATGAAGGCCGTGCTGACCGAGCGCGGCAGGTCCCTGTCCGGCGGTCAGCGGCAGCGGGTGGCGCTGGCGCGTTCGCTGTACGTCGACCCGCAGGTGCTGGTGCTCGACGAGCCGACCAGTGCGGTCGACGCGCACACCGAGGCGCGGATCGCGGACGGTCTGCAGCTGCTGCGTGCCGGCCGGACCACGGTGGTGTTCACGTCCAGTCCTTTGATGCTGGACCGGGCGGAGCGGGTCGTGTTCGTGCCGGAGGGCCGCGTCGACGCGGTCGGCACGCACCACGAGCTCCTGCACACCAACGCGCGGTACAGGGCCGTTGTGACCCGTGAAGAAGAGCCAACGTTCGAGGAGTCAGCGTGAGGTACCGATTGCTGCGCTCGCTCCGCTCGCGCAGGAGCCCGGAGTACGACCCCGCAGCCCCACAGGAGGTAGTGCGCCTCCCAGTGGCCAGCGGCGCGACGGTGCGTGCCTACATCAAGACACTGTTCCGCCGGCACCGGCGTCAGTTCCTGTGGCTGACGCTGGTCAACGCGGTGGCAGCGCTGAGCGGCATGGTCGGGCCGTGGCTGCTCGGCAACGTCGTGCAGAAGCTGTCCGAGGGCCACACCGACGTCAACCTGCCGTACGTCGTGATCGGCTTCGTCCTCGCACTGGCGGTGCAGACGGTGTTCGTGCGGCTGACCCGGCTGCGCGGCGCGGTGCTCGGCGAGGAGATGCTCGCGGACCTGCGCGAGGACTTCCTGATCCGCGCGGTCGGCTTGCCGCCCGGTGTGCTCGAGCGCGCCGGCACCGGTGACCTGCTGTCCCGGATCACCACGGACATCGACCGGCTGTCGCACGCGATGCGCGACGCCGTACCGCAGCTGACGATCGCGATCATCTGGGCGTCCCTGCTGATCGGCGCGCTGATCGTGACGGCGCCCGCGCTGGCCGTGGCGGTGGTGATCGCGGCGCCGATCTTGATCATCGGCGGCCGTTGGTACTTCAAGCGCGCCCCGAAGGCGTACCGGTCGGAGGCGGCCGGGTACGCCGCGGTCGCCTCGGCGCTGGCCGAGACGGTCGACGCGGGCCGCACCGTCGAGTCGCACCGGCTCGGTGGCCGCCGGATCGAGCTGGGTGACACCCGGATCGGTCAGTGGGTCGCCTGGGAGCGGTACACGCTGTACCTGCGGATGATCCTGTTCCCGGTGATCAACATGACCCACACGGTCGCGCTGGCGGCCGTGCTCGTCATCGGCGGCGGTTTCGCGATCCAGGGCTGGCTGACCGTCGGTGCACTGACCACAGGTGCGCTGTACATCCAGATGCTCGTCGAGCCGGTCAACATGATGATCCGCTGGTACGACGAGCTCCAGGTCGCGCAGGTGTCGCTGGCGCGGCTGGTCGGCGTCCGTGAGGTCGAGACCGCCGCGGCGGCAAGCGAGGCCGAGCCGGACGGGCGGACCGTGCTGGCCGACGACGTCCGCTTCGGGTACCTGGAGGGCCGCGACGTCCTGCACGGTGTCACGTTGACGGTCGAGCCGGGCGCCCGGGTGGCGCTCGTCGGGCCGTCCGGTGCGGGCAAGTCGACGCTGGGCCGGTTGCTGGCCGGCATCTACTCGCCGCGCGTCGGTGACATCACCTTGGGCGGTGCGGCGCTCGACCGGATGTCTGCCGAGCAGGTCCGTAGTCATGTTGCCCTGGTCAACCAGGAGCACCACGTGTTCGTGGGCAGCGTGCGCGACAACCTGCGGCTCGCCCGGCAGGACGCGTCCGACGCGGACCTGTGGGCGGCGCTGCGGTCGGTGGACGCGGACGGCTGGGTCGCCGGGTTCGACGACGGGCTGGACACCGAAGTGGGCTCCGGTGGGGTCTCGCTGACGCCGGCCCAGGCGCAGCAGGTCGCACTGGCCCGACTGGTTCTCGCCGACCCGCATACCCTGGTCCTGGACGAGGCGACCTCGTTGATGGACCCGCGGGCGGCCCGGCACCTGGAGCGGTCGCTGGCGACCGTGCTGGAGGGCCGGACCGTGGTGGCGATCGCACACCGGCTGCACACCGCGCACGATGCCGACGTGATCGCCGTCGTCGAGGACGGCAAGATCGTCGAGCTCGGCGGCCACGACGAACTGGTCGACGCCCAGGGCGCGTACGCCGCACTCTGGCACTCCTGGCACGGCGACCGATGACCAGCGGGGTGTTCGGCAGTGGACCTGTCGGACACCCCTTGTCGTGTGAGGATGAAGGCGTGTTGCTGACGACGCTCTTCTCGCTGCCCACGTCCATGGCTCTCGACATCGACGACGAGGGCCGGATGCTGGTGCTGTACGACGGCACCGGCACCCGCCAGGTCAACGAGGTCGCTCCCGACGGCACCTGGCGTGCGCTGACCGATCTTGACGACACGTGCCGCGGCGCCCGGTTCGTGCCCGGCAGCAGCCGCGTCGTCGTCGAACACGACGCGGGCGGCGACGAGCGCGGTCAGCTGTCCCTGCTCGACCTCGACGAACCCGGTCTGCCCGCACTGACCCCGCTGGTGCACGACAGCGAGTACATCCACCGCCTGGTCGCGGCCCGGCCCGACCGCGTGCTCTACACCACGAACCGTCGCAACGGCGTGGACTTCGACCTCGTCGCGCGCGACCTCACCAGTGGCCGCGAGACCGTCCTGTACGACGGCGGCGGCTGGGTGATGGGCGTCGACCCGTCGCCGGACGACAAGTGGGTCGTGCTGTCGAAGGCGAGCAGCCCCGCGAACTCGATGCAGCTGCTCTTGGTCGACACCTCGAGCCGATCAGTCGTCGAGCTCACCGCGGAGGACGCGCACAACGACCAGGGCCCGGTCGCATGGCTGCCGGACTCGTCCGCGTTCTTGGTGTCGAGCAACGCCGACCGCGACCGGATGGCGATCCGCCGGTACGACGTGAGCGACGCGGCGTGGAGCGATCTGCTGGTGGACGACGCCCGTGACCTCGCCGGGTGGCCCTCACCGAACGGCGAGCACCTGCTGGTCGGCGTACTGGAGGATGGCGAAGTCGGGCTCAAGCTGCACCAGCTGGACGACGGCGCAGCGCTCGCGGCGCTCGACCTGCCGGCGGGCGGCTGTGCGGCCCTGACGATGGCCACGCCGGACCCGATCTGGTCGCCGGACGGCACGTTCGCGGCGATCACCTACAACTCCCCGGTGATTCCGCCGACCGTGTACCGGTTCGTCCCGGGCGGTGAGCTGACCGCACTCCGTCCGGTGGAGGTGCCGGTCGAGCTGCCGCATCCGGAGAGCCTGCGGGTTCCGTCCTTCGACGGCGAGCAGGTGCCGGTGTTCGTGTTCCGGCCGACCGGCGAGAACCTCGGGTCCACGGTGGTCCACGTGCACGGCGGCCCGGAAGGTGCCGCGATGCGGATCTGGAGCCCGATCATCTCGGCGCTGGCCGGCGAAGGACACACCGTCGTCGTACCGAACGTGCGCGGCTCGGCCGGTTACGGCAAGCGCTGGTACTCGCTGGACGACCGTCTGTTGCGGCTGGACTCGGTGAAGGACCTGGCTGCGATCAACGCCTGGCTGCCGACGATCGACGCCGACCCGAAGCGTGCGGCGCTCTGGGGCGGTTCGTACGGCGGCTACATGGTGCTGGCCGGTGTCGCGTTCCAGCCGGATCTGTGGGCGGCCGGCGTGGACGTCGTCGGGATCGCTTCGCTGGTGACGTTCCTGGAGAACACGTCGGACTACCGGCGGTCGATGCGGGAGCGCGAGTACGGCTACTTGGCGACGGACCGAGAGTTCCTGCAGGAGGCGAGTCCGCTCAGTCGCGTCGACGACATCCGGGCGCCGCTGTTCGTGATCCACGGCGCGAACGATCCCCGCGTCCCGTTGTCGGAGGCAGAGCAGATCACCGACGCTCTGACGAAGCGCGGCGTCCCGTGCCAGCTGCTGGTCTACCCGGACGAGGGACACGGCCTGGCCAAGCTCACGAACCGCCTGGACGCGTACCCGCAGGCCTTCAGCTTCCTGCGGGACCACCTGGGGTGAGAACACCGGCGGTCGCGTCCAGCCGCACCGGAAGCCCCAGCGGTACGGCGAGATTCAGCGCCTCGTGCCCGATCGCCGCGCCCGCCACCATCGGTACGCCGAGCGGTTCGAGCCGCTCGGCAATTACCTCGACGGGATCCTGCGTGCCGGTGAAGTCGCCCACGACCACACCGGTCACTTGGTCGAACCACCCGGCGCGCAGCAGCTGCGTGAGCAGCCTGTCGACCCGGTAGCCGGCTTCGTCGACATCCTCGAGTACGACGACACCAGCCGGGGGCGCGTACGTCGGCGTACCGACACTGGACGCCAGCATCGCCAAGTTGCCGCCGCGCAGCGGTCCCTCGGCAACACCCGCGACCACGGTGCGCGCTCCGACCGGGGCGAGCAGGTCGGTGACGGTCTCCAGCTCGAACAGCAATGCCCGCAGCCGCTCGAGTCCCAAAGCCGTGTCCAGTTGCTCGACAGCAGCAGCCATCGGACCGTGGAGAGTCACGAGACCACGTGCGTTCAGCGGCTCGTGCAGCGCGGTGATGTCGCTGAACCCGACGAACCACTTCGGTGCGGCGGCCAGCTCGTCCAGGTCGACGTACTCGATCATCCGCTGCACGCCGTACCCGCCACGCGCACAGAACACCGCAGCGTACCGCGGGTCCAGCCAGGCGTTGCGCAGGTCGAGCGCCCGGGCCTTGTCGTCGGCCGCTAGGTACGCAAACCGCTCGTGCCCGGCCAGTACCGACGGCATCACGTCCACCTCGAGCCCCCAGGACCTGAGATGGACCAAGCCGGCATCGAGCCGGGCCGCGTCCACTCGGCCCGACGGAGCCACCACAGCAACCCGGTCCCCGCTCCGCAGTCGCTGCGGCACCACCACGTCAGTCACGCCGCGACGCTACCAACCGACCTGCAGGGTCGCGCTCTTGGAGACCTCGTTGACCGTGACACCCAGCTGGGCCGTGCCGGGGCGCAGCGCAGTGAGTTGGCCCGTCGACGGGTCGTACGAAGCGACTGCCCAGAACGGAGCGGTCTTGGCAGGGCCGACGTGCAGTGTCGACGAGCCCCACCAGTCTGCCGACACAGGGAAGGACACCGGCACTCGACGACCTTCCTGAACGACCGTGGCGGAAGCGGGCGCCGACTGACCGCGCTTGAGGCTCTCAGGAGCAGTCAGCTCGAGCGAGTCGACATGGGCTCGCAGCTCGACCTGGAACCACGGCTGGGCCGACGGGTTGGCTGCGATGCCGACCAGCGCCCAGCCGGTGAAGCCACCCGCGTCCGGTGCCGCAGCCGGGCTCTTGCCGGAGTTGCCGGTCAGCGGGAGCAGGACGCCGTCCGTCCGGGTCGCGGCGAACGTGCCCGCGTGCGCCGCCATGTACGCCGCACCCTTGCCGGTCGAGGCCCGGAAGTCGGCCAGCCACTTCACGATCATTGCCGCTTCCTTGCGGTCACCGAGCTGCGAGTTCTGCGTCGGCGACGGGTCGTCGATCGGGTGGTGCGCCATCACCACCACGTTCCTGATCGACCGGTCGGAAGCGGCGGAGTCGAGCTGCTTGCGCAGGTCGAGGATCTGGTCGAACCCGCCGGCCCGCAGCGATCCGAGCGACGAGTCCCGCAGCACGAACCGGGTGCCCTTGTGGTCGAACGTGCTGGTCGCGTTGCCGAAGACCTTCTTCCACTCGGACAGGTCACCCGGGCCGTAGGTCTCGTGGTTGCCGGGCACGTAGTGCAGCGGCACCTTGCCGGCCACTTCCTCGTCGATGATCTGCTTGGCCAGTGCGATGTCCGGGCCGAACGCACGGTCGACGAAGTCGCCGTTGATCACCAGGAAGTCGGGCTGCTGCGCGAGCGCCTCGCGGATCGTCCGGCGGGCCTGCTTCACGTAGTCCGAGTTCGGGTCGTCGGAGGTGAACTGCGCGTCCGACATCACCGCGAACCGCCAGCGGCCGGCCGTCGTCACGGTCCCGTCGGTGACGACCATCGGGTCGATCACCTTCGCGGGCGGGTCCATCGTGACCGGCGGCGCGCTGCGGAGGGTCAGGTCGTCGACGACGATCCGGCCCGAGTACTGCCGGGTCGGCGAGGTCTCGACCACGTAGATGCGCCAGAACCGCAGCGGCATCGTCAGCCCGGGCGGGATGTCGGCCTCGACGTACTTCCAGCCGGTCCAGTCGACCGTGGCGGCCAGGTTGAGCGTCTGCGCCGTACCGCCGGCCGCGTCGTAGGCGTTGGCCCGCAACCACGCGCCCTTGCCGTCGCCGTACACCCAGGCGCCGAGCTTCTGCGGCTGACCCGGCAGCGTCTGCTGCGGGTTCTGCGAGAGGTACGCCGCGCGGGTGGCGGTGCTGCCCGTCAGCGAGTAGTCGAGCGCGACCGCTTGCCCGCCGTCGTGTCCTTCCGCCGCCGACAGCGATGCGGTCGCCTTGCCGGCCGGTACGGCGTTGGCCGCCCACTTGGTGACGTCGTCGAGTTCGTCGACCACGGTGGCAGTCAGACCGGCCGTGACGCTGAGCTGGGTGCTGAGCGAGCCGACGGTCGCGGTCACCACGGCCGAGACGGCCTCGTCGCCGAGCGCGTTGACCTCGAAGCCATTGCCCTTCGCAACAATCTTCACGAGCGCCGGGTCGTAGCTGAGCTTGACGTCGCGCGGCTCGACCCAGGTGGAGAACCCGTCGGCGTCGTACCCGTCGACCTCGAAGAAGCCCTTGGCGGCGGAGTCGGCGAGCGAGACCTGCCGGGTCGAGGGCGCCAGGCGGGTCGGCGTACCGAGCACTGTCATCGGGAACCTTCCGTTGGCCGCGCCGCGGGCGGCGGTGACGATCACGTCGCCGGCGCGCCGGCCGGTGACCACGCCGTGCTGGTCCACGCGGACATTGCTCCCGGCGTACCAGAACGGCGTACCGGTCGCGGGCGCGTAGGTCTCGTCGTGGCCGGTGGCGCTCAGGACACGGCTCAGCCCGGTGAGCACGCGGGAGCTGCGAGAGATGTCGGTGTCGGGGCCTGCCGCCGCCGTACCGACGGCCTCGACGCGGAAGCCCTTGAGGCGGCCGGAGCCCTTGACCGGAACCAGGCCGAGCCCGTTCGGGACGAGCCGCTCGCCGCCGTCGGACGGGTCGTTGACGACCTCCGGCGCGGCCGCACCCGGCGTCCTGGCCAGCATCGTCGAGGAGCCGCCGCCGTCCAGGTTGAGCGCGTCGTCGGCGCCGAGGCTGATCATGAGCTGACCCATCTCCTTCAGCGACAGGCCTCGCGAACCGGTGGCCCGGCCGTCGACGGTGAGCAGGATCATCCGGCTGCCGTCGGCGTCGAACCCGATCGCGGTCCGCGGCGCGAGGTCGGCGTCCGGCACGGTGTCCGGGACCTGACCGTCCTTCGCGAGCTGGTAGTTGCCGCTGACGGCGGCCGCGACCTCACCGGCGTCCGGGCGCAGGCCGTACGCGACGGTGACCTTGTCCCCGACCGCGAAGGCGGCGAGTGCGTCGGCGCCGGCCTCGCGACCGATCAGCGCCTGCTCGCCGGCTGCCAACCCAGTGGTGGCCGGAGTGGTGGCGGTGGAGACGACCACACCGTCGCGAAGGATCACCTCGCGGACGGTGGACAGGCCGTCCACGGTCCTGGTCCGGGCCGCGTCGCCCCACTCCGGGGTGTAGAGGCCGATACCGCCGGTGGTGACGGTCGGCGAATTGAGGTTGGTCAGCTCGAGCGTGGTGGCGCCGTCGGTCGCTGTGCCCTGCAGGAACAGCTGGGCGACCTTGCCGAGGCCGTCCTTGCCGATCACCGCGGTGTCGTTGTGGCCGGCGGCGGGAGCGTTCAGCAGCTTGCCGGACTCGACCCCGACGCCCAGCGGCGCTGTCGTGTCGTTGATGTCGAAGAAGTCGCCGTTGACACCCGCGATCGCGCCTTTGCTCGCCAGCTGCTGACTGAGCGGCTGCCCGCCCGACACCTTGCCGGAGTTGACCAGGTCGACGGTCACGCCGTGCTGGTCCAGGTCGGTGTCGAGGATGTCGCCGCGCTGCCAGCCCTTCGGGTCGAGCCGCTCGAACGACGTGTAGTTGACGCCGGGCGCGACCGGGCTGTCGACGCGTGACGTCAGGACGCCGTTCTCGGCGATCGCGGCGTCCGGGATGCCCGCGGCCGCGGTCTTGCCGAGCGCCGGGCTGACGAGCACCCCGGCGAGCAGGCCACCTACGCCGATCGCTGTGGTCAAGGGACGGATGAGCGACACAGGAGCCTCCCCACGGTGGACGGACGCGGTCATCCGACGCCGCGCACCCGACCGCCTCGTGAGCCGCAGGTGTACGCCGGTCAACCGACCGGTGACAAAGTAACGCCTGCAGTCACCGTGTGGAAGGTTTTCTTCTCAATGTGTCAACTGGTGGCCACCGGGCGACCGGAGACCTGCCAGGCGTGCATGCCGCCGTCGAGGTTGATCGCCTCGCGGCCGAGCTGGTTCAGGAACTGGGTGGCCATGCCGGACCGGCCGCCGACCGCACACACGCAGAGCACCTTCTGGTCCAGCGGCACCTCGCCGACGCGCTGCTGCAGCTCGCCGAGCGGGATGTGCGTGGCGCCCTCGATGTGGCCGCGGTCCCACTCGTCCGGCTCCCGTACGTCGAGTACGAACGCCTCCGCGAGCAGGTCGTCGTCGAGCTCAGCCACCACGACCGAAGGAATCTCCTGGTTCCGGAACATGCGCCCCAGCATGTCAGACCGGCGGGGCCCGACCAGTGGCCGGATCCGGAAGGCGGTAGCCGCAGTCCGGATAAAGCGTTGACACCGGGCAGCGGATTTCGGAACCGTGGCTCAAAGGGAGGCCGCGGTGGAACTGATTCAGGGCATCCCGGGGGAGTTCGAGCCGCAACCCTGGGGAGAGGCGATCCTGCGGAGCCGTGAGCTGCTGCTGCTCCGGATCGCGTGCCGCCCGCCCGATCACGAGGTGCGCCTCCCGGGCCTGGCCACCACTCCGCGGCACGTTGTCGAGGACCACAGCGGCAAGGCGCTGACCTGGCGGCGCGACGGCGACGACCTGGTTGTCCGCCTGCCGGAGGCCGGTGAGCCGCCGGTCGTCCGCGTCGCGTTGCAGGGCAAGCTGCGGATCGTCCCGCCGGACACCGTCACCGCGAACGCTGACGGCGTCTGGGACCTGACCCCGACCGGTACGCCGGCGCACCTCGTCGCCCGCCGCGCCACCGATGTCGCCGTCCGGTTCATCGGCCTGGCCGAACCGGACAGCCGGCATCAGATCCGGCTGGCCGGCCGACGGTACGGCGTGACCGGTCACCAGCTGACCAGGACCACGATCGGCCCGTTCCCGATGCCGGAGCGACGCGTCGTCGCGCTGCCGGTGCCGGCCGGCGTACGGCGGGTGCTCGTGGCGCCGGTCGGCACGGTGCTGGCCTCGATCCACCCGGGCCGTGACGAGCTCACCGTCGTGGTGACGAACTTCGGCCGGACGCCGGCGTGCGGTGAGGTCGAGCTGCCGCTGCCGGCGGGCTGGTCGGCGACCGACCAGGCGTGGACGTTCGACGGGCTCGATCCGGGCCGGTCGGTCAGCTGGGTGACGCGGGTCGCGGGTCCGGCGGGTACACACGAGCTCCTGGTTCGCCTGGACGCGGGCCGCCGCTCGGCGTCGTCGCCGTACCTCGTCGCCCTGGGTTGACCCGCGCTGCGCCCGATCCTCGGATGCTGGACCTGAGACAAGAAACGGCGTCCTGAGACAGGTAATACCCTGTCCCCGCCTACCGTTTCCTGTCTCAGCCCATCCGAGTACGCCGGCCGCGGGCGGTGCTAGCTGACCTCGACCGCGTCGGCCTTCTCCTTGGCAGGCAGGCACTTGCCGAGGTTCACGAAGAAGAAAATCAGGCCGAGGGTGATGGTGATGTGGCCCAGGCCGGAGATGCCGTCCAGCGCGGCACCGGTCTGGTGGCCCAGCACGGTCAGCGTGCCGCGGAGGAGCATCATCCCGACGGTCAGCGCGAGGCCGGCGTTGTAGACCCAGAAGAACGCGGCGAACAGCTTGCCCGCGGTCAGGGTGAACAGCTTCTCCAGCGCAAGCACGACCAGGAAGAACAGCATGCCCAACGCCAGGATGTGCGTGTGGACGACGCTGAGCTGGGTGTCGCCGGTGAAGTCGTTCAGCTTGGTGAGCTCGCGGTAGTACAGCCCGCTGATCAGCCCCAGAATCATGTAGACGTGCGCTGCCACGTAGATCTTCCGCATGGCCGGGAACCTACTTGAGCAGCTTCGACAGCCTTCGGTCGGCCAGCGGTTTGCCACCGGTCTGGCAGGTCGCGCAGTACTGCAGGGAGGAGTCGGCGAAGCTGACCTCGCGGACGATGTCGCCGCAGACCGGGCACTTCTCGCCCTTGCGGCCGTGCACGCGCAGCCCGGACTTCTTCTCCGACTTCAGGTCCTGCACGGCGAGGCCCGCGGAGCGGTCGACGGCGTCCTGGAGGGTTTCGCGCATCGCGTCGTACAGCACCTTGAGCTCGTCGTCGGACAGGTTCGACGCGGGTTTGAACGGGCTCATCTTCGCGACATGCAGGATCTCGTCCGAGTAGGCGTTGCCGATCCCGGCGATGACGGACTGGTTCCGCAGGACGCCCTTCAGCTGCACCCTACCCGCGCGCTTGAGGATCTCGCCGAAGTCATCCAGCGAGAGCGTGAACGGGTCGGGGCCGAGCCGGGCGATGCCCGGGACCTCGGCGACGTCGCGCACGACATACACCGCGAGCTTCTTCTGGGTGCCGGCCTCGGTCAGGTCGAACCCGGAGCCGTCGTCCAGCACGGTCCGGAGCGCGATCGGCCCCTTGCCGGGGCGCACGAGCCCGGTGTTCTGCTCCTCTTTCCAGCGCAGCCACCCGGCCCGCGCCAGGTGGATCACCAGGTGCACGCCCTGCGCGGAGATGTCCAGGAACTTCCCGTGCCGCTGCACGTCGTCGATCAGCAGCCCCACCATCGCCGAGATCGGCGGGTCGTAGGTCTTCAGCGCGCTGATCGCCGTGATGTCGGCCCGCACGAAGGCATGCCCGACCGCTCGCTCCCGCAGGAACACGGCCAGCGACTCGACCTCCGGCAACTCAGGCATTCTCCTAGTGTGCCTGACGCCAGGGACAGTTCCGGCGGATCACCCATGGAGGACGGTTGTGGGAGCCGGTAGTTTCGGTGGCAACCGAGTTGGGAGGCCCTGATGGGGTTCGTCAAGACAATGCTCAAGGGTGCTGTGGTGGCCAAGCTGATGCAGGTGTCCCAGCGGGAGCTCAGCAAGCCCGAGAATCAGCAGAAGATCAAGCAGGCGGTTCAGAAGGTTCAGCAGCGCCGCGCTCAGTGAGGTGGCTTGTGGGTAGAGCTAGCTCCACCCTCGAGGAGGATTCAGCGTGACTGCGTAGCCAGGGTTCTCCCTGATGTGCTGGGTGCATGAGCCAGGTACTCGATCGGACGCGCATTCAGGACATCGACGCGCTGCGTGGTTTCGCCCTCCTGGGCATCTTGGTCGTGAACATCACCTTCGCCGCCTCCGGGTTCCCGATCCATCTGGCGAAGGACCCGGCGTACGACTCGTGGCTCGACCACTCGGTCCACTGGCTGTCGTCGGCGTTCGTGGACATGAAGTTCTACCTGCTCTTCTCGTTCCTGTTCGGGTACAGCTTCCAGTTGCAGATGGAGGCGGCGCAGCGAGCGGGGGCCGCGTTCAAGCCGCGGATGCTGCGCCGGCTCGGCGGTCTGTTCGTACTCGGCGTCCTGCACGGCGTCTTCCTGATCACTGGCGACATCCTGAGCGTCTACGCGATCATCGGCCTGGTCCTGCTCGGCATGCGCCGGGTGAAGGACCGTACGGCGCTCCTGGTCGCGGCAGTCATCTACGCGTATCTGTTCCTCACCCTGGCGATCGCCGCACTCTTCGTCGACAGCACCCAGTTCATCGACCCCACCACAGCTTTAGCGGCCGCACAGGAGACCACTGCGAACCTGACGGGCTCGTTCAGTGACGTCATCGGCGAGCACGTCCGCGCGCTCCCGACGTACGGCCTGTCGCTGCTGACCGTTCAAGGCCCGACCACACTGGCCGCGTTCCTGATCGGCATGGTGGTCGGCCGGCGCCGGATGCTGCAGAACCTCTCCGGCAACGAGGCTGTGCTCCGGCTGATGCAGCTGGTCGGCTTCACCATCGGTATCTCGGGCGGTGTGTACTACGCCTCCGTCGGCGGCAACGGCGACACCGGCACCGTACTGATCAGCGTGCTCACCGCACCGTTCCTGACAGCCGCGTATGTCGCGACCCTGCTCCGGTTCATGCACTCCGACCGGGGGGAGGACGTCCGTGAACTCCTGGCTCCGGCCGGGCGCATGGCGCTGTCGAACTACCTGGGCCAGTCCGTGGCCACCATGCTGATCTTCACCGGCGTCGGCTTCGGCCTTGCAGGTCAGGTGTCTCCTCTGGAGACAGTCGGCTTCGCGGTCGGCATCTTCGTCCTGCAGGTGCTGCTGAGCCATGTCTGGCTCAGCAGCTTCCGCTATGGCCCCGTCGAGGGGGCGCTGCGGGCGGTCACCAACGGGACCGCCCCCAGGTGGCGCGTTCAGGCCGCGTGACGGCCGTGGTGCAGGCGGGCGGTGCGGATGGTGTGCACGGTCCCGCTGGTCGAAGCAGGCTTGTGGTTGAAGGGCTTGACCGTCGCGCCGAGCGCGAGCAGGTCGAGCTTGGTCCGGGCCAGGTCACGGTCGTCAGCGACCCAGGTGCCCTGCGGTCCGGCGGCCGGACCGGTCGAGTGGCGCCTGTTGCTGAACTCCAGAGCCGCGATCACGGCCAGCACGAGTACTACGAGAACGATGTATCCGGTCATGGCAGTAATCATTCTACCATTTAGATCCTGCCACTAGTGGCACTATTGACATAGTCCAACAAATTACTGCCATACTGGCTGGATGCTGCAGAAGATCGCCGTCGTCCTGATGGAGGACGTCGCCCTGTTCGAGTTCGGGGTGCTCGCCGAGGTCTTCGGCATCGATCGCACCGACGACGGAGTGCCGCCGTTCGACTTCAAGGTGTGCTCGACCACGCCGGGCGTCCCGATGGAGACCAGCTCGCACTCCCAGGTCGTCGCGCCGTACGGGCTGGAGGAGCTCGAGGACGCCGACCTGATCGGCATCCCGGCCACCACCTGGCGGCACGCGTACGACGAGCGGATCCTGGACGCGCTGCGGCGGGCCGACGCGCGGGGCGCGATCCTGCTGACGGTCTGCTCGGGCGCGTTCGTGCTCGGCGCGGCCGGACTGCTCGAGGACCGGGCCTGCACCACGCACTGGCGCTACATCGACAAGTTCCACGACCAGTTCCCGGCCGCGAAGCTCGACCCGGACGTGCTGTTCGTCGACGACGGCAACATCATCACCAGCGCCGGCACCGCGGCCGGCATCGACGCCGCGCTGCACCTGGTACGCCGCGAGCTCGGCAGCGCGGTCGCCACCCGGATCGCCCGCCGGATGGTGGTCCCGCCGCAGCGCGACGGCGGCCAGCGGCAGTACGTCGACGTACCGGTGCCGGAGTCGTCCGGGGAGAGCCTGCAGCCGGTCCTGGACTGGATGGTCGACAACCTGACCGTCGACCACACCGTGCCCGCACTGGCCCGGCGCGCGCAGATGTCCGAGCGCACGTTCGCGCGCCGCTTCGTCGCCGAGACCGGTACGACGCCACTCAAGTGGGTCACCACCCAGCGCGTTCTGCGCGCCCGGACGCTGCTCGAACAGACCCGGATGGGCATCGAGCAGATCGCCGCGGAATCAGGATTCGGGACGTCCGCCCTGCTGCGGCATCACTTCCGTAGGGTGGTGGGCGTGCCACCACAGGATTACCGCCGCACCTTCCAAACCGCCGGCTGATGGTTGGCTATCGCAACGCCACGCCGGCCGACGTCGACGCGGTCCTGGCGTTCTGGGCGACCGCGGCCGAGGATTCACACCGCCCGCCGGACTCCGCCGACGCCGTCCGCCGGTTGATCGACCGCGACCCGGAGGCGCTGATCCTCGCGACCGACGGCGAGACGGTCGTCGGCTCGGTCATCGTCGGCTGGGACGGCTGGCGCTGCCACCTGTACCGCCTGGCCGTCGCGCCGACCCATCGTCGCCAGGGCATCGGCCGCGAACTGGTCGCCCGGGCCGAGGCCCGTTTCACGTCGTACGGCGGCACCCGTGCGGACGCGATGGTGCTCGACGACAACGCCCAGGCGCACCGTGTCTGGGCGACCGCCGGCTACGCACTGCAGCCGGAATGGTCGCGTTGGGTCAAGCCGCTCTGACCCGCCCGGTGTGAGGAAGGCATCACCGGACCGATTTGCATCGCCACCCCCTGCTCTGCGTAAGGTCACAGGGGGGTAACAGCGATGGACAGATGGAGTGGTTGTGACGACGCCGGACCGCCCCCCGGGCAGGACCGCACGCCGGCTGAGCTGGGACGTGATGCGCGTCCTGGCGGTGCTGGCGGTGATGTTCACCCACACGACGTACATGGGTCCGTTCCTGCACCCTGAGCTCGGCCGGCCGCTCGGGCCGTACCCGTTCCAGGTCGGCGCCAGCATCCTGCTGGTGATCAGCGCGTACTTCGTCTGCGTGACGATCCGGAAGGGCTCGACGTACCGGTGGCTGTGGCGGCGGGCGTGCCGCGTGCTCCCGCCGTACTTGATCGCCGTCGTGTTCACCTATCTGGTCGTGGTGCTGCTCGCGCCCCGGAACTGGATCCTGCCGACGCCGCGCGACCTGTGGAGCAACCTCACACTGGCCGCCTCGTTCGACCCGGGCGTCAAGCTCATCGACGGTTCGTACTGGACGCTGCCGCTGCAGCTGATGGCGTTCGCCGCCGCGGCACTGCTCCGGCCGCGCGGCCTCGGGCAGCGGATCACCACACTGCTCTGGATCATGATCATCGCGCCGGTCGTCCTGCAGTGGAACGACCGCATCGGCCACAGCCCGCTCTGGGTGCAGCAGGCGTGGAACGGTCTCGGCCTGCATCGCCTGCAACTGTTCGCCATCGGCATCGCGATCTGGCTGTGGGCGCAGCGACGGATCGGCGTCGTCCACCTCGCCGCACTGCTCGTGGCGACCGTCTTCGCACAGCACG
The DNA here is from genome assembly GCF_053603655.1 of Kribbella sp. NPDC004138. Lineage (NCBI taxonomy): Bacteria > Bacillati > Actinomycetota > Actinomycetes > Propionibacteriales > Kribbellaceae > Kribbella > Kribbella sp. NPDC004138. The sequence continues at coordinate 239,013 of NZ_JBSGFZ010000009.1, forward strand.
CACACACCGCTGACCTGCCGTCGTCCCTCGGTATCGGGGCGCTGCTGGTGCTCGTCGCACTGGCCGCCCGCGGCCCGGACTGGACGGTGTTCACCCGGCTCCGGCGGCCGATCCAGTTCCTGGCCCGGATCTCCTTCGGGCTCTACCTGCTCAACCAGGTGGTCGGATACCTGATCGCCTACCGCCTGATGGAGCTCGGCGCGGACCGGCTGCTGCAGGTCGCCGGCGCGATGATCGGCGTGATCGGGCTCGCCTGGCTGCTGACGAGGTACGTCGAGGAGCCGGCGTACCGGGCGCTGTCGGCGGTCCGGATCCGCAGCCTGGGCGCGCGGGCGTTCGCCTGGCTGACTACTTGACATCGGATACTCGTGAGCTAATACTCGATTTCGAGTAATCGAGATCGAGGAGGCCGGTATGGCGCGACGGAGAGTGGCGAACCCGCTCGCGTTCGCGGTGCTCGGCAGCCTCAGCGAGCGGCCGATGCATCCGTACGAGATCTCGACGATGCTCCGCGCCCGCGGCAAGGACCAGAGCATCAAGGTGAACTACGGCTCGCTGTACTCGATCGTCGCGTCGCTCGAGAAGCACGGCTTCATCGAGGCGCGGGAGACGGTCCGGGAAGGCAACCGGCCGGAGCGGACGATCTACCAGATCACCGACGCCGGCCAGGCCGAGTTCACCGACTGGCTGTCCGAGCTGCTGGGGACGCCGACGCGGGAGTTCCACCCGTTGGAGGCCGGGCTGTCGTACCTCCCCGGTCTGCAGCCGGAACGCGCCGTGGAGCTGCTCGAGCAGCGACTCGAGGCGATCGACACCGACATCGAGCAGACGATCGCGACGCACGAGCACATGGCCTCGATGGACTTCCCGCGGATCTTCTGGGTCGAGTCCGAGTTCCGGCTGGCGCTGCTGCGCGCGGAGTCGTCGTACATCCACCAGCTCGTCGACGAGATCCGCACGGACGAGCTGAGCGGCTCGCACTTCTGGCGGCAGGCGTGGAAGCACTATCTGGACGACGGCATCAGCCCGGCCGAGCAACTGAAGGATCCCGTCAAGTACTTCGGGCAGGACTTCGCCTGGATGAAGGCGATGCCACCGGAAGCAAGATAAGAGACGGCCCTCGACCCACGGTGCGGCAACACCAGGGTCAAGGGCCGCGGTTCCTCGAGTCGGTCCGAAGACCTGGCACCCAAGGGCACAACCATCAGGATAGCCAGCCCGGACCGGCTCCCCACCTACAAGGGAGTCACGTGATGGCTACGCATGCCCTCGAAGCGGCTGACCTGGTCAAGACGTACCCGGCCGGCCGGAAGAAACCCCCGCTCCGCGCGCTCGACGGTCTCACCGTCAACGTTCCGGAAGGCGTCGTCCTCGGCCTGCTCGGGCCCAACGGCGCCGGGAAGTCCACCACCGTCAAGATCCTCACCACGCTGTCCCGGGCGGACTCCGGCAGCGCCCGGGTCGCCGGGTACGACGTGAACCGCGAGCCGGACCAGGTACGGCACGCGATCGGGTACGTCCCGCAGAAGTCCAGCTCCGATCCGATGGCGACCGGGCTCGAGAACCTGGTGCTGAGCGGCCGCATCTTCGGCCTGTCCCGCCAGGACGCCGTGCAGCGCGCCCGTGACCTGCTGGAGCGGTTCGGGCTGTCCGACCACGGCGACCGCCCGGTACGGACGTACTCCGGCGGTATGCAGCGCAAGCTGGACGTCGCGCTCGGCCTGGTCCACCGGCCGAAGGTGCTGTTCCTGGACGAGCCGACCACCGGTCTCGACCCGGAGGCTCGCGCCGATCTGTGGAACGAAGTACTGCGGCTGTCCGGGCAGGAAGGCCTGACCGTGCTGCTGACCACGCACTACCTGGAGGAAGCCGACCGGCTGGCGGGACAGCTGGCGATCGTCGACCACGGCCGGATCGTTGCCGAAGGCACCCCCGAGGAGCTGAAGGCCGGGCTGCGTGGCGACTCGGTGCAGGTCGAGCTGGTCGATCCGGACACCGACGGGACGGTTCGTTCGCTGCTCGCGCAGTTGCCCGGGATCGACGAGGTCCTTGTCGAGGGCAACACTCTGCGCGCTCGCGTCGACCGCGGCGCCACCGCCGTACCGGAAGTGCTGGGAGCCCTTGAGGACAAGGCGATTCCGGTGGTCGCAGTCACGGTGTCGCGGCCGTCGCTGGACGACGTGTACCTGCAGCTCACCGGCCGTTCGTTCCGGGTGACGGAGGAGGCGGCATGATCGCGCACACGGGTCTTGTCTTCGGACGGTTCATGCGGGCCTCGTACCGGCAGCCGGCGTTGATCGCGTTCACGCTGGTGCAGCCGGCGATCTGGCTGCTGTTGTTCGGGCAGCTGTTCCAGGGCGTCGTCCACATCCCGGGCTTCGGCGACTCGTCGTACATCGCGTTCCTGACACCGGGGATCGTGATGATGACGGCGCTGATGACGAGCGGCTGGAGCGGTACGTCGTTCATCCAGGACATGGAGCGCGGCGTGATGGACCGGTTGCTCGCGTCACCGGTCAGCCGCGGCGGACTGATGGCCGGGCAGCTGCTCAGCAACGCGACGACCACGTTCATCCAGACGATCCTGGTGTTCGCGATCGGCATCGCCGCAGGCGCCCGGTACGACGGTGGGGCCGTCGGCTACCTGGTCACGATCGCCGCGTCGGTTCTCGTCGGCCTGGCGTTCGGGTCGCTGTCGAACGCGGTGGCGCTGCTCACCCGTCAGCAGGAGGCGCTGATCGGCATCTTCCAGTTCGTGTCGCTGCCGCTGACGTTCCTGTCGTCGATCATGATCGACCCGACGGTGGCGCCGCACTGGGTGAACGTCGCGGCCCGCTTCAACCCCGTCAACTGGGCCACCATCGCCGCCCGCCAGTCGCTGGCCGCCGACCCGGACTGGTCGTCGGTGGGCCGGTACAGCCTGTACCTGCTGGCCTTCACGCTGATCGTCGGCTGGCTCTCGACCCGGGCCTTCCGTACGTACCAGCGGTCAGTGTGAGGCGTACCAGGGCTTGATGACGTCGTCGATCAACGCGAGTCGCTCGTCGAACGGGATGAAGGCGGACTTCATCGCGTTGATCGCGAACCAGCGCAGGTCGTGCAGGCCGTACCCGAAGGCCTCCGCGAGCAGGGCGAGCTCGCGGCTCATCGACGTACCGCTCATCAGCCGGTTGTCGGTGTTCACCGTGACCCGGAAGCGGAGCTTGGCGAGCAGGCCGATCGGGTGGTCGGCGATCGACTCGGCCGCGCCGGTCTGCAGGTTGGAGCTCGGGCACATCTCCAGCGGGATCCGCCGGTCCCGGACGTACGCCGCGAGCCGCCCGAGCTCCGCCTTGTCGCCGTCGTGGGTGATGTCGTCGATGATCCGGACGCCGTGCCCGAGCCGGTCCGCGCCGCACCACTGGATCGCCTGCCAGATCGACGGCAGCCCGAACGCCTCGCCGGCGTGGATGGTGAAGTGCGCGTTCTCGCGCTGCAGGTACTCGAACGCGTCCAGGTGCCGGGTGGGCGGGAAGCCCGCCTCGGCGCCGGCGATGTCGAAGCCGACCACGCCCGCGTCGCGGTACGCGACCGACAGCTCGGCGATCTCCCGTGAGCGCGCCTTGTGCCGCATCGCGGTCAGCAGCTGCCGCGCCACGATCGGCCGCTCGGCCACCGACATCCCGTGCTCGAACCCTTCGCGGACCGCATCCACGACCTGTTCGAGGGTCAGGCCGCGGGTCAGGTGCTGCTCGGGCGCGTAGCGCACCTCGGCGTACACCACGCCGTCCGCCGCGAGGTCCTGCACGCACTCACTGGCGACCCGCGTGATCGCCTCGGCGGTCTGCATCACCGCGACCGTGTGGTCGAACGTCTCCAGATACCGCTCCAGCGACCCCGAGTCCGCCGACTCCACGAACCACGCACCCAGCTCGGCCGCGTCCGTCCGCGGCAGCTGATGCCCGATCTCGCGCGCCAGGTCCAGCACGGTCCCCGGCCGCAGCCCGCCGTCCAGATGGTCGTGCAACAAAACCTTCGGCGCCGCGTTCAACTCCTCAGGCGTGATCATGCGGCCATCTTCGCAGCCACTGCCCCGATCTGCCCCGATCTGCCCGGAGATGCGCCCGTTCCACCCGCCCGAAGGTCCTCATCTGCCCGGCGATGCCCCGGAATGGCCTTCGTGTCGCACAGGTCTCCGGCGAAAGCCTGTTGCCGTGAACGACAAGACCCCGCGCTTCGAGAGCGCCCCTGCCCGATCCTCACTTCCTGACTGGTACCCGGACCTGCTCGACAGGATCTCCACCCACGTGGCGACCGGCCACCGGCGAGCTGTCAGCGCCGCCAACCAAGAGATGCTGGTGAGTTACTGGTCGATCGGGCAGGAGATCCTGAAGAGACAACACGAAGAAGGGTGGGGCAGCAAGGTGATCGACCGGCTGTCCACCGACCTCAAGACCCGCTTCCCCGGCGCGACCGGGTATTCGCCGCGCAACCTCAAATACATGCGGGCCTTCGCTGCCGCCTGGCCGGACCCGGGATTTGTGCAACGCAGCATTGCACAATTGCCCTGGCGCCATCATGTGGCGTTGCTCGAGAAGCTCCACGACGCCGAGCTTCGGATCTGGTACGCCGCGGCTGCCGTTGAGCGCGGGTGGAGTCGCGACGTGCTCGCGTTGCACATCGACGCCCAGTTCCACGAGCGCGCCGGCAAGGCCGTCACCAACTTCGCCACCGCGATGCCGCCGGAGGAGTTCGACCTGGCGCAGCAGGCGACGCGCGACCCGTACCTGTTCGACTTCCTGGGCTCCACGGACGGCTGGCGGGAGCGAGAGCTCGAGCAGAAGCTGGTCGAGCACGTCGGGAAGTTCCTGCTGGAGCTCGGCCAAGGTTTCGCGTTCGTCGGCGAGCAGGTCCGGCTGGAACTGGACGGCGAGGAGTTCTTCTGCGACTTGCTCTTCTACCACCTGGAGCTGCGGTGCTACGTGGTGATCGAGCTGAAGGCGGTGAAGTTCAACGCCGCCTTCCTGGGCCAACTCGGCCTCTACATGGCGGTCATCGACGACGTGCTCGCGAAGGAAGGGGACAAGCCGACCATCGGTCTCCTGCTCTGCCGTAACAAGAACCAAGTCGTCGCGGAGTACGCGCTCAAAGGATTCAAGGCACCGATTGGGGTGGCGGAATGGACGGACGCGATCAACAAGTCGCTCCCCGACGAGTTCCGCTCCGCACTACCAACTGTTGCCGAACTGGAGGCCGAACTCGCCTCCACGCCGACTGAGGACTGATCCGGCAAACGTTCAAGACTTCTGTCGATGCGGGGTGTCATCGTGAGGAGATGGTGAGTCGGTTGCTGAGCCGTCCTGAGTGGCAGTTCTTCGGGGTGCTGCCGCGGGCCGATCGCGGGCTGGCCATCGCCTGGTGGGTGCTGCTGATCGCCCGCGGCGCACTGCCGGCGGTCTTTGCGATCGCGATGGGGCGGATGGTGGGTGCGGTGCAGCACAGCGCGGCGCTGGGCGGGCCGTTGGTGCTGATGGGTGCGACGTTCATCCTGATGCAGGTGCTGACACCGGTTCATCAGGCCGTCAGCGCCAACCTCGGCAGTCGCGTCTCGGCGTACCTGAACGACGAGCTCGCCAAGGCCTGTGTCGGGCCGCCGGGGATCGGGCATCTGGAGGATCCGGAGCTGAGCGAGGACCTGACCGTCGCGCGCGAGTTCGACCACGGCCAGACCGGTCCGCCGATGTATCTCAACGTCGACTTCGTCGCCGGCAGCCTGGTCGACCTCGTAGGCGGGGTCGCATCCGCGGTGGTGCTGTTCGGGTTCAGCTGGTGGGCGCCGCTGGTGCTGTTGGTCGCGTGGTCCGCGACGCATTGGCTGCTCCGGGAGAGCGGTGTCTGGAAGGACCGCAACACCGCCGAGGTGCGGTCGGCGCAGCGGCACGCCAACTACGCGTACGAGCTGGCGGTCGAGCCCGACGCGGCGAAGGAGCTGCGGCTGTTCGGTCTCGCCGACTGGACCGTACGGCGCTTCACCGAGCGACGCCGCCGCCTGTTCGAGCTGCAGTACGCCGCGACGCGCCTGCGGGAGCGCCCGATGATCTGGAGCCTGCTGATCATCGCGGTGGCCAACGGTCTCGTGTTCTGGTCGCTCGGCGCGGCGGCGATCGACGGACGGCTGCCGGTCGACCGTCTGGTGGTCTTCGCCCAGGTCGCGATCGGGGTCGGCATGATCGCGTTCGGCGGGCTGAACTGGGCGCTGGACGGAGCGGCCGCGCCGGTCGCCGCCGTCCACCGGCTGGAGCCCGCGATGGCACCGGCGGGCGCGCTGGCGCCTGGATCTCTGGCGCCTCGCTCTCCGACGCCCGGCACTCCGACGCCCGGCCCTCTGGCGCCTGGCTCGGAGGCGGGCGGTCGCGGCGCGGTCGGGATCGAGCTGGGCGGGCTCAGCTTCGGTTATCCACAAGGCGATCGGCAGGTGTTCGACGGGCTCGACCTGACCGTCCCGGCCGGTTCGTCGCTCGCCGTCGTCGGTCAGAACGGCGCCGGCAAGACCACGCTCGCCAAGCTCCTGTGCCGGTTGTACGACCCGGATTCCGGGACCATCCGGGTCGACGGAACGGATCTGCGGGACCTCGACGTCGACGCGTGGCGGACCCGCGTCGCCGCGGTCTTCCAGGACTTCCTCAAACTCGAGCTGTCGTTGCGTGACAACGTCGCACCGGCCGGCGCTCCCGACCACGACATCCGGGCCGCTCTCGCGGATGCCGGCGCCGCCGACCTGGCCGACCTCGACACCCGGCTGGCGACCGGGTACGGCGACGGCACCGATCTGTCCGGCGGACAGTGGCAACGCGTCGCGCTGGCACGGGCCCTGTGCGCCGTCCGGCAGGGCGCGGGTCTCGTACTGCTCGACGAACCGACCGCTCAGCTGGACGTTCGCGGCGAGGCGGCGATCTTCGACCGGATCCTGACCGCGACCCGCGACGTCACCACGATCCTCGTCTCGCACCGGTTCTCGACGGTGCGGCACGCCGACCGGATCTGCGTACTGGAGCACGGCCGCGTCGTCGAGCTCGGCAGTCACGACGAGCTGATGGCACTCGGCGGGCGGTACCGGACGATGTTCGACCTGCAGGCGCAACGCTTCACGGCCGAGGTAGACGAGGAAGGGCTCAGCTATGACACGCTCTGACGACCTGCCTCGCGCGTTGCCGGCGATGTGGCGGCTCTGCAAGCTGGGCTACCAGCACGAGCCGGGGCTGCTGGTCGCCGCCTTCGTGATGACGTTGCTGGCCGCCGTACCGGACGCCTTGCTGGCCTTGTGGCTGAAGATCCTCGCGGACGGTGTGCTGGCCGGGGATCGACGCGCGACTCTACTGGCCGCGAGCGGCCTGGCGGTGTCGGTGACCGCGACCTGGTTCCTGCGGACGTTGTCGACGCGGATCTCGCGCCGGTTCCGCGACCGCGTGACGATCATGCTGGAGGCGCACGTCGCTCGGCTGCAGGCGTCGGTCGCGACGGTGGAGCACCACGAGCGGCGTGACTACCTGGACCGGCTGGCCGTCCTGCGCAAGCAGGTCTTCGTGCTCGACCACATGTACATGTCGCTGTTCTCCACCTGCGGCTGGATCCTGCGGCTCGCGGTGACGGTCGCCCTGCTGATGTCGATCCATCCCTCCCTCGCGCTGCTGCTGGTGTTCGCCCTGCCGACGGTTGTCAGCTCCAGTTGGCGTCCGGGTGTCGAGCGCGAGGTCGAAGAGCGGTACTCCGCGCACTATCGCCTCGCCCAGCACCTGTTCAAGACCGCGACCACGGCCGCCCCCGGCAAGGAGGTCCGCGTCACCGGGATCGGCGCCGATCTCGTCGCGGGCCGTCGCCGCGAGTGGGAGCAGTGGTACCGGCCGATGGCCGCCGCGCGCTGGACCAGCGCCGTCTGGCACGGGATCGCGTGGGCGATCTTCGGTGCGGCGTACGTCGGCGCGGTGCTGTTCGTCGCGTCGGGTCTGAACGGCTCGGTCGGTGACGTGTTGCTGATCCTCGCGGCCGGTGCGCGGCTGTCGGCGTACGTCGGCGCGACCGTCGGCGAGATCGGGTTCCTGCGCGGCATCTGGCTGGACGGGTCGCGGCGGCTCGTCTGGCTGGAGAACTACGCGGCCTCGTTCGACAGCACGGCGGATCAGCCCGCCCCCGAGCGGCTCGTCGACGGCATCCGGCTGGACCATGTGTCCTTCTCGTACGCCGGCGCGTCGCGTCCCGCGCTGGAGGATGTCGACCTCGAGCTCCCGGCCGGCAAGGTGATCGCGGTCGTCGGCGAGAACGGCGCCGGCAAGTCCACGCTGGTGAAGCTGATCTGCAAGTTGTACGAGCCGAGCAGCGGCCAGGTGCTCCTGGACGGCCGGCCGCTGGCCCGGATCCCGGCCGAGGCCTGGCGGGCGAAGATCGCGGGGGCGTTCCAGGACTTCTTCCGGTTCGAGTTCCGCGCGGTGCACAGCGTCGGGCTCGGAGACCTCCCGCGCCTGGACGACGTACCGGCGGTCACCACCGCGGTGGGGCGGGCCGGCGCGGAGGACGTGCTGCAGCGGCTCGAGTCGGGGTTGGACACCCAGCTCGGGTCGACCTGGCCGGACGGAGCGGAGATCAGCTTCGGGCAGTGGCAGAAGCTGGCGCTGGCCCGCGGGTTCATGCGCGACCGGCCGCTGCTGCTGGTGCTCGACGAGCCGACCGCCGCGTTGGACGCCGAGACCGAGCATGCGCTCTTCGAGCGGTACGCCGAGGCGGCCCGCGACGGCACGGACGGCCGGATCACGATCCTGGTCTCACACCGGTTCTCGACGGTGCGGATGGCCGACCTGATCGTCGTCCTGGACGGCGCCCACGTCGTCGAGACCGGCACCCACGACGAGCTGATGGCCCTCGACGGTCACTACGCCGACCTGTACCGGATCCAGGCGGCCGCGTATCACTAGTTGATCTTGAAGACAGGGACGCCGGGCGCGATGTGGTGCAGGACCTCGTCGGGGGAGTTCTTCGAGACGTCGCCGCTGAAGAACGTGCCGACCTCCCACGCCCACTTCTTCAGGTACAGCCGCAGGGCGGGGATCTTGTCGGCGTCGGCGACCTCTTCGGCGTGGAACGTCTCCACCTTGCTCCCCAACTGCAGCCGGCCGGTGCCGCTGACCCGCAGGTTCTTCACCCACTGGGTGTGGCCGCGCGGGGCGACCAGGTAGCGCTGGCCGTCGATCACCAGCAGGTTCACCGGGGTACTGCGCCACTCGCCGGACTTGCGGCCCTGGACCGACAGCACCCGGCTGCCCATCAGGCTGAGACCGAGCTTCGTCAGCCGCGCGACGATCCGGTTGAAGACCCGCATGCTGCCCTCGGAGGCGGTGATCACGCGCTTGCTGTCGTAGGTCTGCTTGTACTCGGTCATGAGGGTTCCTTCGCAGGTTTCGAGAGCGGTGCTCTCTGTTGTGATCAGTGAACATCAGATCGCCGCTCACTGTCAAGAGCACTGCTCTCGGTTTTATGGCAGACTGACCGCATGAACGCCGGACGTACCGCCCGTGAACGTGCCCGGGCCGAGCTGACCGAGGAGATCAAGACGGCCGCCCGGCAGCAGCTGGCGACCGTCGGCGCCGAGGCGCTGTCGCTGCGGGCGGTCTCGCGGGAGCTCGGGATGGTGTCGTCGGCGCTCTACCGGTACTTCGCGAGCCGCGACGAGCTGCTGACCGCGCTCATCATCGACGCGTACGACGCTCTCGGCGAGGCGGCCGAGAACGCGGCCGGCGGCGACGACCTGGTCGAGGAATGGATGGCGATCTACGCGGCCGTCCGGAACTGGGCGCGGGCGCACCCGCACGAGTACGCGCTGATCTACGGGTCACCGATCAGCGGCTACAAGGCGCCTCAGACCACGGTCCAACCGGCGGCGCGGGTTCCTCTGTTGCTGCTGGGGTTGTTGCAGCGCGCCCACGCGACGGGCCGCCTGATCACACCGCCCGACGCACCTGAACCGTCCGGGCTGCTGGACCGGCAGGTGGAAGTGCTCGTCGAGCTCGCGCCTGAAGTCCCCCGCCCGGTGCTGCTCCGGACCATCATCGTGTGGACCCAGCTTTTCGGCATGCTCAGCTTCGAACTCTTCGGCCAGCTGGTCGGCACGATGGACCCGGCGGACGAGTTCTACGCGTCGGCCTCGCGGCAGATGGCAGCCTTCGTCGGGCTCAGGTGAACGCCTTCGGCAGCGGTACGTCGAGCGCTGCCGACACCCGGCGTACGTAGGTCTCCCGCGGGATCGAGACCGCGCCGAGGGTCGCCAGATGGTCGGTGACCCACTGGATGTCGAAGACCCGGTCGGCGGCGTACTCGTCGTTCAGCAGCTCGATCGTGCCCGCGACGGCGGCCTTCGAGCCGTCGGTTTGGTGGTGGAACATCGACTCGCCCGCGAACAGCCCGCCGATCGCGACGCCGTACAGCCCGCCGGCCAGCTCGTCGCCGTCCCAGGCCTCGACCGAGTGCACCCAGCCGAGCCGGTGCAGCTCGGTGTACGACGCGATGATGTCGCGGTCGATCCACGAACCCGGGCGGCGCGGATCCGCACACGCGCGGATCACCCGGTCGAACGCGGTGTCGACCCGGATCTCGAACTTGGCGCGCGCCCGGCGCATCGACCGCGACGGCTGGTACCCGTCGACCTCGATCACCCCACGATCGACCGGCGACCACCACAGCAGCGAGCTCCGGTGGTCCGGCATCGGGAACAGCCCCCGCCGGTACGCCGCCAGCACCGTGCCCGGCGCCAGGTCGGCACCCCCGGCCACGACGTCACTCCCGCCGGCCACCCCGACCGGCGGAAACTCCCACTGGGACGGAGCAGGTTCGATCGCCACAGCACCATCCTGGACCATGCGGATCCCCAGGCGATCCGCCACTAGGGGACACCAAGGGTTTGTCCCGAGTGGCGAGGGGCCGGGAGCCACGTACAGTTGAAGCACGTCCGGGTTCTGACGCGTGGGGCCGGGCGGGAAGGAGCACCGTGGCCGGAGTAGCCAGGTTCGTCGCCAGTAGTCTCGCGCCCGCCGCCCAGCGGTTCGCCCCGACGGCAGCGGGCGGCGTGTTGCGCCAGATCCTCGAGGTCGCGATCGACGGGTACCAGCGGTTCCCCGGCGCGGAGCGGATCGCGGACACCAAGCTGGAGCGTTGCGGCGGCGACGTCACGGACGCGATCGAGGCCGTAATCGACCAGCACATCCGGCTGGCCGGTGTGCAGGGGTTCGCCACCAGCATCGGCGGTCTCGTCACGCTGCCCGTAGCCCTGCCCGCGAACCTGACCGGCCTCGCGGTCGTCCAGTGCCGGATGGTCGCGGCGATCGCCCACCTGCGCGGGTACGACCTCGACGACCCGCGGGTCCGGACGGCGGTGATCACCTGCCTGCTCGGAGAGGAAGGCGTGACGGACCGGCTCCGTAAGGCGAGCCTGGTCTCGTCCCCGCTCGCCATCGCGACCGCCCCCGTCTTCGACCCGGAGCTGGATCGGCAGATCTCCGGCGAGGTCGTCGCGGAGCTGATCGGCCGGATCAGCGGCAAGCGGATGGCGTTGACCGTCACCCGGCGCGTGCCGTTCCTCGGCGGCGCGGTGGGCGCCGGCGTCGACGGCTGGTCGACGTACCGCGTCGGCCAGTTCGCGGACAAGAGCCTGGTCCGGCGCATCCGCCGCCCGATCGAGCAGTGACGGCGCCGTTCTGGGGGCCGACGCTCGACTGTCCGGATCCACTCGCGCTCGCTTCGTTCTACCAGTTGGTGGCCGGCGGTGAGCTGGCCGTCGTCACCGACTCGTTCGTCGAGCTGCGGTTCGACGCGTTCAGCCTCGGTTTCCAGCGGGACCTGAACTACCGCGCGCCGACCTGGCCCGACCCGCGAATCCCGCAGCAAGCGCACCTGGATTTCTCCGCCGAGGACCTGGACGCAGAGCAGGACCGCATCGTCGCCGCAGGAGCCACGCCAACCGAGGTCCAGCCGTCACCGGATACCTTTCGCGTGTTCCTGGACCCGGCCGGCCACCCGTTCTGCCTGACCACCTGGCGAACGCCCAGCGGCCCACCCGAATCACGCTGACTGGTCGACGGGTTCCCTCCGGGTGAGCGGAAGCCTGGCGCGGGTGTCCTCGTCCGCCGGCGACTCGACGTACAGGATCAGGTCGGGGTGCGCCGACACGGCCAGCTCCGTGATCGTGAAGTGCAGCTCGCCGGCGACCGGGTTCAGGATCCGGCGCTGGCGCGGCGTACAGTCCGCAACCTCGTGGCGTCCCCACAGCTGGGCGAACTCGGGGCAGATCGCTCGCAGCCGGTCGAGGTCGGTCTCCCAGTCCGGGTCGCCGACGTGTTCGCCGTACGCCGAGCGCAGCCGGCCGACCAGATACGGGACCTCGGTGTCGTAGTTGAGCAACTGCGCCCGCGCCGCGGGCTCGGTGACGATGCACCAGAGCAGGTTCTTGTGGATGCAGGGCAGCTGGTGCCAGTCGTGGAACAGGTCGTTGTACGCCCGGTTCGCGCGGACGATGTCGAAGCGCGTATTCGTGATCACCGCGGGCAGCGGGTCGAGCGCCTCCACGATCTCCTCGAACACGGCCTCACTCGCGCCGTCCGTCGTCCGCGGCAACCGCACCGGCGTCGCCTCCGCCAGCCGGTACAGATGCTCACGCTCGACCGGTGTGAGCCTCAGCGTGGACGCGACCGCATCCAGCACCTGCCCACTCACATTGATCGGCCGCCCCTGCTCGAGCCACGTGTACCAAGTCACACCCACCCCGGCCAGCTGCGCCAGCTCCTCCCGCCGCAACCCAGGCGTCCGTCGCCTCCCCCCACCCGGCAACCCAACATCCTCCGGCGCCACCCGCCCCCGCCGAACCTTCAAAAACTCTCCAAGCTCAACCCGCTGCCGCTGCCCACTCACCCACCCATCCTCACCCGCCCCACCGACAGTTCCCGACTCGCGTCAGCCGGCGAGGGCCTGGACTACGCGGCTTGGGGACGGTTTGGCTAGTTGGGTGGCCATCCAGGTGCTGGTGGTGACGAGTTTCTCGAGGTCGACGCCGGTTTCGATGCCGAGGCCGTCGAGTTGCCAGAGGAGGTCCTCGGTGGCGAGGTTGCCCGTCGCGCTCTCGGCGTACGGGCAGCCGCCCAGGCCGCCGGCGGAGCTGTCGACCGTGGTCACGCCCTCACGGAGCGCGGTGAGCGTGTTGGCGAGCGCTTGACCGTATGTGTCGTGGAAGTGCACCGCGAGCTTGTCCACACCGACCGCGGCCGCACCGAACGCCCCGATGAGTGCGACCACCTGGCCCGGTGTTGCGACACCGATCGTGTCGCCCAGCGACAACTCGTGGCACCCGAGGTCGGCCAGCCGTGCGCCGACCTTGACCACCTGGTCGATCGGCACGTCGCCCTCCCACGGATCGCCGTAACACATCGACACGTACCCGCGCACCGCCAGACCCTCGGCGAGCGCCCGCTGGATCGTCGGCGTGAACATCGCGAACTGGTCGTCGAGTGTGGAGTTGAGGTTCTTCGCCGCGAACGTCTCGGTCGCGCTCGCGAAGATCGCGATCTCCCGGACCCCGGCCGCGAGTGCACGGTCGAGGCCGCGCTCGTTCGGCACCAGGACCGGCGCGCGGACCCCCTCCGGCAGCTCCAGCTGGTCGAGCAACTCGGCGGCGTCGGCCAGCTGGGGGACCCACTTCGGGTGCACGAAACTCGTCGTCTCGACCGTCGTCAGCCCCGCCTCGACCAGCCGCCGGATGAACTCGGCCTTGACCGCGACGTCGACGACCGCCGACTCGTTCTGCAACCCGTCCCGCGGCCCGACCTCGTAGATGGTGACCCGCTCGGGCAGTCCCTCGGCCTTCACCAGCTGCGGTTTGCGCATCCTGCTGCCTCCTCGGAGGGCGTCGTCGAGCGTGCCCCGGGATCTCCGCGACAATGCTCCTGATGACATCTCTTGCTGCCATTCTGCGGGGCGTCGAGCGCGGCGTGTTCCCACCCCCGGATCTCGGGCTCACCGTCGTCCCCGCGCCGTCGCACCGAGAGTCGTGCGTGGTCGCCTTCACGGGCCACATCGTCATCGCCGCGGACGTCGATCCGGAATGGGTCGCGCAGCGAATCCCTGCCGGGGATCTGTCCGCGCCGACGAACCCGCCGTTCCTCGCGGCGCTCGAGGAGTTCACCGGCCGCCGGGTCAACGCGATCGACGCGATGCTGCTCGCCCCGGCCCTCGCCGACCCGGCCGAGCGCGCCGCGGCGACGGCCGGGCTGACCGAACTCGCGGACCACGACCACCCGCGGGTCGAACGCGCCTGGCGGTACCGCGACGACGTCCGGGTGTACGCCGATGCGTACGGCGGGCTCGTGGTGACCGGCCGCGGCCTGGCCGGGCGGCTGGAGTGCGCGATCGAGGTGCCACCGGACGCCCGCGGTCACGGGTACGGCCGACGGCTCGCGGCGGCCGCGCGGGCCTTGATCGCGCCGGACGCGTCGATCTGGGCCCAGGTCACACCAGGCAACGCCGCGTCGCTGCGCACCTTCCTCGCGGCCGGCTACAAGCCTGTGGGATCCGAAGCCCTGCTGGTGAAGTGACCAGCGGGTGAACGAGTCGTTGCTGAAAGCACCCAATGCACAGCTGTGGATAACCCTGGGGACAACCGCGTTCAGGCCGGTCGGCGGTGGTATCGGGGATCGCGGCCGGCGTAGAAGGTCGTGCGGTAGACACCGCGGATGATCTCCGCCTCGTAGCCGTCGAGCTCCGGCATCCCGAGGTCGCGCGCGATCGCCAGCTCGGCGTGCGCGTCGTACGGAACCCGGACGAACTGGATCGAGTACGGCGCCGGGTCGGGTGAGCCCAGGACCCCTTCGAGGATCACGTATCCGGGCGTCGGGTCACCGAGGCTGTTGCCGACCGAGCCGGTGTTGAAGAGCGTCCGCCCGCGGTCCTCCTCGTAGAACGGGTCGTGGATGTCGGCGTACCCAACGATCACCGGCAGCGGCCCGTCCCCGGTCGCCGGCGTGTTCTCGAAGAAGCTCGCGTACTGCGCTTCGTCGTGATCGAACACGATCCGGTGGTGAACGCTCGTCGACGAGGCGTGGAACAACCGCACCTGCCGCCCACTCAGCAGGAAGTCATGGCAGAACGGCAGCCCGCGCAACCAGGCCCACTGGTCCTCCCGCAACTCGTTCTTCCACCACCGCAGCCCTTCGCTGTCCTCGGACCGCTCGGGATCGGGCAGGAAGTCGTCCCAGTTCCCGAGGATGTTCACCTCGCAGACCTCGCGACACCGATCCACCACAGCCTGCCCGCGCGGCCCCTTCCCCACGTAGTCGCCGAGGTTGAACACCCGCCCGATCCCGCGCTCCCCAAGATCCGCCAGCACCGCCTCCAACGCCGTCAGGTTCCCGTGCACATCCGAAATCAGCGCGATCCGATCCACACGGCCATGCTTTCATCCGCCCGGACCGCACGCGCCTCGAGCAACGGGCGACGCAAGCCTGAGTGCTGTGCGGACCGCATGCCGTCGGAGTCACCAGCCGCCGGAGGGACCGGCGTCTCCGGTAGTGGCGCCGGCCGGGACCTTGGGGCTGGGGTGTGGCGCGGACGGGTGGGTCCGGCCGCCGGCGTTTCGGCTGTTCGCGCGACCGCCGCCGGATGGACGGCTGCCACTCGATCGGGGCATGGAGGCCCCAGAACTGCCGCCGCCCGCTTCTCCCGCAGAGTGCGCCGCCGCCCCCGCGAAGGCTCCGGCAGCCTTGCGCGCCGCGGCAGCAGCAACACCCGCCGGCCCCAGCGCCGCACCACCCGCAGCCTTCGCCCCAGTGGTCGCCGCCCCGGTCGCCCCAGCTCCCGACGCACCAGCCCCGGATGCTCCCGCGCCACTGGACGACGCCGCACTGTGTCCGCTCCCCTGCGCGCCGCCGGATGAGCCGACGTTGATCGCGCCGCTCGGTAACGAGCTCATGTCAGGACCTGTACTGCCCATACCTGCCGCGCCGCCCGCGACAGCCGCGGTGACCGGCACCGCGAGGCGGAGAAGGGCCGGCAGGGCGAGGATCGCGAGGAGCATCATCATCAAGGCGGTGAGCGACTTCATCAGACCGGTGTCAGAGCCGAGCATCTGGTCGTCCTTCAGCTTGATGGCGGCCGCGTAGATGAGAGCCGCGGCCGGCTTGTAGGCGATGAAACCCAGGGTCCACGCGCAGTACTTCTTCAACCAGGCTCTGCCGACCTCGGTGTTGGTCGCCGCCGCCGCGAGAGGCAGCGTCGCACCGAGCAGCACCAGGATCGCCGATCGAATCAGCATCAACACGATCTGGATCAGTGACGCCCACGCCGCCATCTGCCCGAGGAGTATCAGCATCAGAGCGGACGTGATCCCCGAACCACCGCCGTAGTCGGACGGGCTGATCATCATGGTCCGGATCGTCGACGAGAACGATTCGCCTCCGATGGCGGCGTTCACGACCTTGACGGCGAAGTCGTCCGACGCGGTGATCAGGAGCTGGATCGCGGCCGTCCCGGCTCCGGAGACGACGATGAAGGTCAGTAGCGCCTTGAGCAACTCCTGGAGCGGCTTCGCTCGTTGCTCCCACGCCATCCGCATTCCGGCGATGACGATCGCAACGGTGAGGATCCCGAGGGTCAGCTTGAGCGTCTGACCGTGCACGAACGCGACAGTATTGGTGTCGGTCCAGGTATGGCCATCGTCGGTGCTGGTGGCGAGCTGGACCGGGCTCTTCGGCTTGACCCAGAAGGTCGCCAGCGAATTCAGGATCGTGGAGAAGAATTCCGTCGAGGTCCGATTGGCGGTGTCGATCCAACTGCTGGCGACGGACTGGACGCCGTCCACCACGTGGCACTTCATGTCCATCGGTGAGCACATCAGATACCACTCCACTTCACGAAGTCGCCGAGGTCGCGGTGTTGGGAGAAGGGGGCGCCGACGGGCTCGCCGGGTGGCGGGGGCTGGAGGCGCCAGTCGCCGTTGTGCCAGACCAGCGTCAGGTTGGCGCTCATGTACACGGCCTCGACGGGCATCGCGAGCATGACGGTCACGCGGTCCTGGCCGGCGTCGATGATCCGGTAGCCGGCGACCTGGACGGTCGAGGGGTCGCCCGAGGGTTCCGTCGTGACGACCTGGCGGAGCAGGCTGTCGGTCGCCGTCCCCGGGACCATCAGCTTCTTCACCGTCGGGATGAGCTTGCTCTGGTCCGCGATGGCCGCGATCGCGTTGTACGCCGCGTAGACCGCGCCGGTCGGCGAGTGCGCGAAGCAGTGCCGGAAGCCGTCGGTGTCGGTCTTGCCCGGCCCGTACCTCGAGGAGCGCGGCACGATGACGCGTCGGCTGACGTCCCAGCCGTCGGCCGTGGGCGCCGTCGACGGAAGACCTTGGTCACCCGCGGGAAGGCCGCAGACGCTCGTCTGCCCCTGGCTCTTTGCGCCGCTGGACTCGGGCGCCGGCGCGCCTGACGTGGCAGGTGCGGATGCCGGATCGTCGGTGGGCTGAGCCGAGGACGCGGCGACCGGCTGGGCCGCGGCGCTCGCCGGAGTGGCGTCGTGCCCGCCCGCGAAGATGATCACGACGCCGCAGATCAGCACCGCGCCGACGACGATGCAGGCCGCGATGAATCCGGCGCCGTACGGCGACTTCTCGTCCTGGTCCTTGCTCATCCGACTCCCCGTTCCGTTGGTTCACAACCTCACGGATCAAGGCTCGCAAAAATCGCCGGACCGCCGCGGAAGTTATCCACAGGCCCGAAGAGTCAGCTCCCGGGGCTCGTGTATCTCGGCATCATCTTGGTGAAGAAGGAGTAGCCCAGGACGAAGACCACGGCGCCGGCGAGCGGGGAGAGGAAGGTCAGCCAGGTGGGAAGCGGGACGTCGGCGGTGCGGCCGAGGAGGACGGTCGCCGGGAGGAAGGAGATGAAGGCCATCGGGACGAGCGTGCAGAAGGCGTAGAAGATGCCCCGGCCGAACATGGTCAGCGGGTAGCCGGAGAACTGGGTGATCGAGGTGTCGGCGAAGATCCGGAGGGAGAACGTGGAGGTGGCGACGAAGGAGAGGCCGCAGAAGAAGGTCTGGATGCCGGTTTCGACCAGGCCGCCGCCGACGACCGCGAGCAGCAGGTAGACGACTTTCGCCCCGGTCCAGTCGATCGGCGCCTGCCAGCCGAAGATGATCAGCGCGCCCGCGCCCAGCAACGCATCGCCGAGCGACATCAGCGGGAACCACCGCGTGACCAGCTGCAGGAACGGGTTCACCGGGCGCAACAGGACCCGGTCGAACTCGCCGTCGCGGACCATCTCGTCGAGCAACCGCAGCGATCCGAACGGGACGACGTACAAGGCGTGCGACGCGAGCCGCATCGCGAACACGAACGCGACCTCGGGGAAACCCCAGCCCCCGATCAGACCGAACTTCCCGAGGAGGACACCGAGGAACAGCAACTGCGTGCCCTGGTAGGCGACCCCGCCCATCAGCGTCGTCCAGAAGTTCACGCGGTACTGCAGCTGCGCCCGCAACGCGGCGCGTTCGAGGATGACGTACTGGCGGAGCCACGTCTGCTCAGCCACCCTGCACCACCACCCGGTAGCGCGCTCGCCGCCACACCAGCTCGAGTACAACGACCAGCACGGCCACCCACGCGAGCTGTACGGCGACCAACGCCAGCGCCTCGCCGCCGCGCGTCTGACCGAGATAGATCGACACGGGTGTGTACACCTGCGCCTGGAACGGTAGCCATTCGACCGACGCCCGCAACCACCCGGGCATGAACCACAACGGAATCAACGACCCCGAGAGGAACGCGCTCCCGAACCGGTACACGATCAACGGCCCACTGACCTCGAACGTCCAGAACGTCACCATCGACACGATCAGGTTGCACAGCATCGCGACCACGACGCCGCCGACCGTCGCGACGACCGAGAGGAGTCCCGCAGCCCATCCGGGCGGAACCGTCAGCGCACCGAGGACCGCGGCGGCCGCGAGGCCGATCGCGCCGAGCGGCAGCCGACCGAGCAGTACGCCGAGATTCTGCCCGAAGACCTGCCACATCAGGCCGAGCGGCCGCGTCAGGTCGGTCGCGATCTGCCCGTTGCGGATCCGCATCGGCAACGACGAGAACTGCCAAGGAAGGAGCACCGATTGCAGGCAGGCCGCAATCGCCGCATAGGCAACCGCCGTCCCGGCGTCGATGCCGCCGACCGGCCCGCGCCCGGAGTACACGATCCGCCAGACCGCGATCGCGAGGACGACCTGGATGACCAGCGTGACCGCGCCGGTGATCAGGTCGCCGCGGTAGATCAGGACGGATCGCGTCCCGGCACGGGTCATCCCGCGGAACGCCCTGAGCTGCGTCGCCGTAGTCACGTCAGCAAGCCGTCGTACAGCTGCGAGATCACATCGGTCAGCCGTGGATCGACGATGGACAGCTCGTCCACCTCGTACACCTGCGACGCCCGCGCGATCAGCTCGGGCGTGGTGATCTCGCGCGGGTCGAAACGCAGGACGACGCTGCGGTCCGGGTACGGGAGGACGGTGCCGACGGCGCCGGCGTCGACCTCGGTCGCGAACGGGATGTCGGCGACGCGGCGGATGCTGCGTTCGGCCAGCGTGAGGACGAGGAAGCGGTATGGCATGAAGCGTTCCTTCAGACGGGACAGGTCACCGTCGTACAGAACCGTGCCCGAGTCGATCACGATGATGCGCTGGCAGAGCCGCTCAACGTCGTCCATGTCGTGCGTGGTCAGCACCACCGTCGTACCGGCGGACCGGTTGGTCTCGGCGATGAACTCGGTCAGCCGGGCCTTCGCCACGACGTCCAGACCGACGGTCGGCTCGTCCAGGAAGAGGATCGACGGTTCGTGCAGCATGGCGGCGACCAGATCGCCGCGCATCCGCTGGCCGAGCGACAGCGAGCGGACCGGCGTGTCCAGAAAGTCGGACAGGTCGAGCAGTTCGGTGAAGAGGCCGACGCGCTTGCGGTACGTCGATCGATCGAGGTCGTAGAGATCCGCGAGGACCTCGAACGAGTCCCGGAGGGGAAGGTCGTACCAGAGCTGGGTTCGCTGGCCGAACACGACGCCGATGTTGCGGGCGTTCCGGGCGCGGTCCCGGGACGGCTCCAGTCCGGCGACCCGGCAGACGCCGGAGGTCGGGGTGAGGATCCCGGTGAGCATCTTGATCGTCGTCGACTTGCCGGCGCCGTTCGGCCCGAGGTACCCGACGAGCTCGCCGGGCTCGACCTCGAAGTTCACCCCGTTCACCGCGCGGGTGATGTCGCGCTGCGTGCTGAACAGCGCCCGCAGCCGCGGCAACCGGCCTTCCAGGACGGCCGGTCTACTGAACTCCTTGACCAGCTCGGCCGCTTCGATCACCGCCATGCGTACCCTCCCCAGCGAGCGCGTCCGGTCATCCTCCCACCGTTCCGGCGGCGACGCAGGTTGTATTTCACCGTTCTAGACCAGATGCGCCGCAGAGCGTCCGTTACGCTCAGAAGACTTACGATTAGGGGTCGATCTGTAGCCGAGAGGTCACCCCGTGTAGCGAAGTGACCTAGTCAGCTAATAGAGTCCGCGCATGACCATCGCGCCTTCGCTTTGCTCGCCCCTAGCGCTCGCCGATGCAGAACCCACTCGCGCTGCCGAACCCTGGGAGAGCGACGTGCTGACGGCCTACGGCCTGTTGCGAGAAGCAGCAGCAGAGCTGGATCACCTGATGCGCCATTCTCTGAAGCGCAGTGGACTGCAAATGGCAATGTTCGAACTGTTGCTGCGGCTTGCCCGCAGCCACGGTGAGAAACAGCGTCTGACCTCTCTCGCCCGGGAGCTGACCGTCACCACCGGCGGCATCACCCGGCTGGTCGACCGTGCCGAGAACCTCGGCCTGGTCCGCCGCGAGCCTTGCCCTGACGACGCCCGCGGCTCGTTCGCGGTCCTGACCGAGGAGGGGAAGCGGCGGCTGCGCGAAGCACTGCCGGACCACCTGCTCGAGATCGACAGCCTCTGGATGTCCCAGCTGGCCGACGAGCGGGACGTCGTCCTCGGCAAGCTCCGCCGAGTCCGGGACAACGCCCGCCGCTGGCCGAACGGCCGCCCGGGCCTCGGGCCGATCACGCCCGACCGGATCTGACCGACTTCACAACCACACAAGAGCATTACCCGCGACTAACGGATGGGGCGCCCGACTGGTGTCGGGCGCCCCGCCGCGTAATGGTTGAGAAGTGAAACAACCCCCGGATCAGCCGCGACCCGGCAGCACCACGTCCCACGAGGCCGGCGTCGGCCGGCCCGGAGGAAGTACGTCGCCGGCCAGCTCCGGCGGTCCCGTGAACCAGCCCGGCGACTGGCCCACCTACGCGCCGGGCGGTGCGGGTGAGGTCGGCCGCGAAACCGGCGATCAGTCGACCGGCGGATCGGCCCGAACCTCGGACGGTGCGTCGACGCACGTATCGGCCAGTGGATCGGCCGGCGGAACGGACGGCGGATCGGGCCGCCGCGAATCGGACAGTAGATCGGCCCGCGCATCGGATGGTGGATCGGGCGGCGAATCCGGCGGTGGATCGGGACGTGGGGGCGGATCTCGGGCAGCTGCGCGGGGCGTTTGGTGGCGTGGTGCGGTTGGTGGGGTTTTGGCTGCTCTTGCCGGGCTGGCCGTCGGGAGCGTGGCGGCGGGCGTTCTGGGGACACCGCAGACGCCGGTGGTGGCGATCGGGTCGGCGTTCATCGACCGGGTGCCGCCCTGGATGAAGGATCTCGCGATCTCCTGGTTCGGGACGCACGACAAGACCGCGCTTCGGGTCGGCATCCTGATCGTCGTCGCGGCCCTCGCCGCGGTCGGCGGGATTCTCGCCGTACGGCGGTTCTGGGCCGGCGCCCTGATCACGATCGCACTCGCCGGTGTGGCGGTCGCCGCAGCTGTCACCCGCGCCGACTCCGGCCAGACCGGGTTCCTCCCGTCGGCGCTCGCCGGTGTGACCGCCTTGGTCATCCTCAGACTCTTCAGCCGCCGGCTCGAACCGCTGCTCGACTTCCCGGACGACGGCGTCAGTCGCCGCGGCTTCTTGCAGTTGTCGGCCGGTGTCGCGCTCGGCTCCGCCGCGGTCGCCGCGGCCGGCAAGATCGTCGGCGGGAACCGCGCCGCCGTGGCGGACGCCCGCAAGCAGCTCCGCCTTCCGCAGCCGCCGACCCTGGCGCCGCCCGCCGGTGTCCAGGCCGACGGCGCCGTACCGTGGGCGACTGCGAACGAGGACTTCTACCGCATCGACACCGCGCTCTCGGTGCCGCAGATCGTGCCCGCGGACTGGAAGCTGCGCATCCACGGCATGGTCGACCGCGAGCTCACCCTGAGCTTCGACGACCTGCTCAAGCGCCAGGTCATCCACAAGTGGGTCACGTTGACGTGCGTGAGCAACGAAGTCGGCGGCGACCTGATCGGCAACGCGTTGTGGTCCGGCGTACTGCTGAAGGACCTGCTCGAGGAGGCCGGTCCGGCGCGGGACGCGGACGCGATCCAGTCGACGTCGAAGGACGGGTTCACCGCCGGTACGCCGCTGCCGACGTTGCTCGACGACCGGCAGGCGATGCTCGCGTTCGCGATGAACGGTGAGCCGTTGCCGGTCGAGCACGGGTTCCCGGTGCGGATCGTCGTCCCGGGGCTGTACGGCTACGTGTCGGCGACGAAGTGGCTGGTGGACATCGAGGTCACCCGGTTCGACCGGTTCGAGGCGTACTGGACGCCGCGCGGGTGGTCGGCGCTCGGCCCGATCAAGTTGTCGTCGCGGATCGACACTCCGCTCGGAAAGAAGGTTGACCCGGGACCGGTGACGGTCGCCGGCGTGGCCTGGGACCAGCACGTCGGGGTGTCCAAGGTCGAGGTCCGGGTCGACGGGGGCCCTTGGCAACAAGCCACGCTGGCTACGGACCCGTCGATCGACACCTGGCGGCAGTGGCACTGGACGTGGAACGCGCCGCGCGGCACGCACGTGCTGCAGGTCCGGGCGTTCGACGCGAAGGGCAATCCGCAGGTCGAGTCGTCGGCGCCACCGGCTCCGGACGGCGCGACCGGACTGCACACGGTCAGCGTGAAGGTCGGCTGACCGCGTCCAGCACCATCGGCAGGAACGTGTGCTCGAGCGACCCGGCCGGCACCTTCCGCGGCTCGAGCAGGCTCTGCGAGCGAGCCCCTTCGTGCAGCGCGATCACCATCCGGACGAACTGCTCCGCAGGAACGGTCAGCTCCAGCCCGCCGGCCTCGGCGATCTGCTCGACCAGTCCGGTCAGACTCGTGCGGAACATCGCACGCTGCCGGTTCAGCGCCTCGGCCGCCGCCGGGTCGCGCAGTGCGTGCAGCGTGAACTCGGCCGAGATCAGGTGCCACTGCCGCTGATCGGGCGCGGCCTCGTCGAGCAGCCCCAGTACGGCGTCGAGCAGCGTGCCGGGCTGCGTGGCGAGCTCGGGGAGCAGCGCCTCGATCTGCTCCAGCAGCCGGTCGGTCGTGGCCTGGAACAGCGCGAGCACCAACTCGTCCTTGGACCCGAAGTTCGAGTAGAAGGCGCCGCGGGTGAATCCGGCCCGCTCGCAGATGTCCTCCACCGACGCGCCGTGGAAGCCGCGCTCGGCGAACACCTCCAGGGCTCCCTCGAGAAGTCGGGCCCGGGTGTTGGAGCGGCGGCGCTTGGGCGTTTCCATAGGAGTAGGATACAGTTCTGTATTGAATACACAACCGTATTGAACGGGGATGCAGGATGGAGCTCGAGGCCACCGGGATCAGCGTGCGGGGTCCGCATGCGCCGATGCTGCACGCCACGTCACTGTCGGTCGCGGATCATCAGGTCGTGCTGTTGACCGGATATCCGGGCGCCGGCCACGTGGCAGCGTCACTCGGTCTGTCCGGGCGGCTGAAGCTCGACACCGGTTCGGTCCGCCTCGACGGCAAGGCTGAGCCGGCCCTGCTGCGACGACACGTTGCTGTGGTCGACGCGCCGGGCATCACCGAGCCGGACGACGCCCTGCCCGTTCAGACCGTTGTGGGCGAGGAGTTGGCCATCGCGGGTCGCAAGGCCGGGCGTAAGGCCGTTCTGGAGTGGCTGAACGAGCACGACGCGGCAGAGCACGCCGACAAGCGGTTCGAGCACCTCCCGGTCGCCGTGCGCACCAGACTGCTCACAGAGCTCACGGTGGCGCGCCCCGACGTACAGGTGGTCATTCTGACCATGCCGGATCGCCACGGGGGCGATCCGCACGGCTGGTATGAGCTGGGCCGCGGGTTGGCGGCACAGGGGTACGGCGTGATCATCACGTGCTCTGACGCGTCGGCCCGGCTGCTGGACGTCAAGGCCGCCCGGATGGGTGAGACGGACCAGCCCGACCCGGTGCAGGTCACCCCGATCGCTCCGGTGGAGCCAGTCACCCCAATCGAGGAAGAAGAAGTGGAGACAGAGGCGTGACCGCGCTGCGGATGGCCCTGAGTGAGTTACGGCGCCTGACGGCCGGACGGCTGCCCAAACTGGCCGTGGTGGCGCTGCTGCTGGTGCCCGTGCTGTACGGCGGCCTGTACCTGTACGCGAACCACGACCCGTACGGCCGGCTGAACAAGATCCCGACCGCGGTCGTCGTCGAGGACGCGGGTACGACGCTCGCGACCGGCGAAAAGCTCAACGTGGGACCGCAGGTCGCGGACGAACTGGTGAAGTCGAAGAGCTTCGACTGGCACCAGGTGGACCGTGCCGACGCGACCCAGGGGGTGTCCGACGGCAAGTACGAGTTCGCTCTGGTGCTGCCGAAGACCTTCTCGGCCGACCTGGCGTCGAGTGCGGACTTCACCCCGCGGCAGGCGGAGCTGGAGCTGCTGACGAACGACGCCAACAACTACATCGCGCACACGATCGCCAACCAGGTCGTCGCGCAGGTGACGAAGACGGTCGCGTCACAGGTCAGCGAGACCGCGGCATCGCAGCTGCTGGCCGGGTACAACACCATCCACAAGAACGTGAGTTCCGCAGCCGCCGGTGCCGCCAAGCTGCAGAACGGGCTGACGTCGGCTGCGACCGGCGTCGCGAAGCTGCAGTCCGGTGCGTCGCAACTCAACACCGCACAGAAGCAGCTGTCTGCCGGCGCGACACAGCTGGCCGCCGGGGCGACCCAGGCGTCGCAGGGCGCGTCATCCTTGGCGACCGGCGCAGGAAAGCTCGACAACGGTCTGGATACGCTGCAGGAGAAGACCGCAGCGCTGCCGAAGCAGACGAAGCAGCTGGCGGCCGGTGCGGATCAGGTTGCTGACGGCAACGAAAAGATCGCCGGCGCGGGACGTCAGGTGGCGACCGCGTCCAGCACGCTGGTGAAGGACCTCAAGACCTTCGACACCCAGCTGGCGGCGCGGTTGCGAGCCCAGGGGCTGAGCCAGCACCAGATCAACGTGGTGCTGACCGAGACGGCGAAGCTGCGCGCACCCGTCGTACAGGCGAACACCAAGATCCAGTCGACGTCCAAGCAGCTCAACACGCTCGCCACCGGGGCGCGGAAGGTGTCGAACGGCGCTTCCGCGCTGGCCAAGGCGACACCGGCTCTGACGAACGGCATCCGTACGGCGTCCAGTGGGGCGCATCAGCTCAGCACAGGCGCCAGCCAGCTCAAGACTGGGCTGGGCACCCTGCAGACCGGTGCACAGAAGCTCGCTGCTGGAGAGAAGCAGGCCGTGACCGGGCAGGGGCAGTTGCTGACCGGTGCGAACAGCCTGGCGACCGGTGTGGGTCAACTGAAGACCGGTGCGACGCAACTGAGCACCGGCCTGCAGAACGGCGTGAAGCAGATCCCCAACCCGTCAGCGGATCAGCGCAAGGCGGTCGCCGAGACGCTCGGTGCACCCGTCACGCTGCAGAACGTCTCGCAGGCCACCGCCGACAGCTACGGCGCCGGTCTGGCTCCGTTCTTCCTCTGCCTTGCCTGCTGGATCGGTGCGTACGTCCTGTTTCTGCTGGTGCGGCCGCTGTCACCGCGAGCGCTCGCGGCCTTGCAGTCGCCGTTCCGGGTGGCGCTCGGCGGCTGGTTGCCGCCTGCGCTGTTCGGCGCGATCCAGGCCACGCTGGTCTTCGTCGCCGTCGTCCTCGGCCTCGGCATCCACGCCGCGCACCCGTGGCTGACCGTCGGCTTCCTGATCCTGACGTCGTTCACCTTCGTCGCGATCCTGCACGCGCTGTCCGCGTGGTTCGGCGCTGTGGGCAAGTTCCTCGGCCTGGTCCTGATGGTCATCCAGCTGGTCAGCGCCGGCGGCACGTTCCCGTGGCAGACGATTCCGGGGCCGCTGTACTTCTTCCACCACGCCCTGCCGATGAGTTACGCCATCGACGGCGTCCGCCACCTGATGTACGGCGGCCCGGGTGCCTCCCTCGGCGGAGACCTCCTGGCCCTCGCCCTCTGGTTCACCGCCGCCCTCACCGCTTCCACCCTCGCCGCCCGCAACCAACGCGTATGGCCGGCCAAGAAGCTTCAGCCAGAGCTGGCTCTCTAGCTGTTCACGAAGGTCGCGGTGCGGCTGATGAGTTCGTGCGTCGTCGGTTGGTCGAAGAAGGTGATGAGGGCTTCGTAGGTGCCTGCCTCGGCGGCCGACGGGTCCACCACGTAGCCGTAGTAGCCGTCGGTGTAGCCGACGACCCGGGTGACGGGGTAGATGCTGTCGGACTGGAGGCAGGCGCCGTGGACCGCGAACAGCTCGACCGGAAGATTGATCCAGCACACGTCGCCCATGGTGACCCTGCTGATGTTGAGGTCCAGAGCCCGCGGCAGCGACGCGGCGGCCATCAGGACCTGGCCGCGGGCTCCGTCCAAGCGGGTCTGCGAGATGCGGCCCGAAGGGTCGTCGGCCGTGCTGACCCGGCTCTCCACAACGGACGCCAGCCTCTCGGACTCGTCCACAGGCGGGACCGATCGCACAGGCAAAGTCAGAGTGGTACGACGGATTGCCGGCGCCGACTGCGGTAGCTCGAGCCCCGGACCGGCCAGAGCTTCACGGAGACGCGCGGCCAGCAACCCACCCAGCCGGGCGACCTCGGCCGCGCCGCGACCCTGACGCGTGAAGCGCGGACTGACGTCACCGGCCGCACCTTGCAGAAAGCCGACCACAGTGGGAGCCAAGGCGGCACGGGCGGCGCCGGGCCAGTCGGCGGAGTACTGCAGGTTCTCCGGGCCGTACGTCGTCGGGTGGCACGCGAAGTCCAGCAGCACCGCCTCGAGAGCGCCGGAGGCGCCGTGCAACGCGAGGATGCCGGCGGTGTTGTCGTGCGGACCGTTCTTGCGATGCCGGTTGGTCCCGACGCCGACGACCTCGATCGAATGCCAACTCGCCGTCACCGGCTGCAGCTCCAGCCGGGCCCCGCGCACCGCGCCGACCAACGAGTCGACCAGCACACATTCGCGTTCGGCCGGGATCACCGGATGGATCTCACCGGTCCACCCGGACGGCCCGGAGTGCGTGTGCGACGCGGACACCACGACCTGCGACGGCGGGATGCCGGCGGCGGCTCCGGCGGCAGCCGCGAGCTCCGATGAGAGCGCGCTCCCGACGGCGATCGCGTCGAGCGTGAGCCACAGCACGCCCGGATCATCCTTGGTGGACAACCAGATCAGCGTTGCGCGGAGCGGGTCCGCGGTGCCGGTCGATAGCCCGGCGCGGGCGGCGTACCCGTCGAGCCGATGGCCGGGCGGCGGCGTGACGTCCAAGGACGTCGCGGCCAGAAGGAGTTCGTTCACGTGAAGTCTCCAGCTGTCGTACCGGCTCGGATCGGACGATGCCTGCCAAGATATACGGTCAACACCGTAATTATCGAGGATGCGGATGCGCGACGATCAGGTCGGCGTACGGCCCCACCGAACCCGTGGCGAGACGTTCGGCGCCGTCGAGCGAGTTGCCGGCCGCCACTGTCAGTCTTGCTCGCCCGGGCAAGGCCTCGCGGACCGGCGTCAGCAACTGTTCCCCAGCGCCGTCGAACAGGCCGCCGACGCACGCGACCGGCACCGGCCCTTCGCCGGCCAGTTGGGCGACCGCGGCGCCGATCGTCTCGGCGATGTCGCCGGCCGCCTGGACCAGCAACTCGACGGCGACCGGATCCCCTTCGCCCGCACACCGCAGTACCTCGGGGGCGAACCGGGCCACGTCGTCGACCAGCGTGGTCGACCGGTAGAGCGCGACCGGGTCGAGCGCGGTGTCCGCGAGCTTCGTCATCGGACCGCGGCCGTCCCGGGCCCGCTGGACGGCGACCAGGCCGGCGCGACCGATCGCGAACGCACTGCCGGCGTCGCCGAACAGGTATCCGTGGCCGTCGAGCTTGCGCCACGTACCGTCGCGATCCACCGCGAGACAGACCAGCCCCGTGCCGGCGGCCACCACCACGCCGTACCCGTCCGGTAACGCGCCGGCGTGGGCCGTGACCATGTCCTGGGTCAGGCGCACCTCGCCGGCGTCGAGCAGCTCAGCGACATCGGCGGCGAACCGCTCGGCAGCGCCGTGGGCCTGCGGGTAGCCGGTCAGGCCGAGCGCGACGACGTCCACCTGGCCGTCCACCTCGGCCTCGGCCGCGGCGATGCGGATCGCGTCCAGCAGCTTGGACACGGCATCAGGTCCGTGCGTGTAGCCGGGCCCTTGGCCGGTGCGTCCGGACGGGAGGACACGAAGACGGAGCGCGGACTGGCCGCCGTCGATGGCGATGCGCGTCATTGGATGGTCCCGGGGTGGATAGTCCTGACAATTCCTGACAATGCTGAAAGGAGAGTACCCACACGATCCCGCTACCGGGGAAGGGCTGCCTCGAACTGATTCAGCAGCGTCGCCAGCCGTACGCCGGTGAGCTGGACGCTCGGGTGCATCCAGTCGTTGAGGATCGGGTCCTCGCCGGCCAGGTGGTCCGACAGCTCGGTCTGGCTCAGCTCGAAGACGTGCGCCGGGTTGCCGGTCAGGTCGACGACGGTCTGCATCAGCCGGCCGACCTGGTCCTCCCAGAGCGCAGCCTCGAGGTCGTCGCGGTCCGGACGGATCAGCAACAGCTCCACGTCGCTGTCGAGCTCACCGTCACCGCGGGCGATCGCGCCGTACACACTCGCGTGCACCGGCGGGATCCGCCAGCCGCCGATCTCGTCGGCGAGCCGGGCGACCAACATCCCGCGGAGATTCGCGAGCTGCTCGACGATCGGCGCGACCAGGTGCTGACGATTGAGGCGGTACAGCAACGAGTTCCCGAGATCGTCCACATGCACGAGCCCGGTCGCAGCCAGCCGCTGCAGCACGAGCCGCACCCCCGCGACACTCCCGGCCCCGGCCAGCTTGTGAATCTGCCGCCCCGACAGCCCGCCCTCGGCCCGGGCCAGCACCTCCAGCACCGGCCCGTCCAACGACGGCACCACAGTGCTGATCGGGCTCTTCAGATCCATGACCCGAACCACAGTAGTGATCACCGCGCCGCGCAAGTAATCACCATGACGGGTCAGCTACCCCGGATCGGCTGGAGACCGACCAGGTCGGGAAGTCGGCAGGAAGTTGAAGCAGCCGTTCGCGCTACCGGCCGGTCGACGGCTCGACGCTGACGTTGGCCGGGCTATGCCGGACGTGTCGGTCGCCGTCATGAGCCGTGGGTTCCACCCGCCGGCGGCTGCTGGTTGTTTCCCGTGCCGCCGAGTCCCGGTGCCTGAGGTTGTGAAGTGGAGGGTTGTCGAGGTTGACCGCCGCGAGGAGGCAGGGACAGGCAGACGGGTGGTAGCGACGCCGGCGTCGGACTCGCCGGCACCGGGTTGCGGACCACGTTCGGCGGGGTCGTGCGGTAGCCGGCGCCGCGCGTGATCGCGTCCTCGTCATCGCCCTCGTTGTCGTCGCGATCCGCATTGTTCCCTGGGCGAGCAGGCCGGCTGGTGGGCGTCGGGCCTGGTGCCGGTCCGCCACCTAGCTGCGGCGGTGGGCACATCGCCTGGGCGGACGTGGAACCCGGCGACGGTTCGGCGTTCGGCGCGTTCTCAGCTGGATCTGAGGCGCTCTTACCTGTCCGGGAGTCGGCCAGCAGACCTTGATCGAATCCGAGCATCATCAGTCCCGTACCGGTCAGACCGGCGACCGTGACACCGGCGGCGGCCGCGGCCGATCGACGCAGCAGAGTGCGTCGGCGGCGGAAAGAAGAGAGAGATGGGTTCGTCATGGCGTCGGCCTCCGTCCGCCACAGCCGCGATCCGCGCGGCCGGCTGTACCGGTCATGCGACTACGGTCGCGAACGAGCGATCAGGCGGACGCCAAGAGAACATCAAATCGAGCTCAAGATCCGCTGCAGTCCTCGCGTGGGCCGCATGAGCACGGCGTTGCTGCACCAACGAATTCAATCATCGGCGTTGGGATCCAGTGGTGGTCAACCGACCGAGCCACAGTCCGTCATCCTGCTGCCGACGAAGGTCACCCGAATGTGGCGGCTGCTGACACGTTTCTTACCGACATGGGAAGGAAGCGTGCAACGTCAGTGCCGACTGCCGGATACCGGTCGGGGTGGTCACCTCGAAGCCCCGGCCCGGGCGGAGCGTTGCTGTCTGGCGGCTTGGCAGCAGACCCATCCGGTGCCGTACGAGGTCGTCGTCCACTGCCACCCGGCGGCGGCGAGCTGATCAGTGATGACTGCCGGCAGTTGCTGCGGGCCGATGTCGCGGGCGATCTCGGCGAGCTGGCCGGTCAGGAGCGGGCCGTCGCCGCAGGCCAGGCAGGCCATCGCGTAGACGGTGTGTGGCTGGCACCGTCCACAGTGCCGCGTAACCACAGAAGCTCCCGCTGTAGCCGTTGCGTTTCCAGGCACGGCGAGGTTCACCAGGCCTGGAGGACCCGGGCGCGGTGTACGGCGTACTGCCTGCGCCGATCGCCAGCCGCGGGTACGGGCTGACCCAGCCAGGCACCCAGCCACCCTCTTCACTCTTATTTCCCTTCCTGAGATCTCCGAAGAACCTCCGCCCTGTCTTCACGTTCTTCCTTCACGGCTCCCGAAGACTCTTCCCCTCCCTCGCGGAAAACAAGCACGCTTGATTCTTTTTGTGGGGCGTGGGACGCTCGGCTGGACGGGTGGCTCGCGAGGGAGTGTGGCGTGCAACTGGACGAAGTGCTGGCGGATCTTTGGGCTGAGAGTGCTGAGCTGGATCGGTTGGTGGGTGGCCTCGCCGCGGAGGAGTGGGCTACGCCTACGCCGGCTGAGGGGTGGACGATCGCGCATCAGATCGCTCATCTGACCTGGACCGACGAGGCGACGCAGCTGGCCGTGACCGACCCTGAGGCGTTCAAGGCGTCGCTACAGACGGCCGCAGCGAGTCCCACGACGTACGTCGACGACGGCGCCGCGGAGACTGCCGCGTTGCCGCCGGACCAGCTGCTGACCTACTGGCGGGAGACCCGGGCCGAGGTTGCCGAGGTGCTGAAGAAGGTGCCGCCGGGTGAGAAGGTGCTGTGGTACGGCCCGCCGATGAGTCCGACGTCGATGGCGACGGCGCGTCTGATGGAGACGTGGGCCCACGGGCAGGACGTGTTCGACGCCCTCGGCGTCCAACGCCAGCCGTCGAACCGTCTGCGGCACGTCGCGCATCTCGCGGTCCGCACGCGGGACTTCGCGTACCTGCTCAACGACCGCAAGCCGCCCGCCGAGCCGTTCCGTGTCGAACTGACCGGGCCGGACGGTGACGTGTGGACCTGGGGTCCTGAGGATGCAGCGCAGCGGGTGACCGCGCCCGCTCTCGACTTCTGCCTGCTCGCGACGCAACGCCGGCACCGGGACGACCTGTCCGTGCGAGCGGAGGGTGCGGACGCCGAGGAGTGGTTGGGGATCATCCAGGCCTTCGCCGGGTTGCCGGGGAAGGGGCGTCGGGCGGGGCAGTTCGGATGACTGAGGCGCTGCGCATCGGTAACGCGTCCGGGTTCTACGGGGACCGGTTCAGCGCGGTGCAGGAGATGCTGACCGGCGGGCCGCTGGATGTGCTGACGGGCGATTACCTGGCCGAGCTGACGATGCTCATCCTCGGGCGGGACCGGATGAAGGACCCGGGCCTGGGTTATGCGAAGACGTTCCTCAAGCAGCTCGAGACCGGGTTGGGCGAGGCGCTCGACCGGGGCGTGAAGATCGTCAGCAACGCGGGCGGTCTCAACCCGTCGGGGCTCGCCGCGGCGATCACCGACCTGGCGGAGCGGCTCGGGTTGCATCCGAAGATCGCGTACGTCGAAGGCGACGATCTCGTCGGCCGAGCACAGGAGCTGCGGCTGGGCGCGCCGTTGACCGCCAATGCGTACCTGGGCGCTTGGGGTATCGCCGAGGCACTGCAGGCCGGTGCGGACGTGGTGGTGACCGGGCGCGTAACGGATGCCTCCGTGATCGTCGGCCCGGCCGCGGCACACCACGGCTGGAAGCGGACGCAGTACGACGAACTCGCCGGGGCGGTCGTCGCCGGGCACGTGATCGAGTGCGGTTGTCAGGCGACCGGCGGGAACTACGCGTTCTTCACCGAGATCCGCGACTTCGGGCGGCCCGGGTTCCCGATCGCGGAGATCCACGCGGACGGCAGCAGCGTGATCACCAAGCACGACAACACCGGCGGCGCGGTCACGATCGACACGGTCAAGGCGCAGCTGCTGTACGAGGTCGGCGACGCCCGGTACGCCGGTCCGGACGTCACAACCCGCCTCGACACGATCGAGCTCACCGCCGACGGCCCCGACCGCGTCCGGATCTCCGGGGTCCGCGGCGAAGCCCCGCCGCCGACGTACAAAGTCTCGCTGAACAGCGTCGGCGGTTTCCGCAACGAGGTCGACTTCGTCCTCACCGGGCTGCAACTGGAGCAGAAGGCCGAGCTGGTGCAGCAGCAGCTCGAGCAGGCGCTGCCGAAACGGCCGGCCGAGCTGAAGTGGACGCTGGCCTGGACCGAGAAGCCGAACGCCGAGTCCGAGGAGGAGGCGAGCGTTTTCCTCCGGTGCGCGGTCAAGGACCCGGACCCGAAGGTCGTCGGTCGCGCGTTCAGCAGCGCGGCGATCGAGCTGGCGCTGGCAAGCTACCCCGGCTTCCATGTCACCGCGCCGCCCGGCGACGGTTCGCCGTACGGCGTTTTCCGTGCCGGGTACGTCGACATCCACGAGGTGGAGCACGTCGTCGTACTGCCCGACGGATCGCGGCAGGTCGTCGAGCCCGCGCTCGAGACGCGACCGCTGCGACCGGTCGACGGCATCGAGGCCCCGATGCCGCTGCTGCAGCTGTCCAGCGGACCGCCGCGCACTCGCGAGGTCCCGCTCGGCCGGATCGCCGGCGCGCGATCGGGTGACAAGGGCGGCGACGCGAACGTCGGCGTGTGGGTCCGCGACGAGAAGGACTGGCGCTGGCTCGCGCACACCCTCACGGTCGAGCTGTTCCAGACGCTCCTGCCGGAGACGCGGTCGCTGACCGTCACGCGCTACCTGCTTCCGAACCTGTGGGCGCTGAACTTCGTCGTCGAGGGTCTGCTGGGTGAGGGCGTCGCGGCGCAGGCGCGGTTCGATCCGCAGGCGAAGGCGCTCGGCGAGTGGCTGCGGTCGCGGTACGTCGACGTGCCGGAGGTCCTGTTGTGAACGACTTCCGGGAGTCCGTACGGCGGTTCATGGCGGCCGAGGTGCTGCCGCATCTGGACCAGTGGGAGCGGGACGGCGAGCTGCCGCGGGAGCTGCACAAGAAGGCCGGCGCTCTCGGGTTGCTGGGCGTCGGATTCCCGGAAGCGGTCGGCGGTGGCGGCGGATCGCTGCTCGACGCGATCGACGTCGTCGAGGAGATGCACTACGCGGGTGGCTCCGGCGGCCTCGTGGCCGCACTCCTGACCTGCGGCATCGCACTTCCGCACATTATTGCCAGCGGCAACGAAGAGCAGATCGAGCGGTGGGTTCGGCCGACGTTGGGCGGCGAGTTGATCGGGGCGCTGGCCATCACGGAGCCGGGCGGTGGGTCGGACGTGGCGTCACTTCGTACGACGGCGCGGCGCGAGGGTGACGTGTTCGTGGTGAACGGCGCGAAGACCTTCATCACGTCGGGGTGTCGTGCGGATTTTGTGACGACAGCTGTCCGAACTGACGGCCCGGGGGCGCACGGCATCAGTTTGCTGGTGATCGAGGCTGGGTTCGGGGTGTCGCGGCGGTTGGAGAAGATGGGCTGGCTGTGCTCCGACACGGCCGAGCTGTCGTTCGACAACGTGCGGGTGCCGGTGGGCAACCTGATCGGCGCGCCTGGCAGTGGGTTCGTCCAGCTGGCCGTGAACTTCGTCGCGGAGCGTTTGACGTTGTCTGTGCAGGCCTATGCCGGGGCCCAGCGGGCGCTTGATCTGACCGTCGAATGGTGCCGTCAGCGCGAGACCTTCGGGCGGCCGTTGATTTCTCGGCAGACGGTGCAGCACACGCTGACCGAGATGGCGCGGCGGGTGGATGTGGCGCGGGTCTATGTGCGCGAAGTGGCGCGGCGCGCGGACGCCGGCGAGGACGTGATCGCTGAGACCTGTTTCGCCAAGAACACCGCGGTCGCGGCCGGGCAGTGGGTGTGCGACCAGGCCCTGCAGCTGCACGGCGGCCTCGGGTACATGCGCGGGGCCGAGGTGGAACGCCAGTACCGCGACCAGAAGATCCTCGCCATCGGCGGCGGGACCACCGAGATCCTGACGACCTTGGCGGCGAAACGACTGGGGTTCACATGAACAACTCCGTTACGTCCGAAGTAGTTGCGGCACCTCCCGCCACTTCTTCGGACGCAAGCGCTCATCGGGCGGCGATGTTGGGGAAGTTGGCCGCGCTGGACGTCGAGCACGCGAAGGCGCTGGCGGGCGGCGGGGAGAAGTACGTCGACCGGCACCACCGGCGCGGGAAGCTGCTGGCCCGCGAGCGGATCGAGCTGCTGCTCGACCCGGACTCGTACTTCCTCGAGCTGTCGCCGCTGGCCGGCTGGGGATCCGACTTCACCGTCGGCGCCAGCCTGGTCACGGGCATCGGTGTGGTCGAGGGCGTCGAATGCCTGATCACCGCCAACGACCCGACCGTCAAAGGCGGATCCAGCAACCCGTGGACCCTGAAGAAGGCCTTGCGCGCGGACGAGATCGCGCGGGCGAACCGGCTGCCGGTGATCAGCCTGGTCGAGTCCGGCGGCGCGGACCTGCCGACGCAGAAGGAGATCTTCATCCCTGGCGGCGCGATGTTCCGGAACCTGACCCGGTTGTCGGCCGAGGGGATCCCGACGATCGCGCTGGTGTTCGGCAACTCGACCGCAGGCGGCGCGTACATCCCGGGCATGAGCGACTACGTCGTGATGGTCGACGGCGGCGCGAAGGTGTTCCTGGCCGGGCCGCCGCTGGTGAAGATGGCGACCGGCGAGGACGCGGACGACGAGTCGCTCGGCGGTGCGTCGATGCACGCGCGGCAGTCCGGCCTGGCCGACTACTTCGCGGTCGACGAGCCCGACGCAATCCGGCTCGGGCGGCAGATCGTGTCCCGGCTGAACTGGCGCAAACTCGGTCCGCCGGCCGCCCCGTCGTACGACGGGCCGCGCTTCTCCGCGGACGACCTGCTGGACATCGTGCCGGGTGATCTGAAGGTCCCGTTCGATCCGCGGGACGTGATCGCCCGGGTGGTGGACGGGTCGGTGTTCGACGAGTTCAAGCCGCTGTACGGGTCCTCGCTGGCGACCGGCTGGGCGTCGGTGCACGGCTACCCGGTGGGGATCCTGGCGAACGCGCGCGGCGTGCTGTTCAGCGAGGAGTCGCAGAAGGCCGCGCAGTTCATCCAGCTGGCGAACCGCGCGAACACGCCGCTGATCTTCCTGCACAACACGACCGGCTACATAGTCGGGCAGGAGTACGAGCAGGGCGGCATCATCAAGCACGGCGCGCAGATGATCAACGCGGTCTCGAACTCGAAGGTCCCGCACGTCTCGATCCTGATGGGCGCGTCGTACGGCGCCGGGCACTACGGGATGTGCGGCCGCGCGTTCGATCCGCGGTTCCTGTTCGCATGGCCGTCGGCGAAATCGGCGGTGATGGGCCCGCAACAGCTGGCCGGTGTGCTGTCGATCGTCGCGCGGGCGGCCGCCGACGCGAAGGGGCAGCCGTACGACGAACAGGCCGACCGGCAGATGCGCGCGTACGTCGAAGGTCAGATCGAGGCGGAGTCGCTGCCGATGTTCCTGTCCGGCCGCCTGTACGACGACGGCGTCATCGATCCCCGCGACACCAGAACCGTGCTCGGCATCTGCCTGTCCGCCATCCACTCCGCCCCGGTCGAAGGCACGTCGTCCTTCGGCGTCTTCAGGATGTGACGCGCATGATCTCTTCGGTACTGGTCGCCAACCGCGGCGAGATCGCCCGCCGGATCTTCCGCACGGCCCGGTCGCTCGGCCTGTCCACGGTGGCGGTGTATTCGAGCGCCGACGCGCGGATGCCGTTCGTGGACGAGGCCGATGCGGCCGTTCACCTGCCCGGGAACACACCGGGCGAGACTTATCTGCGGGCCGACCTGGTCGTCGAGGCGGCGCTGCGGGCCGGTGCGGACGCCGTCCATCCCGGGTACGGGTTCCTGTCGGAGAACGCCGCGTTCGCGCAGGCGGTGATCGACGCGGGGCTGACCTGGATCGGTCCGCCCGTGGACGCGATCTCGTCGATGGGGTCGAAGATCGAGGCGAAGAAGCTGATGGCGGCGGCCGGGGTGCCGGTGCTGGCGGAGCTCACGCCGGCCGAGGTGTCCGCCGACGATCTGCCGGTGCTGGTGAAGGCGTCGGCAGGCGGTGGTGGCCGCGGGATGCGGATGGTGTCGCGGCTGGAGGACCTCGCGGCCGAGATCGACGCGGCGTCGGCGGAGGCGCTGTCGGCGTTCGGGGACGGGACGGTGTTCTGTGAGCGGTACCTCGCGACCGGGCGGCACATCGAAGTACAGATCATGGCGGACCGGCACGGGACGATCTGGGCGGTCGGTGAACGGGAGTGCTCGATCCAGCGCCGGCACCAGAAGGTCGTCGAAGAGGCGCCGTCGCCACTCGTCGACCGCATCCCGGCGATGCGCGCCGAGTTGTTCGACGCGGCGCGGAAGGCGGCCGCGGCGATCAACTACACCGGTGCCGGGACGGTCGAGTTCCTCGCCGATGAGGACGGGAACTTCTACTTCCTCGAGATGAACACGCGGTTGCAGGTGGAGCATCCGGTGACCGAGGAGACGACCGGGCTCGACCTGGTCGAGCTGCAGATCGCCGTCGCGTCCGGTGCGCAGCTGCCGCCCGAGCCGCCGCTGACGGTCGGGCATGCGATCGAGGTCCGGCTGTACGCCGAGGATCCCCACCACGAATGGCAACCGCAGACCGGAGTGCTGCACAGCTTCACGCTGGAGCAGCAGGAGGGTCTGCGGGTCGATTCCGGGGTGGTCGACGGGTCGGAAGTCTCGCCGTACTACGACCCGATGCTCGCGAAGGTGATCGCGTACGGGGCCGATCGGGCCGCGGTCGCGCGGCGGCTGGCCGGGGTGCTGGAGCGGGCGACGATCCACGGCGTCGGCACCAACCGGGAGCTGCTCGCGTGGATCCTTCGGCACCCGGCGTTCCTCGCGGGCGACACGGACACCGCGTTCTTCGACACGCACGGGGTCGGGACGACGGTCGACGACTCGGTGGTGCGGGCGTCGGCGTTGGCGGCCGCGCTGGCGGATGCGGCGGGACGGCGTACGCCGGTGCGGGTGCCCAGCGGGTGGCGGAATCTGGTGTCGCAGCCGCAGCGGAAGAGCTATCGGTACGGCGACGACGTGGTCGAGGTGACGTACCGGCTGACGCGGGACGGATTGGTTGTCGACGGCAACACTGCGCTGATTTCTCTGGACCCCGGGAGCGTCGCGCTCGAGGTCGACGGTGTGCGCAGGTCGTTCGAGGTCGCGGCGTACGGCGGGCTCGTGTGCGTGGACTCGGCGCTCGGCGGTGTGACGCTGCGGCCGGTCGAGCGGTTCGTCGATCCGGCCGATCAGGTCGCCGCCGGGTCGTTGGTGGCGCCCATGCCGGGGACCGTGATCCGGGTCGGCGTCGCGGTCGGTGACGTGGTGAAACAAGGACAGCCGCTGCTCTGGCTGGAGGCGATGAAGATGGAGCACACGATCGCCGCCCCGGCGGACGGCGTCGTCGGTGAGTTGAAGGTGGCAGCAGGACAACAGGTCGAGGTCGGCACCGTACTGGCCGTGGTTGGGGAGGGCGCATGAACGAGCGTAGCGAGTTCATCAGAAAGCACAGCGCGATTCGTGCCTCATCGGCGCCCGGAGCGAAGCGAGGACGCCGATGAGCTTCGTGGAATCCGACGAACGTCGGGAGTTGAGAAGGGTCGTCGGCGAGCTCGGGAAGAAGTACGGCTACGAGTGGTTCAACCGGCAGGCCAGGACCGGCGGTCACACCACCGAGCTGTGGCTCGAGGCCGGCAAGCTCGGGTTCCTGGGCGTGAACCTTCCCGAGGAGTACGGCGGCGGTGGCGGCGGCATGGCCGACCTGTCGATCGTCCTCGAGGAGCTCGGCGCGGCCGGCTGCCCACTGCTGATGATGGTCGTGTCGCCGTCGATCTGCGGCACGGTGATCTCCCGGTTCGGCACCGACGACCAGAAGCAGCACTGGCTGCCGGGCCTCGCCGACGGTACGACGATCATGGCGTTCGCGATCACCGAACCGGACGCCGGCTCGAACTCGCACCAGATCACCACCACGGCCCGTCGGACCGACGGCGGCTGGTCGCTGACCGGGCGCAAGGTGTACATCTCCGGGCTCGACGTCGCGAAGGCGGTCCTGGTCGTCGGCCGCACCGAAGACGCCCGGACCGGAAAGCTGAAGCCGGCGCTGTTCATCGTCCCGACCGATGCGCCGGGCGTGGAGTTCCGGCAGATCGAGATGGACCTGATCAGCCCGGACAAGCAGTACGCGCTGTTCCTGGACGACGTACAGCTGCCGCGCGAAGCGCTCGTCGGGTCCGAGGACGCGGCGCTCATGCAGCTGTTCGCGGGCCTCAACCCCGAACGGATCATGGCGTCCGCGTTCGCGATCGGGATCGCTCGGCACGCGCTCGGCAAGGCGACGGCGTACGTCAAGGAACGCCAGGTGTGGAAGCAGCCGATCGGCGCGCACCAGGGCATCGCGCACCCGCTGGCGCAGATCAAGATCGAGCTCGAGCTGGCCCGGCTGATGATGCAGAAGGCGGCGGCGTTGTACGACGCGGGCGACGATCTGGCCGCGGGCGAGGCCGCGAACATGGCGAAGTACGCGGCCGGCGAGGTCGCCGTACGAGCCACCGATCAGGCAGTGCAATCGCTCGGCGGGAACGGTATGACTGTCGAGTACGGCGTTGCGTCACTGGTCGCGGCCGCACGCGCGACCCGGATCGCCCCGGTCAGCCGGGAGATGATCCTGAACTTCGTCGCACAGCACAGCCTCGGGTTGCCGAAGTCCTACTGAGAAAGGCCTGGGCCGATGATCATCACCAGCGAATTCCCGCCCGTCGAGGTGCTCGACGTCCCGATCCACGACGCCGTGCTCGGCAGAGCCCAGGAGTACGGCGACCGGCCGGCGATGGTCGACGGCGTCACCGGCAAGGAACTCAGCTACGCCCAACTGGACCACTTGACCCGGCGGGTCGCGGCCGGCCTGGCCGAGCTCGGCGTACAGCACGGTGACGTGATCGCGCTGTACAGCCCGAACACGATCCTGTACCCGGTGGTGTTCTACGGCGCCACGCGGGCCGGTGCGACTGTGACCACGGTGAACGCGCTCTACACCGCGGACGAGTTGCACAAGCAGTTGGTCGACTCGAAGGCGAAGTTGCTGGTGACGATTTCGCTGTTCCTGCCGGTCGCGACCGCCGCGGTCGAGGGCACGGACGTCGGGCAGATCTTCGTCTGCGACCAGGCCGAGGGGTACCGGTCGATCCAGGAGCTGTTCGCGTCCACCGCTCCCGAGCCATCGGTGACGATCGATCCGGCAGTGGACGTCGCGGTGCTGCCCTACTCGAGCGGGACCACCGGCGCGGCCAAGGGCGTGATGCTGACGCACCGGAACATCGCGACGAACATCGCGCAGGCCGAGGCCACGATCAAGCTGGGCGAGGACGAGCGGGTCATCGCGATCCTGCCGTTCTTCCACATCTACGGACTGACCGTCCTGATGAACCTGCCGCTGCGGCTCGGCATCACGGTCGTGGTGCTGCCCAAGTTCGACCTGGAGCAGTTCCTGACCACACTCCAGGACCAGCGGATCACGCGAGCGTTCGTCGCACCGCCGGTGGTTCTGGCGCTCGCCAAGCACCCGGCCGTCGACTCGTTCGACCTGTCCGCGCTGCAGCACGTGATGTCGGCCGCGGCGCCGTTGGACGGCGAGCTGGCCGAGGCGTGCGCGAAGCGGCTCGGTCTGCACGCGGTGACGCAGGCCTACGGGATGACCGAGCTGTCGCCGGGCACGCACGCCGTACCGCAGGACGACCCGGAGCCGCCGCCGGGTGCGGTCGGCAAGCTGTTCCCGTCGACCGAGATGCGGCTGGTCGGTGCGGACGGTGAGGACGCGGACGAGGGCGAGATCTGGATCCGCGGGCCGCAGGTGATGAAGGGGTACCTCGGCCGGCCCGCCGAGACCGACGCGACGATCGACCGCGACGGCTGGCTGCACACCGGCGACATCGGGCGGATGGACGCGCGGGGTTATCTGTACGTCGTGGACCGGGTGAAGGAGCTGATCAAGTACCACGGCTACCAGGTGCCGCCGGCGGAGCTGGAGGCCGTGCTGCTCACCGACGACCGGATCGCCGACGCGGCCGTCATCGGCGTCGATGCCGACGGCAACGAAGTGCCGAAGGCGTTCGTGGTGCCGATGCCCGGGGTGTCGTTGACCGCCGAGGATGTGATCGAGTACGTCGCGGCGCGGGTGGCGCCGTACAAGAAGATCCGGCAGGTGGAGTTCATCGACGCGGTGCCGAAGGCGGCGTCGGGGAAGATCCTGCGGCGCGAACTGCGGGCGCGTGAGGCCGCGCGTGAGTGAGGCGCTGAAAGCGCCCCAGCAGGATCGGTCGCGGGCCACGCGGCAGCGGCTGCTGGAGGCTGCGGTCGAGTCGCTGGCCGAGGTCGGGTACGCCGCGACGACGGTGTCGGTCGTCGCGGCGCGGGCCGGGGTGTCGCGGGGTGCGGCACAGCATCACTTCCCGACGCGGGCGGACCTGTTCGCGGCGGCCGTCGAGTACATGACCGAGGTACGGCTGGCGGAGATCCGTGCGCAGGCCGCCGCGCTGCCGAGTGGGGCGGGGCGGACCGAGGCGATCGTCGGGATGCTGGCCGACGTGTACACCGGGCCGTTGTTCCGCGCCGCGCTGCATCTGTGGGTGGCGGCGTCGACGGAGGAGGCGTTGCGGCAGCAGATCGTGCGGCTGGAGGCACACGTCGGGCGGCAGGCGCACCGGGCGCTGCTCGACGTCCTCGAGGTGAGCGAACGGACGCCTGGTGTGCGGGAGACCGTGCAGGGTGTGCTGGACATGGCGCGCGGTCTGGGGCTGGCTGATCTGTTGACCGACGACAGTGTGCGGCGGCGCGGCATCGTGCGCCAGTGGAGCCGCATCCTCGATCAGGCTCTGCGCGACCCGGGTGTGTGACCGAAGGCGCTCTTGAAGGTGTCGATGAACGCACTCGTCGACGCCCAACCGGTCCGGTGCGCCACCCGCGTCACGGACTCCCCGTCCGCCAACAGCACCAGCGCCTCGTGCAACCGCAACTGAGTCCGCCACTGCGGAAACGTCATCCCCAACTCGGCACGACACAATCGACTCAACGTCCGCTCACTTGCACCCACCTCCCGCCCTAGCTGAGTCAGAGTCCGCCCGTCCGCGGGCTCCGCCCGCAACACCCCACAAACCGCCACAAGCCGCGCGTCCCGCGGCGCAGGCAAGTAGGTCGGCCGCTGAGCCGACCGCCGCAACTGGTCCAACAACACACGCCGCAACCGCCCACGCTCACCAGTCTCAAGGCCCTCCGCGACTTGACCAGGTCCACCGGCTTCCTCATCTGCTGTGTAGGTGAGGATGAGTTCTCGCAGGAGGGGGCTGACCACCAGGGCTGAGGGGGCGGTCAGGGCGAGCGGGTTTTCGGTGAGGCCGACTGTGTGGAGGGTGGTTTCGCCGTAGGCGCGGTGTTGGTGGAGGGTGCCGGCGGGGATCCAGATGGCTCGGGTAGCGGGGGCTACCCACGTGCCGGCGTCGGTGGTGACCGAGAGGACGCCGCGGCCGGCGTACACGATCTGGTTCCGGTCGTGCCAGTGCGGCTCGATGCCGCCGCCGGCCTCGATCGGGCGTCGGCCGGTGGTCGCGGGACGTTGGCGGGTTTCCGGCATCAGCTGGCATTTTATCGGAAGCCGGACACGCCACCCGGCGGTGACGATCGACGGGTGAAGAGACCCATCGGGCTGATGGCCACCGGCCACGCGTGCGTGGACATCTACCAGGGCTGCGTGCCGGCGCTCGTACCGTTCCTGGTCGCCGAGCGCGGCCTCGGGTACGTCGCGGTGTCCGGCATCACGCTCGCCGCGACGCTGCTGTCCTCGGTCGTGCAGCCGGTCTTCGGCGTCCTCACCGATCGCCGTCCGCTGACCTGGCTGATCCCGCTCGCGATGACCACCGCAGGCCTCGGCATCGCCCTGATCGGCGTCGGGCACGACTACTGGCTGACTTGGCTGGCGGCGGCGCTGTCGGGCCTCGGCGTCGCGGCGTACCACCCGGAGGCAGCCCGCCTGGCCCGGATCGTGAGCGGCGGCAGCCATGTCGGGATGAGCTGGTTCTCGGTCGGCGGGAACGTCGGCTTCGCGCTGGCGCCGGTGCTGGTCACACCGATCATCGCCACGGGCGGGCTGTCGCTGACGCCGCTGCTCGTCGTACCAGCTGTCCTCGGCGCCGCGATCACCTCGTGGGCGATCCGCTCGCGCGTCGCCGTCACGGCAGCCCGCAGCCAGACCCAGGGAACGGACGACTGGCCGTCGTTCCTGCGGCTGTCGCTGATCATGATCTGCCGCTCGATCGTGTTCGTCGGCCTCGGCACGTTCATCGCGCTGTACGCCGGCCAGCGGGTCGGCGGCGGTACGACGACCGGCGGCGTCGCGCTGTTCGTGCTCTTCGCCGCCGGCGCGCTCGGCACCCTCCTCGGCGGCCGGCTGGCCACGCGCTACGGGCGGGTCCGCACACTGCGCACGTCGTACGCCGTCGCCGTCCCCGCGATCGCCTGCCTGGTGCTCGTTCCGGGGCCGGCGTTCTTCGGGTTCCTCGCCGCGACCGCGATCGCGATGTCGATCCCGTTCTCGCTGCACGTGACACTCGGCCAGGACTTCCTGCCCGGTCGCGTCGGTACGGCGGGCGGCATGACACTCGGCCTCGCGGTCAGCATCGGCGGCGTGGCCACGCCGGTCCTCGGCGCCATCGCGGAACACACGTCGCTGCGGCTGGCGCTCAGCACACTGATCGCGCTGGTCCTGTGCAGCACCTTGATCGGCTACGCCATCAACGAACCCGCCTGAGCTAGCGGTCGAACTTCCGGTACGAAGCGTCGAGCTCGCGCACCTCGGCGGAGGCGTGCAGCGTGACGCCGTCCTGCGGGGGGATGAACTTGCCCAGCAGTTCCAGCGTGGCCTCGGTCAGCCGCACCTTCACCTCATCGGTGCGACCGGGCAGCAGGCCGATCGTCACCTGCACCAGAGCGTGCCCTGCGTCAGCGCGGTCTTCGTACCCGTAGGCCGACAGATTGTCGTACCTGATCATGGTCTTGCAGGCCTCGGGTTTGGCGGCCGCGATCTCGACGACGGTCTCGTGCAGTGCGCGGGTGAACCCGTCGACGTCGAAGGCGTCCTCGACCGGGTGCGAGTAGTCGACGGTGATCGCTGGCATGAGCACTCCTGTTCCGCGGCGGACAACCAGAACCCTAACCTCCGGGCCTTGCAGTCGCCCCCGCTGCTTCGTCGTACGGACGGACGTCCAGTGGGCGGTCCATGGGTGGGGAACAGTTGTCGGTTCACATACATTGGTTGGTGATATGACTACCGAGCGGATCGACCGGACGAGCGTCGGACTCCGGTCGGAACGAGGCCCGATTCTGCTCGCGGTGATGCTGAGCATCGGACTGGTCGCGATCGACGCGACGATCCTGGCCACCGCCGTACCGTCGGTGGTCGCGGACCTCGGCGGATTCACCCAGTTCCCCTGGCTGTTCTCGATCTACCTGCTCGCGCAGGCCGTGTCGGTGCCGATCTACGGCAAGCTCGCGGACCAGCGCGGCCGGAAGCCGATCATGCTGCTCGGCGTCGGGCTGTTCGTGCTCGGGTCGGTGCTGTGCGGGTTCGCCTGGAGCATGCCGGCGCTGATCGCGTTCCGGCTCGTGCAGGGGCTCGGCGCGGGCGCGATCCAGCCGATCGGCATGACGATCGTCGGCGACATCTACACGGTCGCGGAGCGGGCCAAGGTGCAGGGCTACATCGCCAGCGTCTGGGGGATCTCGTCGTTCGTCGGCCCGACCCTCGGCGGTGTGTTCTCGGACTTCATCTCCTGGCGGTGGATCTTCTTCGTGAACATCCCGCTCGGGATCGCGGCCGCCTGGGTGCTGGTCCGCCGGTTCGAGGAGAAGGTCGCGGACAAGACCAGCCAC
This sequence comes from Kribbella sp. NPDC004138, assembly GCF_053603655.1. NCBI lineage: Bacteria > Bacillati > Actinomycetota > Actinomycetes > Propionibacteriales > Kribbellaceae > Kribbella > Kribbella sp. NPDC004138. Next base: position 283,686 of record NZ_JBSGFZ010000009.1, read on the forward strand.
CGGATCGACTACACCGGCGCGATCCTGCTCGCGGTCGGCGGTTCGCTGCTGCTGCTCGGGTTGCTCGAGGGCGGCGTGATGTGGGACTGGGACTCGCCGGCGAGCATCGTGATCCTGGCCGCGGCCGTCGTCCTGCTGGTGGGGTTCGTGTTCGTCGAGCGGCGGGCGGCCGAGCCGATCCTGCCGCTGTGGGTGCTGCGCCAGCGGGTGCTGAACTCGGCCAACTCGGCCGCGCTGCTGATCGGCTTGCTGATGATCGGCCTGTCGACGTACGTGCCGCTGTTCGCGCAGAGCGTCCTCGGTACGTCGGCCCTCGTCGCCGGGTTCGCGCTCGCCGCGATGACGCTCGGCTGGCCGATCGCGGCGTCGTTCGCCGGGCGGATCTACCTGCGGGTCGGGTTCCGCACGACGATGCTGATGGGCTCGCTGATCGTCGTCCTCGGGTCCGGCGTACTGCTCACGGTCGGGTCCGGGAGTTCGGTCCTGCACCTCGCCGCGGCGTGCTTCGTGATCGGGGTCGGGCTCGGCTTCTCCGCCTCGCCGTCGGTCGTGGCCGCGCAGTCGTCGGTCGACTGGCAGACGCGCGGCGTGGTGACCGGCGCGAACATGTTCTCCCGCTCGGTCGGCAGCGCGGTCGGGGTCGCGGTCTTCGGCGCGGTCGCGAACGGCGTGGTCGCCGCGCGCCTCGGCGACGACCACGCAGACCTGGAGAAGGTGCCGGCCGAGATCCTCGCGCCCGCTGTCCACGACGTGTACTACGGCGCCGCCGCGGCCGCACTCCTCCTCGTCGTCGCCGTGCTCTTCATGCCGAACCGCATCACCGAGCGCCCACTGCGGGACTAGGTTGAGCTATATGCGCGCGGTCGACTGTGTGGGGGCTTTGATCCGGGACGAGCAGCATCGCGTCTATCTGCAGCGGCGTACGGCGGACCGGCGGTTGCTGCCGGGGATCTGGGACATCGTCGGCGGGCACCTGGAGGCTGGTGAGACTCCGGAGCAGGCGCTGGCGCGCGAGGTCGAGGAGGAGACCGGCTGGAAGGTCCGCGACATCGTCTGGACCGTCGCGGACTGGGAGTGGGAGTGGCAGGGCCGGGTGCGGCGGGAGGTCGACTACCTCGTCACCGTCGACGGAGACCTCGGCCGGCCACGCCTCGAAGCCGGCAAGCACGACGCGTCCGCCTGGGCTGGACCGTACGACCTGGACCTGCTGATGGTGAACCGGACCGACGGCGACCGGCGACTGCGGGACCTGGTCGCGCACACGGTCCGGACACGGTTCACGGACCGCCTGCGGCTCGAGCCGCTGACCGGTCCGAACGGGGTGGTTCCCGGACATGCGGCGGACCTTCAGCGGATCTACGAGGACCCGTGGGTGGCCCGCTGGTACGACGAGACGCTGTCGGCGGAGCAGGCGGCCGTGCGGGTCGCTGACCACCAGGCGAGCTGGGAACGAGACGCTGCCGGTAAGTGGATCGCCTATGAGCGGGTGACCGGCGACGTGGTGGGGCGCGGTGGTCTGTCCCGTATTCCGGCCGATGCGCCGACGGCCGCGGCGATCGCGGAGCTGGTCGGGCCCTCCTGGGCCGCCGACCGGCTTGAACTCGGCTGGGCCCTGACCGAGCCGGCCCGCGGCCGCGGCCTCGCAACCGAGCTCGGCCGCGCCGGTCTGGACTACGCATTCGACACCTTGAACGCCTCGTCCGTCATAGCTTTCACCGAGCGGGTGAACGCGGCCTCCCAGGCAGTGATGCAGCGGCTGGGCATGGAGTACGCCGGAGAGGTCCGCGCCGAAGGCTGGGCTGCCGACGCCTCCGCCATCGTGCCCGACGCCCCGTTCGCGGTGTACGCAGCCCGTCGGTGACCCGTCTCGCGGTGGCGTTGCTCGGACCTGAGACAAGCAACGGTGACCTGGGACATGCAATACCAGGTCTCCGTGGACCATTTCTTGTCTCAGGTTTCGCGGACAGGCGGCGCGGCGGACCGGGGGCGGACATCTAGCGGTCCAGGGCGGTCACGAAGCGGGTCAGGAGGGTGGCGAAGTCGTTTCGTTCGTTGTGCGTCCAGTCTTCCATCGCGGCGGCGAAGCGGTCCCGGCGGAAGGCGTGGACGGTGTCCAGCTGGGCTCTCCCGGCGGCGGTGAGGACGAGGTTGGTACGGCGGCCGTCCGCCTGGTCGGCCTCGCGGCGTACGAGGTCCGCCGAGACCGCGGCGGCGACGAGTTTGCTCGCGCGAGGCTGGTCGACACCGAGGGCCGCGGCGACACCGTTGACGCCGAGCGGGCCGGGCTCGGCCGCCTCGATCGCGTCGAGGACCTCCTGGACCGGGTCGGGTCCGCCGGACTGGACGGCGAACGTACGGCGGGTCTGCCGCCGGCGGATCGCGATCATCGCCGCTTCTACCGCGGCGACCGGGTCGGGGTTGTCCATGTCCGGCTCCAACTATATGCTCTTTGACATGTATATGTCCGGTGACAACAAGCCTATCGGCTGGTGGCTGAAGGAGGTCGACCGGCTACTGGAGGCGTCGTTCGACCAACTCCTCGCCGCCGACAACCTCACCCGCCGCCAATGGCAGGCCCTCAACGCCGCAGCCACACACCGCCGGCCGCCGGCGGCACACGCACAGAGCAACACGACGGAGTCCAGGTCCGCAGCGCCGGCATCCGCGGCGCAGGAGCTCGCATTGCCGGGACCTGCGGCGCCTGGGGCGGGGATCGCGGAGGCGCTTGCGCCGTTTCTGGGTGGGGATCCGGCGGACGGTGAGCGGGCGTTGGAGGCGCTGAGCGTGAAGGTTCGGGCGCAGCGGCGGCGGGTGGTGGCCGGGATCTCGGACGTGGAGTACCTGGCGACGATCGACGTGCTTCGGCGGATGGCCGGCAATCTGATGTGAGGAGGCTCCGGGTGTGACCGCCCAGGCGCGACGGTCACACTCGGAGCCGACCACCTCAAGGGGGAGGTTCCCGGTGAGGTGTCGGGAGCCTCCGGTGTCCTGCCGCCCAGGACACTCGGCCCTGCCTGGCCCGAGGTGTCGGCCAGGAGGTGGGTTGGAGCGATGGTGCCCATACCGCCGAGCACGATCGCGGCGAGCAGGAACGCCGACTCCAGGAAGATGAACTGGTCCGGACTGACCGCGCCGTCCTGATG